>CAWUUY010000108.1:0-8797 GCA_963924885.1 uncultured Burkholderiales bacterium | reverse complement strand
CGTGCTGATCGAAAGCGGCAACACCAAGGTGTTATGCACCGCCAGCGTGCTGGAAAAACAGCCGCCGCATCTGCGCGGCACGCCGCAGGGCTGGGTGACGGCGGAATACGGCATGCTGCCGCGCTCCACGCACACGCGCATGGATCGCGAGGCGGCGCGCGGCAAACAATCGGGGCGCACGCAGGAGATTCAACGGCTGATCGGTCGCTCGCTGCGCGCGGTGGTGGATTTGAACGCGCTGGGGCCGCGCTCGATCCATATCGATTGCGACGTGCTGCAAGCCGACGGCGGCACGCGCACCGCCAGTATCACCGGCGCGTTTGTCGCGCTGCATGACGCGGTGAACGGGTTGCTGGAGAAAAAAATACTGGCGTCAGCACCGATACGCGATCACGTGGCGGCGGTATCGGTGGGCATCCGCGAAGGCGTGCCGCTGCTCGATCTGGATTACATTGAAGATTCGTCGTGCGACACCGATATGAACGTGGTGATGACTGGCAGTGGTGGGTTGATCGAAATTCAGGGCACGGCCGAAGGCGCGCCGTTTTCGCGCACGGAAATGGATGAAATGGTGGAGTTGGCGCAAGGTGGCATCGGCGCGTTGATCGCCAAACAGCGCGCCGCCTTAGTTATTTCATAAGTATTTTTTTTAAATGATATTTTGTGAAACTCGATAAACTGGCTAAACTAATATTGGCCTCCGGCAACCCCGGCAAGTTGAGCGAGTTCCGGCAACTGTGCGGCCCGTTGGGTTTGACGCTGGTGGCGCAATCCGAATTGGGTATCAGCGAAGCGGAAGAACCGCATGGCACGTTTGTCGAAAACGCGCTGGCGAAAGCGCGGCACGCCAGCCGAGCATCCGGCTTGCCGGCGTTTGCGGATGATTCGGGGATTTGCGTCGCGGCATTGGGCGGCGCGCCCGGTGTGAATTCGGCGCGGTTTGCCAATATCGTCGGCGATAGAAACACGCAAGACGCGCGCAACAACGCCAAACTCATTGCCCTGCTGGCGGACAAAACCGACCGCCGCGCGCATTACACCTGCGTGATCGTGCTGGTGAACCACGCCGACGATCCCGAACCGCTCATCGCCGAAGGGCGCTGGCGCGGCGAGATCATCGACACGCCGCGTGGTGACGGCGGCTTTGGCTACGACCCGTATTTTTTTCTGCCGGCGTTTGGCAAGACGGCGGCGGAATTACCGGCGGATAAGAAAAACGCGATCAGCCATCGCGGGCTGGCGCTGGCATTGCTTGCCGAAAAACTCGGCAAGCAGGATTGAGGATTCCGGATTGAGGATTGAGCATCCTCTGGCGCCGTCCGCGGTGGCTTTTGCCGCACTGCCGCCGCTCGCGCTCTACATCCACATTCCGTGGTGCATGAAGAAATGCCCGTACTGCGATTTTAATTCGCACGAGGTGCGCACGGGCAGCGGTGAGATTCCTGAACAGGATTACGTTGCCGCGCTGATCGCCGATTTTGAGCAGACGCTGCCGCGCGTGTGGGGGCGGCGTATCAGCAGTGTGTTTTTTGGCGGCGGCACGCCGAGCTTATTGTCGGGCGCAGCGGTGGATGCAATTTTGGCCGGCGTGCGCGCGCGCCTGCCGGTCGCACCCGATGCGGAGATCACGCTGGAAGCCAACCCCGGCACGGTCGAAGCCGCGCGCTTTCGCGATTACCGCGCGGCGGGGGTGAACCGGCTGTCGCTGGGCATCCAGAGTTTTAATCCGCGCCATCTGAAAGCGCTGGGGCGCATCCACGATGATGCGCAGGCGCGGCGCACCATCGACATCGCGCGCGAGCATTTTGATAACCTCAATCTCGATGTGATGTACGGCCTGCCGGAGCAAAGCATTGATGAAGCGCTGGCCGATATCGAGATGGCGCTGACGTTCAAGCCGCCGCATCTGTCGGCGTATCACCTGACGCTGGAGCCGAACACCTACTTTCACCGTTATCCGCCGAAGCTGCCGGACGATGATATGTCAGCGACAATGCAGACTGAAATCGAAGCGGTGCTCGCCTCGCAGGGTTACGATAACTACGAGACCGCGGCGTTCGCACAACCCGGCGCGCGCTGCAAACACAATCTGAATTACTGGCTGTTCGGCGACTACATCGGCATCGGCGCGGGCGCGCACGGCAAGATTTCATTTCCGGATCGCGTGGTGCGCGAGGCGCGTTACCGCCAGCCGAAGCAGTTCATGGAAAAGGCGCTGGCGGGCAATGCGATTCAGGAAACCCACGACGTCGCTGGGGTCGATATCGGCTTTGAATTCATGATGAACGCGCTGCGATTGAACGCGGGGTTCGATACAGCGCTGTTCGCCGAACGCGCGGGCGTGCCGCTCGCTCGCGTGTTAAAGCCGCTGGAGACCGCCGAGCAGCGCGGCTTGATTACCCGCGACCATCTACGCATTGCGCCGACGCTCACCGGGCGGCGATTTCTGAATGATCTGCTGCAATTGTTTTTGCCGGATGCTAGAATGAAAAAAAGTTAATAAAAACAAATATTTACGTAATAGCAATGGCGCTTCAGGTAAAATAATATTGGTGTAGTATGTTTGGTTTCCAATGAGAGGAGTCAAGCATGCATGGTCTGGTGAAAGCGGTTATCGGTGCGGCGGCGCTGGCAGTCACGGCCATGACGCCGGTGTGGGCGCAAAATTATCCGAATAAGGCAGTGCGATTCGTGGTGACCTATCCGGCGGGCGGCAGTTCGGATGTGATGGCGCGCATCATCGGCGCGCAGCTCACCGAATACTGGGGACAGCAGGTCATCGTGGAATCGCGCCCCGGCGCCGACGGCTCCATCGGCATGGAGTATGCGTCGCGGCAACCGGCGGATGGCTACACGTTTTTGCTGGGTAACTTTGGTCCCGTGGTCGCCAAGCCGCTGCTGGCAAAAGTGAATTACGACTGGCGCCGCGATTTTGTGCCGGTATCGCGCATCACGATCTCCGCCAACATTCTGGTGGTGCCCAAGACCATGCCGGTGACCAATATCAAGCAACTGGTGGCGCTGGCCAAGGCGCGCCCCGGCGAACTGACCTACGGCACCAGCGGCCCCGGCAGTATGTCGCATTTCGCTGGTGAAATGTTTCAGCAAATCGCCGGAGTGAAAATGATTACCGTGCCGTACAAAGGCAACGCGCTGGCGATTACCGACATCATGGGCGGGCAGATCACTACCATGTTCTCGGACGCGCTACCCGCGATGCAGGCGATGAAAACCGGCAAGCTGCGCGCGATGGCGGTGACCAGCGAACAGCGCTGGCCGCACACGCCGGAACTGCCGACGCTGGCGGAAGCGGGTCTCAAGGGATTCGCCGCGGTGAACTGGTGGGGTATTTTGTTTCCGGCGGGCGTGCCGCGCCCCATCGTCGACAAGGTCAATGCGGATCTGGTGAAGGCGCTGGCGACGCAGAACGTGAAATCCCGTTTGGCGGAACTCGGCGTCGAAACCATCTCGAGCACGCCGGAGCAGTTCGGCACGTTCATGGCTAGCGAAACCGCGCGCTGGGGCAAGCTGATTAAGGACGTTGGCCTGAAGGTGCAGTAAGGGTGCAGCAGGCAACAGTAAGGGATATAGTAATTACTAAAGTACTATTTATAATGACTCCATGCCATACAGGTGGAGCTGCTACCTATGAAGCCAAGCACCTTGGCACGCAATGGTGTCCCTACAGAGACGGTGGATTTGATTGGGCGTCTGGTTGAATTGATTCCCTGGCCCGCGCGGCGCCGCGCGATGGGGGATGTGACAGTAGCGTTACTCGATGGCAAGCAACGTGTTGCTGAGGATGTGTTCGGCTGGAATCGGCGAGCCGTTGAATTAGGTATCCATGAACATCAAAGTGGCATCGCCTGCGTCAATGACATCACTGCCCGATGCAAGCCGAGAACGGAAGGCAAGCACCCCAAACTGTTGGCTGAAATACAGGCAATCATGGAGCCTCACAGCGAATCAGAACCAAGCTTGCGCACCACCTTGCTGTACACCAACATGACTGCCAAGGCGGTACACGAAGCGCTGGTTCAAAAGGGCTGGCCTAAAGCGACCCTACCCAGTGTGCGCACCATCTCCAATCTCTTGAACCGCCAAGATTACCGGCTTTGTGCAGTTGCAAAATCCAAGGTTCAAAAAAAACAGACGAAACCAATCTCATCTTCGAAAACGTGAGAAGCGTGAACGTACAGGCCGATGCAGAAGAGCACACCTTGAGAATCAGCATAGATACCAAGGCGACAGTTCACGTTGGAGATTACTCCAGAGGCGGCCGTTCTCGTGGAGCCGAGGCGGCCAAGGCGCTGGATCACGATATGTGCATGAAGAAGAAATTGGTTTCTGGCGGCATACGGGAGCCCGTCGTTGGGAAAACATTTGTATTCTTCGGAACGAACTACGAAACCAGCGACTTTATGGCTGACGGATTACTACAGTGGTGGCGGCAGAGGGTGCCTAAACTATCAGGGATCAAGCAACGCGTCATCAATTTGGACAACGGACCAGAATGCAATGGGCGGCGCAGCCAATTTCTTCTGCGCATGACAGAGTTTGCGGATCTGACTGGGTTGCGTGTGCGACTGGTTTACTACCCTCCTTATCACAGCAAATACAACGCCATTGAGCGTTACTGGGCGGAACTGGAAAAATCATGGAACGGCTACTTGCTCAGCACGGTGGATACGGTTGTCAATCGAGCTGGAAATTTTTACTGGAAAGGTATGCGCACCATGGCATGCTTGATGGATGCCATTTATGAAAAGGGCGTCAAACTTTGCGGCAATGAAAAACGCGCGCTGGAGCAGCGGCTGGAACGATCTGCAGAATTGACTTGGTGGGACATAACCATTCACCCTACAATGATACGTTTGTAATTTCTACTTCCCTAAGAAGTTTAGCGCCGCCGAAACAGAATATCCCATACGCCGTGGCCGAGTTTCAGGCCGCGATTCTCGAACTTGGTCAGCGGGCGATAGGCAGGGCGTTCGGCATAATCGGCTGCGGTGTTGGCTAACGTCGGCTCGGCGGACAACACGGCGAGTATTTGTTCCGCGTATTCTTGCCAGTCGGTCGCCGCGTGCAGATAGCCGCAGGGTTTTAATTTTTCCGCGAGCAATTGAATCAACGGTGGCTGGATCAACCGCCGTTTGTGATGGCGTTTTTTCGGCCACGGATCGGGGAAAAAAATATGCACGCCGTCGAGACTGGCGGACGCGATCATGTGGTACAGCACTTCCACTGCGTCGTGCTGGATGATGCGCACATGGATGAGCGCGCGCGCGTCGATCAGTTTCAGCAGATTGCCGACGCCGGGCGTGTGTACTTCGATGCCGAGATAATCATTTTGCGGATGCGCGGCGGCGATGTCAGCCGTGGTTTCGCCCATGCCGAAACCGATTTCGAGTATCTTTGGCGAGGCGCGGCCGAACAGTGCGTCGAGATCAATCGGCGACTCACCATACGCAACGCCGTAGGTCGGCAACAGCGTTTCACAGGCGCGCTGTTGGGCGCTGGAGACACGGCCCTGCCGCAGCACGTAGCTGCGGATGTGCGGGTGCTGTGGCGCGGTGACGTCCAACGCCTAGCTGCTTTTGCCGATCATGCCCGCCGTCGGCGAACTGGGCGAGGCAGAGTAGAGTTTTTTCGGCATGCGCCCCGCGCGAAACGCTTCGCGTCCGGCTTCGACGGCTTTTTTCATGGCGGAGGCCATCAGCACCGGGTCGCGCGCGGTGGCAATGGCGGTGTTCATCAATACGGCGTCGCAGCCGAGCTCCATCGCGATGGCGGCATCGGATGCCGTGCCGACACCGGCATCGACCACCACCGGCACCTTGGCGTTTTCGATAATAATTTGCAGATTCCACGGATTCAGTATGCCCATGCCGGAGCCGATCAGCGACGCAAGCGGCATCACCGCGACACAGCCGATTTCTTCGAGCTGCTTGGCGATGATCGGATCGTCGGAGGTGTAGACCATCACCTTGAAGCCGTCTTTCACCAGTGTTTTCGCCGCCGCAATGGTTTCAACCACGTTCGGATACAACGTTTTCGGATCGCCCAGCACTTCGAGCTTCACCAGATCGTGGCCGTCGAGCATCTCGCGCGCGAGCCGCAAGGTGCGCACCGCGTCTTCGGCGCTGTAGCAGCCGGCGGTGTTGGGCAGCAGCGTGTACTTCGACGGCGGAATCGCATCGAGCAGGCTCGGTTCATTGGGATTTTGGCCGATGTTGGTGCGGCGTATCGCCACCGTGATGATCTGCGAGCCGCTCGCTTCCACCGCCGCGCGGGTTTCGGCGAAATCCTTGTACTTACCGGTTCCGACCAGCAGACGCGAGGCAAAGGCTTGGCCGCCGATCAGCAACGGGTCCATGTTTTCGTGAGGCGTCATATTGAGAAGTTCCTTTTTTACAGCGTGGCCAGTGATTAACCGCCGCCGACCGCAACCACGATTTCGATTTTATCGCCGTCCGCGAGCGTATGCGCGTCGAGTGCGCTGCGCGGCACGATCTCGCCGTTGCGCTCGAGGGCGATGCGCTTGCCCTTCAGGCCGAGCGCAGTCACCAGACCGGCGCAAGTCGGCGGTGCTTCAAACTGGCGGCGGTCGCCATTGACAGTAATGGAAATCAAGATGCGGTCGGGCAGGTTAACGCCAGCAAGGCGACGGATGCAATAAGCACGCATTTTACCGGGTCTGCGCAGGCTTGGGGTGGCCCCCCGAACGCAGGGGAATCATCATGGACGAAAGGCCGGTGGTTTATGGTTAGAATGGCTGTCGAACAGTCGAGGACGGGAATGTCATGTTGGGTTGGCAAGAGAAGCGTGGTGCAACAGGCAATGGTGGCGTAAAACAGGCGAGCGAGGTGATCGCGGCGCTACCGCCGGTCAACGCGGTAGCTGCAGTCAAAGATTTCACCGAGGCGCTGGAAGCCATTGCCAGTGCCGACGGGCTCGCGCTGGATGACCGTTATGCTGAAATCCAGCGGCTGGATGTTGCGGCGTTGGAGCACACGCGCGTGTTGTTGCGCGAATATCTGAACACTGCGCGTCAGAAAAAATTGCGCGAAGGCGAGTTATGGAACGGCGCGTACGATTACTGGAGCGAGTTGGCGGCGGCTTACGTGAAATGCGTGTAACGTTACGCCGCCGATCCGCATGGCGCTACCGCGTTCCGGACCAACGCGCCCGTGGCGCTGACACGCGCCATGCGCTCGCTGCGGCGTCAATTGCAGTGGACGCGCATTCGCTATGCCGCGCCCAAAGCGGAATTGTGGTCGGGGCTGGCGAGCCTGTATTTGGCCGTGGCGTCGGGTAATGTCGATGCGGAGATGCTGATTTATCCAGGCGAAACCACCACCATCAAGCGTGAGTTTCTCAAGGCGCTGATGCAGCCGGCGCTGTCATGCGAGGCCTTGCAGCCGCGGGGACAGGACATTGCCTCGGCGATTGTCAGCTATTTCGCCTCCAGTTTCGTGTTGTCGATGAAACCCGAAAGCGGCTGCACACACTGGTTTGATCCGAAGCATCCGGGCGCGCCCGTGCGAGCCACGCGCGAGTTGCCGCCCGGACTGGCGTTTGACGGGCCTGCGGATCCCGCGTTCGTCATCTCCATACTCGATCACGTACATCGTGACTGGTCGGGGAACACACAGGCGCGCTCGCAGGAGCGGCAGAAAGTCAACGCTCGCATTACCGTGGTGCCCGGATTCAAGGGCATCATGCGCGCGCTTGAATTCGCGGTGAGTGACTCGCTGGATTTTACCGACCAGCCCACGGCGGAAAGCTGGGTGGTGGACGATGCGAGCGAGGGCGGCTACGGCGCGGTGATTCGCGCGGTGGCGGGTGACTGGGTGGAAGTCGGCAGCCTGGTGGGCGTGGAAGGCGATGTGCCGCGCGCATGGCGCGTCGGCGTGATACGCCGGGTGCGGCGCCTCGAAGGCAAGCAGCAGCACGTCGGCGTGGAATTGCTTGGCCGCAATGCGATTCTGGTGCGCATGCGGCGCGAGACTGAACGGCAGGCGCAGATGGGCGTTTCGCAGCGGATGCCACTGGATTTCGCGATACTGCTCAGCGCCGATGTCGTCACCGTGCAACCGGAGGCGGAAGTGGAGGTGCTGGTGCGCAGCGGTTCTTTTACCAGCATGGACTAGGTGTACATGACGACCAAAGATCACCAGATCGTGCTGCGCCCTAAAGCGGTTATTGAACGCAACGCGGCGTGCGAGCGCGTTGTGTTCAAGGTGGTCAGGATCGAATCTTAACGAACCAGGGCAGACGGAACAGAAAGGGAGCCCGCACCTTACTTTCGCTGCACTTCAGGCGGTTCGAGCAACACGTTGTACTCGCGCAGCGTGTGCGTGCCGACGCTGGAAAGCTCGATCAATAGTTTCATTGTGGGTTCGGTAACGGGCTGCACGGATTCGACGCGGATGAAGGATCGGCCGTCTTTGCCTTTTTGTATGGACGCTTTGAGCCCCAGCATCGTCGTGGTATTGGGCACCCCTGCGGTGCGGAGCGCCTCGGCGGACGCGATGCGCGCCGACAGCCCCTCCAGTTCGCGTTTGTCGCGTATTGTCAGTTCGATGTCCGCGACCAGCGGTTGACCGAGCAGCGAGCGTACGGTGATGGATCCCATGCCCGCGGCCGATACCGTGGAGGCGCCCATATACAACGACATCGACAGCAACAGCAACAGCGCCACGCCTAACATCGCATATTGCCGCAGTATCCTGGTCAGCATGTAGCCCTCCTTTTTCCTTCTGGTTTGCACGCTACGGGCCCTGTTCCGGAACAA
>CAWUUY010000107.1:0-74732 GCA_963924885.1 uncultured Burkholderiales bacterium | reverse complement strand
GGGGAAACCGTTCGGTTTCCCCTGTTCGTAACCCGCCCGCAGGGAATGTTATTTTCGCTACGCGAAAATTACATTCCCATGCCGCCCATGTCACCCATGCCGCCGTGGCCATGACCTGCGTGACCACCGGCTGACTCTTCCTTCGGCGCTTCGGCAACCATCGCGTCGGTCGTGAGAATCAAACCAGCAATCGATGCGGCGTTTTGCAACGCGCAACGGGTTACTTTGGTCGGGTCCAGTACGCCCATTTGCACCAGGTCGCCGTACTCGCCGGTACCGGCGTTGTAGCCGAAGTTGCCTTTGCCTTCGACCACTTTGTTCAGCACCACCGAGGGCTCGTCACCCGCGTTGGAAACGATCTGACGCAGCGGTTCTTCCAGCGCACGCAATACGATTTTGATGCCGGCATCCTGATCAGGGTTATCGCCCTTGATTTTGCCTACGGCCAAGCGCGCGCGGATCAGCGCAACGCCGCCACCGACCACGATACCTTCTTCAACGGCTGCGCGCGTGGCGTGCAGGGCGTCTTCGACGCGGGCTTTTTTCTCTTTCATTTCGAGTTCGGTCGCAGCGCCCACGCGGATCAGCGCAACACCGCCGGCCAGTTTGGCCACGCGCTCTTGCAGCTTCTCTTTATCGTAGTCGGACGTGGCTTCTTCGATTTGCGTGCGGACGTTCTTCACACGCGCTTCGATTCCGGCTTTGTCGCCGGCGCCGTCGATGATGGTGGTGTTTTCTTTTTCGATCTCGATGCGCTTGGCGCGGCCGAGGTCTTTCAACGTGGCTTTTTCAAGTTGCAGGCCGACTTCTTCGGCAATCACGGTACCGCCGGTGAGAATCGCGATGTCTTCAAGCATGGCCTTACGGCGATCACCGAAGCCCGGCGCTTTGACGGCGCAGGTTTTCAGGATGCCGCGCAGGTTGTTCACCACCAGGGTCGCCAGCGCTTCGCCTTCGACTTCTTCGGCGATGATCAGCAGCGGCTTGCCGGCCTTGGCCACTTGCTCCAGCAGCGGCAACAGGTCACGGATGTTGGCGATCTTTTTGTCGTGCAGCAGCACGTACGGATCTTCCAGCACGGTGATTTGCTTGTCGGGATTGTTGATGAAGTACGGGCTCAGGTAGCCGCGGTCGAACTGCATACCCTCGACCACTTCGAGTTCGTTTTCGAGGGTCTTGCCGTCTTCAACGGTGATGACGCCTTCCTTGCCCACTTTGTCCATCGCGTCGGCGATGATCTTGCCGATCGACTCGTCGGCGTTGGCCGAGATTGAACCAACTTGCGCGATTTCCTTGTTGGTGGTGCAGGGCTTGGAAATCTTTTTCAGTTCTTCAACGGTGGCGGCCACAGCTTTGTCGATGCCGCGCTTGAGGTCCATCGGGTTCATGCCGGCGGCAACGAACTTCATGCCTTCCTGCACAATCGCCTGCGCCAGCACGGTGGCGGTGGTGGTGCCGTCGCCGGCGATGTCGGAGGTCTTGGAGGCGACTTCTTTCACCATCTGCGCGCCCATGTTTTCGAACTTGTCTTTCAATTCGATTTCTTTCGCAACCGACACGCCGTCCTTGGTGACGGTGGGGGCGCCGAAGCTGCGCTCGAGCACCACGTTGCGGCCTTTCGGGCCGAGGGTCACTTTGACTGCGTCGGCGAGGATGTTCACGCCGGCCACGATGCGGTGGCGGGCATTTTCATGAAATTTGACTTCTTTAGCTGCCATGATTATTTCTCCAGATTAGGTTTCAGCGGCTTACTTTTCAACCACGCCCATGATGTCTTCTTCGCGCATCACCAGCAGCTCGTCGCCGTCCACTTTGACGGTTTGGCCGGAGTATTTGCCGAAGAGCACACGGTCGCCGACTTTGACGTCAAGCGGAATCAACTTGCCGTCATCACCACGCTTGCCCGTGCCGATGGCTTTGACTTCGCCCTGGTCGGGTTTTTCGGCGGCGGTGTCGGGAATCACGATGCCAGAAGCGGTTTTGCGTTCCTCTTCCAGCCGCTTCACGATAATACGGTCGTGCAACGGACGAATTTTCATGTGGCTATCTCCTGTTGGGTTTGTTTCGGTATCTTCGGAGCGGCCGAGGCAATCATGTCATCACTGACTGACTACCGCAGGGCTGTTAGCACTCAACTCCGATGAGTGCTAATGGTAATGCCGTACCGCAGCAATTTCAACAGGTTTGTACGTGAAATCAGGGCATTAGGAGAGGCCGAGCGGCCTTGCTTATCGACTACATTACGTAAATATTTGTTTTATTTGATATTTTTTTAAATCGCTGTGGCTGGCTGGCCGGAGAAATCACCCATCGTCCGTGTCAGCTCCACGCCATCGACCGTCATTTTCCAGCGTCTGCCGTCCTGCTGCGGGGGTTTGGACAACACGAAAGTCGTGGTCCACATCCCCATCCCGACCACAAAATTGTCACCCTCGAATTTTTTCAGCGGCGCATTGACCGAGGTTTTCACGCCGCCTTTGAAACGCTCGTAAGCCACGCTGCCGTCCTGCGTGATCAGCAGACTCATGCCCAAACCGTTTCATTGTCCAACATAGGCCGCCTTTTCCGGCGGCGCCTGACAATGGCGGCGCGTGTTTCATCCTATCACCACAGCATTACCGGCGCATCAAGACGCCTTGGCGAGTTGTTCCGAGCGCGGCCCGTGGATGCCGAAACGGTACACTGTGTGACGCTTTGCGTCACCATGCGGCGGTATCGGATGCAGCGGACAGCGACCGGCGCGGCGCCCCTCCGGCGACAGTGTGGCATCGTCGGCGACTTCGCCCCAGATGCCGCCGCTCACCGGGCGAAACATCCACATCAGATACCCTTTCATTGCGGCAAGCTTCAGCAACTCGTCGGAATCCGGCGCCTCGCTGACCACGATTTGCCGGCCATTGATACCGAACGGAAACACGCCGAAAGCCTTCATGCACTCCAGCGGTTCACTGCCGCGCGCGCCGGGGCGCAGGCAGCCCGGCCGCTCGGCGCACGCCACGTCCCACGCGCCCATCTGCCACGCCGCATCCAGCGTCGCCTGATCGACGTCGGCAACATCCACCCAGCGCTCGTTTACCTGTAGCGCCGAACTCGGAATCGGCGTAAAAGCCACCGGTTGCGCGCCTTCCACGTCGGCGAGCTTCTCCTTGATAAATCCATGCCAGTGCAGCGTGAGTATCACTGGCGTGTCCGGGCACGACACCGCAGCGAGCGTGACGCCCACCAGCGGCAGGTGGGTAGAGGCGATCTGTTCTTCGATACGTTCAAGAAGTTGCATGGACGAGAGTCTCCTTTTCAGCGATGAACCGGTGATAAACTCGAATGCAAAATGCGTGCCGTGTTAACTTCAATAACGGCGGTGTGCGCGAAAAGTTAACCGTAGCGCCGTCAGGACGACACCGTATTTGTAACCAGACATTGCCCGCGAGCAGGCAAAATGTATGAATGAAGTTTTTATCCTCCCTGAGCGTTGGCGAAAGTTTTAGTACATCCAGGCCCTGAATGCAAACCAGCACTCGCAACAGTCTGCTGCTAAGGCGCAGCCTCGCGGCAGTGTGGCACCCCTGCACGCAAATGAAGCAGCATGAGTCGTTGCCGCTCATTCCCGTGGCACGCGCGCAGGGCTGCTGGCTGTATGACTTTGATGGCGGGCGCTATCTCGACGCGGTGAGTTCGTGGTGGGTCAATCTTTTCGGCCATGGCAACGCGCACATCAACGCCGCGCTGCGCGATCAGCTCGACACGCTGGAACACACGATGCTCGCGGGTTTTACGCACGAGCCGGTGGTTGAATTGTCGGAGCGCTTATCCGCGCTCACCGGAGGCAAACTCGGCCACTGTTTTTACGGCAGCGACGGCGCATCGGCGGTGGAGATCGCGCTGAAAATGAGCTTTCATTATTGGCGCAACAGCGGCCTGCCCGGCAAAACGCAATTTGTCAGCCTCCAGGGCAGTTACCACGGCGAAACCCTGGGCGCGCTGTCGGTCACCGACGTGGCGTTGTTCAAGGACACCTACTCGCCGCTGCTGCGCGCCAGTACCCAGGTTCAAAGCCCCGATTGGCGTCTGGCCGATGCCGGCGAATCGCCGCGCGATTACGCCTTGCTCGCCGCGAAGTCACTGGAGCATCATCTCGAACAATATCACGCCACCACCGCCGCGCTGATCGTCGAACCGCTGGTGCAGGGCGCCACCGGCATGGCGATGTACCACGCCGCTTACTTAACCGAAGCGCGCGCCTTGTGCAGCCGCTACAGCGTGCATCTGATCGCCGACGAAATCATGACCGGCTTCGGCCGCACCGGCACGTTTTTCGCGCACGAACAGGCGGCTATCACGCCCGATTTTTTGTGTTTGTCCAAAGGCATCACTGGCGGTTACTTGCCGTTGTCGGTGGTGATGGCCACTGACACCGTTTACGCCGCGTTCTACGACGATCAGGTGGCGCGAGGCTTTCTGCATTCGCATTCCTACACCGGCAACGCGCTGGCCTGCCGCGCCGCGCTGGCGACACTGGATATTTTCGAGCGCGACAACGTGATCGAAACCAATCGCGGCAAAAGCGCCGCCATCATCCTGGCGACACATGCCCTCGCCGCGCATCCGCGCGTAAAGCACTTTCGCAATAGCGGCATGATCTGGGCGTTTGAGGTCAACACCAACGACCCGGCGTTCGCGCGCCATTTTCACCAACAAGCGCTCGGCAAAGAACTGCTGCTGCGCCCGATCGGGAATACCGTTTATTTCATGCCGCCGTATGTCATCAGCGACGAAGAAATCGCGTTACTGGCACAGCGCACGCTGGAACTCATTAACGCTTGAAAGCCCATCACTCGTGACCCGAACTCATATTATCTATTTGTTTTTATTGATATTTTTGTGCGGCGCCGCTCATGCACAGCTGCCGCCGCCGGTAGCGCAGGCGTTGGCGAAGGCGGGCATTCCTGAAGCCAACGTCGGCGTTTATGTGCAGGAAATCGGCGCCGCCGAACCCATCGTCGCGCATCGCGCCGCGGAACCGCTAAACCCGGCCTCAGTGATGAAACTCGTCACCACCTACGCCGGCCTCGAACTGCTCGGCCCCGCGCATCAGTGGAGCACCGACATCTACACCGAAGGCGTGATGCTGCAAGACGTGCTGGTCGGCAACCTCATCATCAAAGGCGGCGGCGACCCGAAATTCGCCATCGAACATTTCTGGATGCTGCTGCGTGCGCTGCGCGCCAAAGGCGTGCGCGAAATTCGCGGCGATCTGCTGCTCGATCGCCGCCTTTTCACTAACGACCATCCCGAACCGGGCCGCTTTGACAATGAACCCACGCAGCCCTACAACACTACGCCCGACGCGCTGCTCACCAACTTTAAAACCTTCACCCTCACCTTCGCGCCCGAAGCGCAAGGCAACGGTGTGCGCATCGCTGTCGACCCACCGCTGCCGCAACTTCAAATCATCAACAACCTCAAGCTGGGCGAGGGCGAGTGCGGCATGTGGATAAACCGCATCAAAACCCAGGTGCAGGACACCGGCGATACCGCACGCATCACCTTAGCCGGGGCGTACCCGCGCGCCTGTGGCGAACAGGCCAATTACTACAGCGTGCTCGGACACAACGCTTATGTGGGCGGCTTGTTCCAGCACCTGTGGCGCGATCTCGGCGGAGTGTTTAATGGCCGCGTGCGCGACGGCGATGTCAACGCCAACTCGGTCAAACTGGTCAGCCAACGCTCGCTGGCCCTGTCGGAAATCGTGCGCGACATCAACAAGTACAGCAACAACGTGATGGCGCGGCAGTTGTTACTGACGATAGGCGCGGCGGCAGGCGGCGCGGCGACCCCCGACCGCGGCGCACGCGCGGTGCAGCAGCTCTTCACCAGCCGCGGCCTGCTCATGCCACAACTAGTGATCGAAAACGGATCGGGCCTGTCGCGCATCGAGCGCGTCAGCGCGCACGACCTCGGACAAATGCTGCAAGCCGCCTACCGCAGCCCGGTGATGCCGGAGTTCATCGCCTCGATGCCACTGGTCGGCGTGGACGGCACCGTATACCGGCGATTGACCAACACCGGCGTTGCAGGCCAAGCCCACATCAAGACAGGATTGTTAAGCGGTGTGCGCGCGCTAGGCGGTTACGTGCTTGACGCCAAAGGCCGCCGCGTGGCGGTGGTGATGCTTATCAACCACGCGAATTCGTTCAACGGCAACGCAGTGCAGGATGCGCTATTGCGGTGGGTGCATGGGCGGTAAAGGAGTGAATTAGCAGAAAATACACCGTTTTGTTGCAAATAAAATACTTCCGTCATTTGTTAGCGGCAATTACGGTTCCCTTGGTTGACACATCCCCCCCCACCTACACTTGGCCTGTCCTGACTTCAAATCAATAGGATTTGGTCGTCGGCTGGCCAACAGTGGCAAGATTCCTCAATTAACGTTCGATAAACATGAGGCAGAAAATGAAATCTATGATCAGAGCAATGGCGGCGGCAGGGTGTATAGCAAGTGCGGCATTGATAAGCGCTACCGCGTTTGCCGCAGGGGAAGGGATCTACGTTGATGCAAGCATTGGTCGCCAAAAAGCCAACATACCGAGCTTCGCGATTGCAGGGCTCACCAAGGACGACACAGCTTCTAGCTGGTCTTTGGGTGGAGGTTATCAAGTAAATCAATATTTCGGTATAGAAGTAGGCTATCAAGACCTTGGCGAAGTTTCTTACTCATGGACGGGTGCGGGAACAGTGCGTAGAGGTGGAAATACCTTTGTTGGTACAGGAGCTGCGAAATTGAGTGCGGATGTTGATGGCCTCTACTTTGGGCCGACACTAACTATCCCGATTAACGAGCAGTTTTCCGTGAATGCAAGGGCGGGATGGTACCGCTGGGAAGCAAAATTAGCGCTATCAGCAACGGTTGCTGGAACGTTTAACGGGACTCCTGTTGCTGCCGGGGCAAGTGCTAGCGCGACAGAAAAAGGTACTGATACTTACATCGGCATAGGCAGCACTTACAAGCTAAATAAGAATGTCGGCATCAATTTGAGCTATACGCAATATAAGGTTGACGATTACAAAGCAAAAAACCTAGCCTTGGGCGTCAGATACTCTTTCTAATAGGGGAAACCCTGATCAAAAAGCCGGGAGTATCCCGGCTTTTTTGTTGTCTATAAGCCAAGATTACGCCAGAGCAAGTCGACGCGGCGTTTCACGTCGTCGCTCATCGCAATCGGCGTACCCCAGTGCCTATCCGTTTCAGCAGGCCACTTGTTCGTCGAATCGATCCCCATCTTCGACCCCAGCCCCGCCACCGGGCTGGCGAAATCCAGCGTATCAATCGGGGTTGAATCCGCGATCAGCGTGTCCCGGCGCGGATCGACGCGCGTGGTCAGCGCCCAGATCACTTCTTTCCAGTCGCGCACGTTGACGTCGTCGTCGGTGACGATGATGAACTTGGTGTACATGAACTGGCGCAAAAAACTCCAGATGCCGAACATCACGCGTTTGGCGTGGCCGGGGTATTGTTTTTTGATACTCACGCAGGCGATGCGATACGAGCAGCCTTCGGGCGGCAGGTGAAAATCGACAATTTCTGGGAATTGTTTTTTTAACAGGGGCACGAAAACTTCGTTCAGCGCCACGCCCAGCATCGCTGGTTCGTCGGGCGGCTTACCTGTGTAAGTGGAGTGGTAAATCGCGTCGCGCCGCTGGGTGATGCGTTCGATGGTGAATACGGGGAAGGTTTCCTGTTCGTTGTAGTAGCCGGTGTGGTCGCCGTACGGGCCTTCCAAGGCGGTTTCGCCGGGGCAAATAAAACCTTCTAAAACAATCTCCGCGCTCGCCGGCACTTGCAACCCGTGCGACTGGCATTTGACGATTTCGGTTTTTGATCCGCGCAGCAGCCCGGCGAACTGATACTCCGACAAACCATCCGGCACCGGCGTCACCGCGCCCAGCACGGTGGCGGGGTCCGCGCCCAGGGCGACGGCCACCGGAAATGGCTCGCGTGGATGCGCCAGCGCATGATCGCGAAAATCCAGCGCGCCGCCGCGATGCGCCAGCCAGCGCATGATGACTTTGTTTTTGGCGATCACCTGCTGGCGATAGATGCCAAGATTCTGCCGCGTTTTGTTCGGCCCGCGCGTGACCGTCAAGCCCCAGGTAATCAGCGGCGCAGCGTCGCCCGGCCAGCAGGTTTGAATCGGCAGGCGCGCGAGATCAACTTCATCGCCTTGCCACACCACTTCCTGACACGGCGCGCTCGACACCTCGCGCGGCTGCATGGTCATGATTTGCTTCAACAACGGCAGTTTGTCCCACGCATCGCGCAGGCCCTTGGGCGGCTCGGGTTCTTTCAGATACGCCAGCGTTTCGCCGATCTCGCGCAGCCGCGCGAGAGGGTCTTCATCCGGTGACGCGCCCATCGCCATTGCCACGCGCTTCACCGTGCCGAACAGATTGCCCAGCACTGGCATGGTGTGCCCGGTGGGCTTTTCAAACAACAGCGCGGGGCCGCCCGCCTTTAAAACGCGGTCGCAAATCTCGGTCATTTCGAGGTGCGGATCGACCTCGACGCCAACACGCTTTAACTCGCCCAGCTTTTCCAGCTGGGCGATAAAATCACGTAAGTTATTGTATTTATTCATTATTTTAAACGACTCGATCCGTAGCTTGCGCCATGCGCACGATCAATCATGCGTCCGCGCAACGAAACGTTGGCTGATCGTGCGCACGGCGCACACTACGAGTTGGGTTTTCATCGCGTTTAAGCGATTTTCCGTCCATGCGCCACTTCCGGCTCCGGCAAATCGATATTCACCATGATCGATGAAAAACTCTTGCCGTGTGGGTCGCTGGATAGCGAGGTGGTCACGCCGCCCGCCAGCGCGTCGTGCAGCACAAAATTCAGCGCGCCGATGTTCGGCAGTTCGTAGCGCTCAATCTTACCCTTGACCAGCGAGCCATACGCGCCACGCACGCGTTCGATGGTGACCTGATCCTGCAACAAGCGGAAATCGCGCTCATCAAACGCGATCACAGAGATGTTCAGTGTGTTGCCCTTGTCGCCGGCGCGGCAGTGGGCGATTTCGCGCAGCTTCACAGCGACAGCATCCGCACATCCGTTTTGACACGGGCGCGATCAAGCAGTATCGAGCGCACGCCGACGACCTCTTTGACCTGCATGAAGTCGCTCGCGCCGCCCGCCGGGCCGTTGGTATAAAGCGTTTGCACCTCTTCGCCAACGGCGGCGGCATCCAGCCGGTTTTGCGCGTGGCCGGTGACGCGCAGGCGGATTTCGTAGGGATCGCTGTTTTCTCCGCGTGATGCTTCGGCATGCAACGACGAATGCCCGATCAGGTACACGCGCAGTTCTTCGAGCGCCACGTTGCGCAGGTTAAGCCGCTCGCGCACGATGTCGCCCGCGAGCTTGGCGCGATTCAACGCGCCCGGCCCCGCGTACGTCATGTGCCCCTCGCCGAAGTAACCGGCGCGATAACCCACGCTCACCTTGTAGGTCGGCGTGCGCGGCGCGGCACGTCCGCCCGCGAAGCTCACCTGATCGCGCGCGGTTTCATTAAATTTGACGCCGCTGAAATCCGCCACGCAATCGGGGGTGACGTAACGCACGGGGTCATGCACTTCGTACAACAGTTGTTCCTTGCAGGTAGCGAGCGTGACCGCGCCGCCACTGCCCTCGGGCTTGGTGATGAAGGCTGCGCTGTCGGCATGCATTTCGCAGATTGGAAACCCCAGCCGCGCAAGATTCGCCACATCCTTGAAGCCGGGGTCGGCAAAGTAGCCGCCGGTGATTTGCCCGGCGCACTCCATCAGATGCCCAGCGACGGTCGCCTGCCCCAGCCAGGAATAATCCTCGCTGCTCCAGCCTAGGCCGTCGAGCATGCAGCCGACGAACAACGACGGATCGGCCACGCGCCCGGTAATCACCACGTCCGCGCCAGTCGCCAGCGCCTTGGCCACCGTATCCGCGCCCAGGTACGCATTGGCCGACACCATCAGCGGCTTGATCGATGCCAGCGGCTCGCCGTTTTCCATCAGCGGCGCGTCGATGCCGCGCACCAGTTCGGTAACGTCGTCGCCCAGCACCACCGCAACTTTCAGCTTTGCGATGCCCAATTCGCGCGCGACTTTAAGCACCGCCTCACCCGCGGCCAGCGGATTCGCCGCGCCCATGTTGCTGACAATGCGTATGCCGCGAGCCAGCGCGGGCTTTAACACAAGCCGCAGCCGCGCTTCGAGCATGGGGTTGTAACCGCGCGCGGAGTCACGCAATTTTTCAAGCTGGCTCAGCGCGATGGTGCGCTCCGCCAGCGTTTCGTAAACGAGGTATTGGATGTCGCCGCGCTCGACGCATTCGAGCGCGGGCTCCCAGCGGTCGCCGGCGTAGCCCGCGCCGCAGCCGATGCGGATGCTCGACTTATTATTCAGGCTGGATGCCGGCATCCTTGATCGCCTTGGCCCATTTGATGGTTTCGACGCGCGTGCGTTCCGCCAGTTGCGCGGGCGTGTGCGGGCTGGTTTCGATGCCGGACGTAATCAGCCGGTCTTTGACGTCCTTGCTGTTGGCGGCTTGATTAATGGCGGCGTTCAAGCGATCATTCACCGCCTGCGGCGTGCCGCGCGGCGCGTAGGCCGCAAACCATGCGATCAGTTCATACCCTTTCAGCCCACCGGCTTCCTCCACTGTCGGCAGATCGATCAGCGCCGTGCGTTTGATCGATGTGACCGCCAGCCCGCGAATCTTGCCCGCCTTCACCTGCGGCATGGTCACCGCCAGATCGGCGGTGAACATCATCACCTGCCCGGCAATCAAATCGGTGATGGCGTGCGGCGAGCTTTTATACGGCACCATGGTCAACTTGATGCCCGCCATGTTGGCGAACATTTCGGTCGATACGCGCTGCGAGGTGCTGGCGGAGGCATACAAAAACTCGCCGGGTTTGGCTTTGGCCAGCGCGATCATGTCTTTCAGCGTTTTCGCCGGCAGGCTGTTGTTCACCGCCACAATCAGCGGCACCGAGCCAAGGAACGCGATCGGCACAAAATCTTTTTCCTGATCGTACGGCAGTTTTTTATACAAGCTCACCAGCGCGGCATTGGTGCTGTTGGTGCCGCACAAAATGGTGTAACCGTCCGGCGCGGCCTTGGCCACCGCCTCCGCTCCGATCATGCCGTTGGCGCCGGGGCGGTTGTCGATAATGCCCGATTGGCCGAGCAGTTCATTGAACTTGGCGGTGTAGCTGCGGCCCACGGTGTCGGTGGCGCTGCCGGCGGCGAAGGGCACCACCACGCGGATGGACTTGGTGGGGTACGCCTGCGCAAACACGGCAGGCGACACAGCCAGGGCGACGGCAATAAAGAGACGGCGGGCGTAAACCATGAGTAACCCTTCTTTCAAAAAATACGAATGCGGTGATACATATCGAGCGCGAGGCCGGCAAAAATCGCCATGCCCGCCCAATTGTTGTTGCGGAACGCTTCGAAGCACTTGTCGCGGTCGCGGGTCTTGATAAGCTGATACTGGTGCAGGATCATGCCGCACGCTAGCGCCAGCCCCACGTAATAAGCGACGCCGAGCTTCGTCCACAGCCCGATGCCGGCCATGATGGCAATGAACAGGCCATGGCACGCCATCACCGCCGCCACGTCAAACACGCCGAACAACAGCGCCGACGACTTGATGTTAAGCCGCATATCGTCGTCGCGGTCCACCATCGCGTACTCGGTGTCGTAGGCGATAGCCCAAAAAATATTGGCCGCGAACAACCACCACGCAATCAGCGGCAGATTGTTGCGATAGGCGGTAAACGCCATCAGGATCGACATGCCGAAAGCGATGCCCAGCCACGCCTGCGGCAACGGAAAAAACCGCTTCGAATACGGGTACGACGCCGCCACCACCAGCGCCACCACCGACAATGCGATGGTGAGTTTATTGAGAAACAACACCAGTATGAACGACAACAGCAGCAACACCGCAGCGATCACCAACGCCTCTTTCGGGCTCACCAGCCCGGTGGCGAGCGGGCGATACTTGGTGCGCTTGACGTGGGGATCGATGTCGCGGTCGGCGTAGTCGTTAATCACGCACCCAGCCGAGCGCATGAGAACGGTGCCCAGCACAAAAATCAGCAGGATATCCAGGCGCTGCACGCGCGGTGCAGCGAACCACAGCGCCCACAACGCCGGCCACAGCAGCAGCAGAATGCCGATGGGCTTGTCGAGCCGCATCAGTTTTTCGTAAGCGTTTAGTTTTTCCGTCAGCGTCACAGCGTTATCACCCCCGGCAGGAACACTTCGGTGACTAGTATAGGCGAATTGCCGGCCACGAAGAGCGAGCGCCGCGCCCACGGCGTACCGTTGAATTTTACGATGCGCGCAGCATGCCGGTATAGCTCGTGGCCGCGGCCCAATTTGCGCTGGCGCAGCATCAGCCGCCGGATACGCGGATCGGTAAACAGCGCAGCGCCCAGCGGGCGCGACCCCATGCCCTGCATCAGCCGCCAGCCCGCGCCACGGTCGCCCGGCGCCAGCACGCTATGCGCGTAAGCCACGGGCTGGTTGCCGCAGTACAGCAGCACGTCACGCGTCAGCGCCAGTCCACTGCCGCCACGCGCCAGAAACCGCTCGTCGCGATGCAAACGGCGGCGGCCTTGAAACAGCACTTTGACTTTCATACCCGGCGAACGCGCCTCGATGCGCTGCGTGAGCGATCCGCGATCCGTAAGCCACTGCTGATAAACCCCTGCCGCGCTGGGCGCGAGCCGCCAGAGCTTGTCGCGGGGCATGCGAGTTGTTGCTGGTGTCACTTCGATCCGGGGTTATTGTTTTGCCGGGATTATCGCAGAAAGGGGTTTGCGGGCGGGGTGGTGGTTTGTAAAGCGCGTTTAGGTTGGGCTCGCGCAGGAAGCCCAACACAAGCCCTGTGGTGGCACGCACCGCAACAACACTGCGCGCATGCCGTTTCCACCGATCGGCAACGTGTCGTTTCATGCGGTGTCGCCGCAACGTTGGGCTTCTTGCGTCAGCCCAACCTACGAGCTGGTGCCCGCGAAATCCGGCAATAGCCGTTTACGCGTATTATTGCTGATGAGCGAATGGGTCTTGTTTTGCAGGAACAGGGGCAAAATCTCGGCCATTTGACCGCGCCGCTTTTCGTGGGAATTTAATGCTGTATGAAACCTTACAACGCCAGCTTTAAGACATTGTTTAATAAAAATTTTTCTGAACGTTTTGGCGCTAAGTTAACCGGACAGCGTGCCGAGTTAGGGCGCAAAACTGTCGCCCCATATCAAAGTCGGGCGACGAAAAGCGGAGGGTGTTCATAGGCAGATGGATACGGTCGAGCTAATGCGGGCAATCGATTCAGAGTACCGGGCACACACCGGCCTGTCCGACGCGCGTCTATGCAAGATATTCTACAGTCGCATTGACCCGGCGCCTTTGCTCATTCTTGGGGCTAATCCAGTCGGGGATCCCGATCAGCCTGAGTCCCTGAAGTCAGCATCCGCTTCGTTCTTTAAGAATTACGAGCACGACTCCGTGGATTGCTCCTACACAATTCAACGCATGATGCTTCCGTTCTTGCAACATGTGCTGCGGTCTGGCTCAGAACAGATTCGGCGAATCCCAAAAACCAACCTGGCATTTCGCCGCTCTGCCCGTGAAAGCGATTTTAAGGAGATTCATGGCATGTCACTACTGACGGGCATGAAGGAAAGCAAGCCCTGGTTGGGGCAGATCATTGAGCACGTGAGTCCGCGCATGATCCTCTTGGAGACTATGAAGCCGGAGATCTTTGCCTCGCTTCACGGTTACACCACATGGAGCGAGGGCATTCCCATTGCAGATGAAGTTCGGGCGGAGCATCGAGGAACAATGGTCAGAGCATTCCCGGCACGAGAGCTTCGCATAAAGAGCCTCAGCACAGCCGTTCCTGTAGTTGCCATCGGGCATCCATCAGTCGGGAGTTTCTCGAGACCCAATGTATGGGGAGCAATCACAAAGGCGGTCGATGACGTTTGCCAGAGATACCGCATTGCCTGCATGTGGCGAGTCGTCGCCTAACAACAGGTTCCAGCCGACGGTCCCGCTTCGCGGGCCCGCGGCTGAACCTGTTGGGCGGCAAAGAAGCGAGCGCAGGGTGGGCACGCTGTGCTTTGCCCAACCTACCAATAATTTCCTCTACGGCGTTTTTTCAAAACCTCAAACCTTGAGAAACTCCCCACGCCCGGAGAGCCATCGATCCAGATGCTCCTGTGCCGCAGTCGGGTTTTCAGTTAATAGCACCGCCGCCGCATCGCGCGCGGCGTCGAGTAAATCCACATCCGCCGATAAATCAGCAAATCGCAGCAGCGGCACGCCGCTTTGCCGCGCGCCGAGGAGTTCGCCGGGGCCGCGCATGCGCAGATCGTGGCGGGCGATTTCGAAGCCGTCGGTGTTTTCAAAAATAATTTTTAGCCGTTCGCGTGCCATCGGCGACAGCGGCGTGCGGTAGAGCAGAATACACGCGCTTTGCGCCGCGCCACGCCCGACGCGCCCGCGCAGTTGGTGCAGTTGCGACAGGCCCATACGCTCGGCGTTTTCGATCACCATCAGCGAAGCGTTGGGCACATCGACGCCCACTTCGATGACGGTGGTGGCCACCAGCAGTTGCACCTCGTTGCGCTGGAAGGCTGCCATCACGGCGGATTTTTCTTCGCTTTTGAGACGCCCGTGTGCGAGGCCGACTTTGAGATCGGGGAAGGCGGCGCTGAGGGTTTCGTACGTTTCCATCGCGGCTTTGAGTTGCAGCGCTTCGAGGCCGGCGCGCCCCGGCTTGCGCGAGGGCTTCGCGGGTTTGCCGTCCGCCGGCTCTGCCTCGGCTTCAATTTCTTCGACCAGAGGGCACACCCAATACGCCTGACTGCCGCGCGCGCAGGCATCGCGCACGCGCTCGATCACTTCGTCGCGGCGCGTGTCGGACACGAGCTTGGTGGTGACGGGCGTGCGGCCCGGCGGCAGTTCATCGATCACTGATACGTCCAGATCGGCGTAGTAGCTCATCGCCAGCGTGCGCGGGATTGGCGTGGCGCTCATCATCAATTGGTGCGGCTGGGCTTGATCCGCCGCTTTACCCACACCATTCCCCAAGGCGGCTTGCGTGCCCTTCAAGCGCAGCGCGAGCCGCTGGCGCACGCCGAAGCGATGCTGCTCGTCGATGATCGCCAGCCCCAGGTTGTTGAACACCACGTCGTCTTCAAACAGCGCGTGGGTGCCCACCACCACCGGTGTTTCACCCGCCGCTATTTTTGCAAGTATATTTTTTTTATCACTTTTTTTAGTGCTGCCGGAGAGCCACGCCACCTCGATGCCCAGCGGTGCCAGCCAACTGGAAAACTTGCGGTAGTGCTGCTCGGCCAAAATTTCCGTCGGCGCCATCAGCGCCACCTGAAACTTATTTTCCACGCACTGCAAGGCGGCAATCGCGGCCACCACGGTTTTGCCGCTGCCCACATCGCCCTGCAACAAGCGCTGCATCGGATGCTGTTTCATCAGGTCTTCGCGGATCTGCGAGGTGGAACGCTGCTGCGCCTGCGTCAATTGAAACGGCAGGTCTTTCAGCAAACGGCTGACCAGCGCACCTTTCGCACGCAACGCCGGTGCGCCCACGCCGCGCCGGCGTTGCTGATGGATGCGCATCGACAACTGCTGCGCCAGCAACTCGTCAAACTTCACCCGCCGCCACGCGGGATGGTCGCGCGTTTGCAGATCGTCCTGCAAGATATCCGGCGGCGGGTTATGCAGCAAACGCACCGCCTCGCGAAACGCCGGCAACCGGTGCTTTTTAAGCAGCGGGGCAGGCAGCGTGTCGTCGAGTTTTTCGGAGGCCAGCGCGCGCGCGATCAGTTTGCGCAGCGTGTCCTGTCCCATGCCGGCGGTGGCGGGATACACCGGCGTCAGCGATTCGGCCACTGGCGTGCCGGCCTCCACCACACGGTAACGCGGATGCACCATCTCCTCGCCGAAAAACCCGTGGCGAATTTCACCAAAGGCGCGAATACGCGCACCCGCTGTGAAATGCTTGACCTGGCTGCCATAGAAACTGAAAAACCGCAGCAGCACCGTGCCGCTGCCGTCTTCGAGATGACACACCAACTGGCGGCGCGGGCGGTACTTGATGTCGCATTCCGTCACCACGGCCTCGATCAACACCTCGCGTCCAGCGGGCGCATCCTTCACCGGATACAAATGCGTTTCGTCGTCGTAACGCAGCGGCAGGTGCAGCACCAGATCGAACTTGCTGGCGATGTCGAGCTTGGCGAGTTTATCGAGGGTGCCTTTGCTTAATCCGGCGAGTGACGCGTGGGGCGCGAGGCGTGGGGCGTTCGCCGGTGCCGCCGGGGGTTTCGCCTCACACTTCACGCCTTACTCCAGACACAAAACAGCATCAATCTCCACCAGCGCATCGCGCGGCAGGCTCGCCACGCCCACCGCCGCGCGCGCGGGGTAAGGTTCGGTCAGATACGTCGTCATGATCTCGTTCACTTTGGCGAAGTGCTTCAGGTCGGTGAGATACACGGTGAAGCGCACGGCGTCATTGAGACTGCCGCCCGCCGCTTCGGCCACAGCCTTGAGGTTGTCGTACACGCGACGGATTTGCGCGTCGATGCCCTCGACCATTTGCATGGTTTTAGGGTCAAGGCCGATCTGGCCGGAGCAGTAGACTGTGTTGTCGATGCGCACGGCCTGGGAGTAGGTGCCGATGGCTTTTGGGGCGTGGTCGGTGTGGATGATTTTTCTGGGCATGATTCTCTTTCACGGTGGTGAAGCAGCTTCCCTCATCCCTTGCCCCTCTCCCGAGGGGAGAGGGGCAAGGGGCAGGCGCTGATGCGCTGGTTAGGACGGCAATTGAAGTACGTATTTCGACAAAATATTGCGCTGTATCTCGTTCGAGCCGCCGTAGATGGTGCCGGGGCGCGAGGTGTAGAACTGTGACATCAAATCCACGGTGTCGCCGCCGAGGGTTACTTCGCCTGCAAATGCGCCGTATTCGGCGCCGGCTTCCAGCAGCAGTTCGGCGAGTTTTTGATAGGTGTCCATCGCGAACACTTTGAGCATGGAGATGTCCGGGCCCAGCGCCTCGCCGCGCCGTGCTTTATCGACGTAGCGCTGGTAGAGCGAACCCAGGTCGTTCAGATCCATTTTTAATTGCGTATAGCGATCAACAAAACCCTGGTCGTTGAACAGCCCTTGCGCGCGCGCTAGCGGATCGAGCTGCTCGAACGCCTGCAAAGGGCGGCGCGGGCTGCCGATGTTTAATCGTTCAAACGTGAGCAGACCCTTGGCGATGGTCCAGCCTTCGTTCAGTTTGCCGATGAGGTTGTCTTTGTGCGTGCGCACGTTGTCGAAAAACACCTGGCAGAATTCCTCGCTGCCGGCGATGTTGCGGATCGGGCGCAGGGTGATGCCCGGTGTTTTCATGTCGACCAGCAGGAAGCTGATGCCGCGCTGCTGCTTGACGTTTTTGTCGGTGCGCACCAGCACGTAAATGTGCGTGGCGTGGTGCGCCATGGAGGTCCAGATTTTGCTGCCGTTGATGACGTATTCGTCGCCATCGAGCACGGCCTCGGTGCGCAGGCTGGCGAGATCGCTGCCGGCGTTGGGTTCCGAATAGCCCTGACACCACACGTTGTCACCGGCGAGTATCTTCGGCAGATACTGCGCGCGCTGCGCTTCGTTGCCAAAGCGGATCAGCGTCGGCCCCACCATGGTCACACCCTGATCGGGCATGCGGCCGATGCCGGCACGTTCGGTTTCTTCCCAGTAGATAATCAGCTTGGCGGGGTCGAGCCCCATGCCGCCGTGCTCCAATGGCCAGTTGGGCGCGAGCCAGCCTTTTTTAGAGAGTGTCAGCCACCACGGCTTGCTCTCCGCCCAGGTCAGGCGACGCGGCATGAAGCGCAGTTCCGCCGGATAGTCGTTCTCGAAAAACGCGCGCGCCTCGGCGCGAAACGCGTCATCCGCCATGGTATTAAAGGCGTTGAAGGGGTTCATGCCGCGACTCCTTCGAGGATTTCCGTTTTGGCGCAATTGAAATAACGCCGCCGGTGCGCCGTACCGTTGCCCAGCCACGCGGCGAGTGTCATCGCACGTTTGACGTACAGGCCCACGTCGCAATCCTCGGTGAAGCCGATCGCGCCGTGCATCTGGATCGCTTGCCGTGTAATCAGCAGGGCGGCATCGGTGCAGCGCGCCTTGACGCGGCTGGAGGCGGCGGCGCGGGTTTTTGTGTCTGGCTCGCTGTCGAGCACGGCCAGACAATCGGCGAGCACCGCGCTGGAGAGTTCCTGTTGGATATACAAATCTACCGCGCGGTGTTGCAGCACTTGAAAGCTGCCGATGGGCTTGCCGAACTGCACGCGGGTTTTTAGATACTCTAGGGTGATGTCGAGTGAGCGCGTCATGATGCCGCACAATTCCGCACTGGCAATCGCCGCGGTGTGATCGATGGCGCGCGCCAGCGATTCGGCTGCCGCCGTTCCGCTGTTGATGACATTTTCTTTGGGCACGGCCACGTCCAATAAATTCAGCGTGCCGGACTGGCGGCCATCGGCCAGCGTGTCGAAAATCATCGCCGCGCCCGCCGCGTTGCGTGGCACCCACAAGAGCTGCATGCCTTGCGGTGCATTGGCCGAGACGATGTAACCATCCGCATCCGTTGCACCCACGATAAACCGTTTGCTGCCATTGACACGAAACCCGCCCTCGAAGGGCGTGGCCTGTGCCTTGATTTTAGCGGCGTCGAGCGTGCCGGCTTCTTCCTGCCACGCCACGGCGGGCAGCACGTCGCCCGACACCAGGCGTTCGAGCAGTGTTTGTTTCAGCGCGGGGTTATTGCTGTCGGCCAGCACGCGCGCGGCCATCACGGCCACGGCGGTCAGCGGCTCCGGCACCAGCACGCGCGCCAGTCCCTGCGCGACGATCGCCATGTCGGCGAGCGTCATGCCCATGCCGCCATATGGCTCGGGCACCAGCACGCCGAGCCAGCCGAGCTCCGCCATTTGCTTCCACGCCGCGCGGTCACATTCCGTTTGGCCATCGCGCAACTTGCGCACGCGCGCGAAGTCCACGCCACGCGCAAAGCCGGTGACGCTGTTCGACAGCATCACGCGGTGTTCGCTGAAATCGGGCTGAGTCATAACACACCTTAATTAAAATAGTGTTTAAAAACAAATACTTACGTTTATTCCCGAGAGAGGCTGTGCGTCATGGGAGAGTCACACTGTAACGAATATAATGGCGCCGCTCAACCGCGTTACATCACCCAGTGTCACCTCAACCCCACAGGATCACCATGAACATTTCCATGTATAACGCTTCGATTCCGCCAATGATTAAATCACTGAGCAACCTCGAAGCCATACTCGACAAAGCCATCGCCCACGTCGCCGCGCGCAAGATTGAAGACTCGGCCTTCGTCGAAGCGCGGCTGTTTCCCGATATGTTTACCTTCGCGCGGCAAATCCGCATCGCCACCGATATGTCCAAGGGCGCAGGCGCACGGCTGGCCGGCATCGACATTCCGAAGTTTGAAGACAACGAGAAAACCCTGCCGGAACTCAAGGCGCGGGTGCGTAAAGCGATAGATTTTCTGAAAACTCTCACTGCCGCGCAGATCGACGGCAGCGAAGACAAGGCGATTACCATCACCGCCGGTGCTAACACCTTCAACTTCAAGGGACTCGACTACCTGAATTCGTGGGTGCTGCCGAACTTTTATTTTCACGTCGCAACGTCGTACAACCTGCTGCGTCACGGTGGCGTTGAAATCGGCAAGATGGATTTTCTGGGTAAGGTGCAATAACTCGTTAATCACCCTTAATGCCCGCGGCCTTGATCGTTTTCGCCCACTTGGCGAATTCGTCCTTGAGCCGCACGGCAAATTCGTCGGGCGTGTTGCCCACCGGCTCCGCGCCTTCCGCAGTCAGCCGCGCGCGCACGTCGGGCTGTTGCATGGCGCGCGCCATCTCCTGTTGCACTGTCAGCCTCAGCCCGCGCGGTGTTTGCGCCGGGGCCAGCATGCCGTACCACTGCGTGACCTCGAAGCCGGTAAAGCCTGCTTCTTCTATGGTGGGCACCTCGGGGAGTGCCGGCATGCGCTTGCGGCTGGTGACGCCCAGCGCGTGCACACGCCCGCCGCGTAATTGCGGCAGCATGGTCAGCGCACTGGATATCGCCACCTGTACCTGCCCTGAAATGATGTCGGGGAACGCCAGCGCCATGCCTTTGTACGGGATATGCGTCATCTCGATCCCCGCCGCCGAACTCAACAGTTCCGCCGTCAGATGCAACAGACTGCCCTTGCCGGACGACGCATAGTTAAAGCCGCGCGGCTTGGCTTTCGCCAGTGCGATGAATGCGGGTAATGTTTTCGCCGGCACGTTGGCATTGACTGCGATTACGTAGGGATTTTCGCTCGCAAGGCTGACGGGCGCCAGATCGCGCAACGCGTCGTAATTCACTTTGTAGAGCAGTTGGTTGGTAACGAACGTGCTGGATGAGAACAGCAGCGTGTGACCGTCGGGATTGGCGCGCGCGGTGAGTTCCACCGCGATGCTACCGCCGCCACCGGGCCGGTTGTCGATGACAAATTGCTGACCGAGCCGTTCGCTCATTTTTTGCGCCAGCGAACGGCCCACGGTATCGGTGCCGCCACCGGCGGCCACCGACACGATGACGCGCACCGGACGGTTGGGGTAGGGTTGAGCGGCCACGGTGTTCGCAAAGAGCGCCGCCAACAAAAGGACTACCGCATCACGTATCACGCCTCACCCTTCACGCACCGGGCGATATGCTCCGCCGCAAGCATGCCGAACGTGATGCCCTTGATGAGGCCGCCGACATAGCCGCCGCCGGTGCCGCCTTCCAGCCCGCCGGTGGTGGCGCCCACGGCATACAGCCCCTCAATCGGCGCGCCGCGCGTGCTCATCACGCGGCCATCGCCATCGGTGAAAATGCCGCCAAAGGTGTAGGTCATGCCCGCGCACAAGGGCACGGCGTAAAACGGCGTCTTGGCGATGGGCGCGGGCACGATGGGATGCGCGCTGCGCGGCGGCATGAGGCTCACGATGGGGCTCGCGGTACCGGCGGACGCGAGCGCTTTGTTGTAGGCAGCCACGGTGGCTTCGAGGCCAGCCACGTCGATGCCGGTCATCATCGCCAGCTCGCCCAGTGTTGCCGCCTTGTGGATGGTGCCGCCCGCGTTCGCCAATTGCGGGTTGGCGGGGATGCGCGCGGTGCGCCCTGGCCCTTCCCAAATCGCGTGATCGAGAATTGCCCATGTTGAAAGAGGATTCGCCAGCCGCGCGATGGTGTTGGCGACGAACACGCCGCCCAGCCCTTCATCGACAAAGCGCTCGCCGGCGTCGTTCACCACCAGGCCCACGGTGCCGAGTTCATCCAACTGCGGATACGGCCAGACTTTGTCATTGGTGAATGAATCGCGCGACAGCATGTGCCCGTAAAAATATTTGAGCTCGGAAAATTGCGCGCCCATCGCGCGCGCCATGCGCATGCCGTCGCCGACGCCGGTGCCCGCGCCGCGTGTTTTGACCTTGGCGAAATCAATGCCCATGTGTTCGCGCACCAGCGCGGGGTTGCCCTGATAGCCGCCGTCGGCGAGCACCACGGCGCGTGCCTCGAACTGTTGTTTGTTCGCACCTTCCCCGGTTTCAACACCGATGCACTGGCCTTCTTTTTCCATCAGCGTCAAGGCGGGCAAGCGGATCAATTTGCCGCCACGTTTTTCCAGATTCGCCACCAGTTGCCGTAACGTGACATCCGGCCCGCGGCCTTTCCAGTCTAGGCCCGCGACGATGGGGCGCGGCGGCGCCAGCACATGTTGCTGCCACACGATGTTGCCTACGCGGATGTATTTCGCGCCCTCGCTTTGCAGCCAGTCGATGGCGCGACCCGCCGTGGTGGCCAGCGCGCGCGCAAGCACCGGGTCGGCCTTGCCGCTGGTGGCGTTGTTAATCACCTCCATCAGCTTCTCGGCGGGATCTTTGGCGTTGTGCATGGCGATGTGCAGCACGCCGCCGGAGTAGCGCGAGTTGCACAGATATTGCGGGCCGTCGCCACGCTCAAGCACGGCGACTTTCAGGCCTTGTTGCGCGGCGCGGTTGGCGGCGGAAAGACCGGCCATGCCACCGCCTACGACGACTACGTCGAATGCTTCGGTTGTCATTATTTGTCTTCCGGCGGTGAAGTCACCACAATAAAAGTCAGATCGGTAAACCCGGTGTTATACAAGGCATGCTCCGCGCCGGGCGGGATAAATATCACATCCTGTTTTTTCACCACGCGCCGCACGCCGTCGATTTCCATCAAGCCCTCGCCATCGAGCACGTGGTAAATCTGCTCCTGGATTTTATGCCGGTGCGGCGCGACATGCGCCTTGGGCTGGTAACTCGAAATGCGGTAATCAAAATGCTTCGTCGCGGCGTTCGCGGACGTCACCAGCATTTTGGAGTAGGCGCCGTTGTGGTGCCCGGCGTCGGGTTGCTCCCACAAAAATTCTGTGGCGTTTTTGATAAATGCGCTCATGGTCTATTCCCGAAATTCAATGGGCGAATTGTAATCCACGGCTTGCTGCTAAACTTGCCGCACTCTTTGAAAGGATTCCACCATGTCATTCACTGGCCGCATCGGGCTGCTCGCGCCCTCTTCCAACACCACGGTTGAACCGGAGTTTTACCGGGCGCTGCCCGAGGGCGTTACGCTGCATACGGCGCGCCTGCCGATCACCACGGTGACGCCCGAATCAATCGGCAAGATGGCCGATTCGCTGGATGTGGAATCAAAGCTTCTCGCCAGCGCGGACGTGGATGTGATTATTCTGGGCGCCACCGCGCCGAGTTTTTTGAAAGGCCTGGGCTACGACCGTGAAGTCAGCGAGCGCATCACGCGTGTTACCGGCAAACCGGCGACCACCACCTCGACCGCGCTGCTCGAATCGTTCAAGGCGCTGGGCATCACGCGCATCGCGCTAGGTTCTGCGTATAGCCCCGAGGTTAATGACATCTGCGCGAAGTTTATCGAGGCCAACGGCATCAAGGTCGTCGCAAAGGATGGCTTGAACGTGATCGACAATTTGCAGATCGGCCGCCTTGATGTGCAAACCGCTTACGACCTCGGCAAAAAAGTGGATTGCGCCGACGCGCAGGCCATCGTGCTCGCCTGCACTAACTGGAAAAGCATGGCGATCCTCGAGCGCCTCGAACAAGACCTCGGCAAGCCGGTGCTCTCCACCTCGCAGGTGAGCATCTGGGGCGCGCTGAAAAAACTGGGCTACACCGGCAGCATTCCGGGCTACGGCAAACTGCTGCGCATGTTTGGTGGTATGCAACAGAAGGCCTCTTAGAAATTATTGTTTAAAAACAAATACTTATATTTAATTCGTCATGAAATCCCTGGCTGCCGCGTTGCTGCTGGCGACCGCAGTGCCGGTCGCCGCGCTAGTACAAGGACAAGGCACTCATCCCAACCGCCCCATCCGCATGGTTGTCGCGTGGCCGCCGGGCGGCGGCACCGATGTCATCGCGCGCATCATTTGCGCGCGGCTGTCCGATGCGCTCGGGCAGCAGGTGGTGGTGGACAACCGCGGCGGCGCCAGCACCATCATCGGCACCGAGAATCTGGTGAAATCCGCGCCCGACGGTTACACCCTGGGTTTTGCCACCAGCAATCTCGCGGTGAATCCGGCGCTTTACGCCAAGCTGCCGTACGATGCGCTGCGCGATCTGGCGGCCGTCACGCTGGCGGCCAAGGGCTTGTATGTGATGGCGGTGCACCCTTCCGTGCCCGCGAAAAGCGTGAAGGAGCTGGTGGCGTTGGTGAAAACCTCCGCTGATAAATTCAATGTGTCTCTCGCCGGCCCCGGCTCGCCGCCGCATCTGGCGCTGGCGCAGTTCAACACCATGCTGGGTGTGAATCTCGCCGGCATTCACTACAAGGGCGCGTCGCCGGCAGCCACCGCGCTGATGTCGGGCGAGACGCAATTGATTTTTACCAGCTACCCTACCATCGCTGCGCATGCAAAATCCGGCCGCGTGCGCATCATCGCCGTCACCAACGCCAAACGCTCCGCCGCCACGCCGGACATTCCGACAACCGTGTAAGCAGGGCTGCCAGGCTTTGTGTTCGAGGAATGGTACGGCATCGTCGCGCCGGCAAAAACGGACCGCTCGCACATTGACCGCATGAACGACGAGGTGCGCAAGGTGCTGGCCATCGGTGAGGTGAAAGACCGGCTGCTCGCCGTCGGCGCCGACATTGTTGCGGGCAGCGCGGAAGAGTTCGCCGCGTTCATTCGCGCCGAAACCGCGCGCTGGGCGAAGGTGGTGAAGGCGGCGGGAGTGAAGGTAGAGTAGGGCGAGGTGGGGTAGCGCCGATCCGCAATCAGGTTGTTATACCGGTTCCACCGCAAACAAGCGCCGGTGTTCGAGCATGGCGTAACGGTCGGTCATGCCGGCGATGTAATCGGCGATGGCACGCGGTTTGTCGTCACGCGCGCGCGCCTGAAAATCCGGCGGCAGCAACTTGGGTTCGGCCAGTAGCGCATCAAATAATTCGGTGACGATGCGCCGCGCCTTGCTGCTCATGCGCGCCACGCGGTAATGCTGATACAGATTGTCGCGCAGAAATTGCTTGAGTTCGAGTTGCTGTTTTTCGATCCGCAGGCTGAAGGCGATCAGCACCGGCGCGCGCCGCACCTCATCCACCGACCGGGGATCCTGTTCGCGGATGTTGGCTGCGCTTTGGCTCGTCAGGTCCGCCACCAGCGTGCCGATCATGCGTCGCACAGTTTCATGCACCAGACGGCGGCCATTGATCTTGGGAAATTCCTTGGTCGCGAGTTCACGATGGCGGCTAAAGATGGGCACGGTGGACAGTTGTTCCAGTGTCACCAACCCGGAACGCAGGCCGTCATCAACATCGTGATTGTTGTAGGCGAGCTCGTCGGCCAGATTGACCAGTTGCGCCTCCAGCGACGGACGGCGCCGTTTGATAAAACGCTCGGCCACCTCGCCCAGTTGCAGCGCGTTTTTGCGCGAGCAATGCTTCAGAATGCCTTCGCGGGTTTCATAGGTGAGGTTAAGCCCGTCAAAGCCGCCGTACCGTTGCTCCAGGTGATCGACCACGCGCAGGCTTTGCAAGTTGTGCTCAAAGCCGCCGTAGGGCTTCATGCAGGCATTGAGCGCATCCTGTCCGGCGTGGCCGAACGGGGTGTGGCCGAGATCATGCGCCAGCGTGACGGCTTCGGTGAGATCCTCGTCCAGACTGAGCTGGCGAGCGATCGAGCGGGCGATCTGCGCGACTTCAAGACTGTGCGTCAATCGTGTGCGAAACAGATCGCCTTCGTGATTAACAAACACCTGGGTTTTATATTCTAGCCGCCGAAACGCGGTGGAGTGAATGATGCGATCGCGGTCGCGCTGAAACTCGCTGCGCCCCTGCGCGGCAGGTTCGCGATGCACGCGCCCACGCGTGGACGCGGCCTGCGCGGCATAGGGGGCGAGCTTAAGCATGGATTACGGGTGCGGACTGCGCACCGCCGGACACATCACTGAGTACGTCGCCGAGCGCCGTCATGTCGTAATCGTTACAAATGAAGGCTGCGCCCAGTTTACGCAGCAGGATGAATTTGATTTTCCCGCCCTCGACTTTTTTGTCGTGGCCCATGAGGTCGAGATAGCGAGCCGCATCGAGGTCGGGCGCCGCCACCGGCAGCTTGGCACGCCGCAGGATATCCACCACGCGCTGCACATCTGCCTTCCCGATCAAGCCCAGTTTTTCAGAAAACCGCGCGGCCATCACCATGCCCGCAGCGACGGCCTCGCCATGCAGCCACGTGCCGTATCCCATGCCGGCTTCAATGGCGTGCCCAAACGTATGGCCGAAATTCAGCAGGGCGCGCTCGCCGGTTTCTCGTTCGTCGTTGGCCACGACATCCGCTTTGTTCTGGCAGGAGCGTTCGACGGCGAAAGCCAGTGCTTCGGGTTCCAGTGCATTGAGCCGATCGATATTCTTTTCGAGCCAGTCGAGAAACTCCGGGTCGCGGATAAAGCCATATTTGATAACTTCCGCAAGCCCCGCCGCCAGTTCGCGCGGCGGCAAGGTGCGTAGCGTATCCATGTCCGCAATCACCGCTTGCGGCTGATAGAACGCGCCGACCATGTTTTTGCCGAGCGGGTGGTTGATCGCGGTTTTGCCGCCGACGGCGGAATCGACCTGCGCCAGCAAGGTGGTGGGGATCTGCACGAACGGCACGCCGCGCTGGTACGTTGCCGCGGCAAACCCGGTGAGATCTCCTATCACGCCGCCACCGAGTGCGATCAACGGCGTCTTGCGCTCGCAGCGGTTGGACAGCAACGCATCGAAAATTTTATTCAGCGTTTCCCAGCTCTTGTAGGCTTCGCCATCGGGCAGCACGATAGGCAAACAATCGGCCCCTCGCGCGCGCAATGCGGCGACAACACCCTCCAGATACAGCGGTGCGATGGTCGTGTTGGTGATGACCACGGCCTTGCCTTTCAGCAACGTTTCCGGAATAAGTTCCGTCTGCGTGCGGTTGCCCGCTCCGATGTGGATGGGATAGCTACGGTTGCCGAGATTGACGGATAAAGTGCGCATGGGCCTACGGTGTGTTCGCGGACATCGAATGGGAAACCAGTCCGCGTAGTTTATCCGCTATCTGCCCCGCCAGCACCCGTACGCTTTGCTCGCCGGTGTCTACGATGAGGTGTGCCATGCCGCTGTACAGGGGATCACGTTGTTCGTACAACGCCGTGAGTTTGGCCGCGGGGTCGGGCACTTGCAGCAAGGGCCGATTGCGGTCGCGCCGCGTGCGTTTGATTAGCGACCGGACGGGTGCGCGCAGATAAACCACGGTGCCGCTGGCTGCCAGTAGATCACGGTTTTCTGTTGATAAGACCGCACCGCCACCGGTGGCAAGCACCACATTATGCTGCTGAACCAATTCAGCCAGCATTTTGCTTTCCCGCGCACGGAACCCGGATTCACCCTCGATTTCAAAAATCAGCGGAATCTTCACACCCGTGGCGCGCTCGATTTCCTGATCGGAATCCACAAACGTCTTGACCAGCAAGCGCGCCAGCGTTTTGCCCACGGAGGTTTTGCCGGCACCCATCAGCCCGACCAATATAATGTTTTGCTTCGCGTCTGCGGTAATCGACGGAAGATCGACGCTGCTCATAAGAGGATTTTATCTGAATCCATGCGGGTGACTGATATTAGGCCAAATTATCCATCCGAAAAAAAAGCGGCGTCCGAAGACGCCGCCAATTAGAGAACCTGCTTTACTCTCTTGTTAGCGCACCGTGAGATTGTCTTTCAGTATCTTGGGTGTGATGAACACCAGCAATTCGCGCCGCTCATCGAGCTTGCGGTTGCTCTTGAACAGGAAACCAACATAAGGAAGGTCGCCCAGAACCGGTGTCTTGGTTGTCGTTGAACTCTCTTCCGAGGAGTAGATGCCCCCGAGCACCACCGTTCCGCCATTTTCAACTAACACCTCGGTCGAAACTTGCTTGGTGTCAATCGCCGGTCCGGATAAGGTCTCAGTGCCACGCGAGTCCTTGTTGATCTTCAGCGTCATGATCACGTTGTCGTCGGGCGTCACCTGCGGCTTGACCTTGAGTGACAGCGTGGCTTTCTTGAACGACACCGTGGTTGCGCCGCTGGAAGAGGCCTGCTGATACGGTATCTCGGTACCTTGCTCTATGGTCGCCTCGTTCTGATTGGCGGTAATGACGCGCGGACTGGAAATAATCTTGCCTTTGCCATCCGCTTGCAGCGCCGACAGTTCCAGATTCAGAAAGCGTGTTTGTTTATTGTTAAACAACACCAGATTCAACAATCCTGCCGTGCTGCCGATGGCGGGTGTCGTGCTGCTGGCGCCCACGCCGAGTCGCAGGGGATTCGAGCCATTCAACGGCAGACCGATCTGATTCGTGGTTGTATCGTTGTAGGAAAGACGAGCACCCAAGTTGCGGCTAAACGTGTCGGAGGCCTCTACGATACGCGCCTCAATCATCACTTGGCGCACCGGAACATCGATAACACGGATCAATCGGCGTACATCCTCAAGGCGGCTAGGCGTGTCCTGCACAAAAACCTGATTGGTGCGCGCATCCACGACCGCACTGCCACGCTTGGACAAGATGCGTTGCGTAGCATTTGACAGCAGCGCCTGAACGTCAGCCGCTTTCTGATAATTCAACTGGAAGCTTTCGGTCTGCGTCGGCTCCAAATCGGCAATTTGCGAACGCGACTCCAGCGCCAGTTTTTCCCGTGTCGCCAGTTCATCACGCGGGGCAATCCACACCACATTGCCCTCCTTGCGCATGTCCAGACCCTTGCTGCGCATGATGATGTCCAGCGCCTGATCCCACGGCACGTCTTTGAGACGCAATGTCAGGTTACCCGAGACCGAATCGCTGGTAATAATATTCAGGCCGGTAAAATCCGCCAGCACTTGCAGCACTGAACGAACCTCGACGTTCTGGAAATTAAGCGAGAGCTTTTCTCCGGCAAAGCCCGGCCGCACCAGACGGTTCGGGTCTTCAACCACGCGCTTGACCTCCACGATGAACCGGTTGTCGGCCTGATACGCCGAGTGTTCCCAGTTACCCGTCGGCGTAATCGTCACGCGTGCGTTGCCACCTTGTTTTGTGGCTTCAACCAACTGCACCGGTGTGCCAAAATCAGCCACATCGAAACGTTTCGCCAAATTGGCCGGCAAATCGGAATTCAGAAAGTCGACAACGATGGATCGACCCTGTCTGCGCACATCTATACCCACCTGACTATCCGACAGATCAATCACTACACGACCTTCTCCGGCAGTGCCGCGGCGAAAATCGACGTTGCGCAAGCTGTGTTTCTGATCGGCAGCGGGGGCTTCCGCGAACCGTTGAGCACCTGCACCTGAGGCAGCAGCCGCACCAGCACCGCCCTGCAATGTGATCAGCACGGTCTTGCCGTCAATCTGCGTTTCGTAGTTCAGCGCACGGGTCAGTTCCAACACCATGCGAGTACGGTTACCGGCCTGAACAATATTGATACGCCGAATATCGGGATCCGATACGTCCTGTACATTTCTGCCTAGGGCGTTGCCAGTGTTGGCAAAGTCAAACGCAAGGCGCGGCGGATTGTTCACGGTAAATCCTGCGGGAGGTGCGGCCAATGCCTCCTTTAGCCCGATGCGGACTACAACCTTGCCGCCACTCTGGGGGGATACATTGACACTTTCGATGCTGTTTTGTGCGAGCGCCGATTGAGCCCCGACACCGAGCACGGTGGCAAACAACACGTTTCGCACAAAGACTAACAACGACGGATGGGTGATTTTCATTTTGTTCTCCTGGTCATTCCTGCAACAACAGCGTCTGATCCTTCTCTTCCCAGTTGCCGTTGCTGTCCTGCACGATTTCTCTGAGCTTTATCGAAGTATCGGAAATATCCGTGATGCGCCCGAAATTCTGCCCCAGGTAATTGCCCAATTTGACCTGAAACAAACTGTTGTCGGGAGCCTTGACCAAGGCGAAATACCCCTTTTGCTTGAGAATTCCGACCATCTTCAATGCCTCAAGCGGATAGGCCTCCAAGGGTTCGCGACGCCGATTAACGTCCGGCTGTAAACCGCCGGCCACCGCGCCTTTCGGCGGCTCGATTTTTCGCGGCTTGAACGGATCTGTGAGGTCAAACGCGTTGTATTCAACCGGGCTGTACGGCTTGACCTCCGGCAGCGGGGGTATGCGGCCGCGTGGCAGGTTATCCTGCTCTTTGACCCATTGGCGCAAGTCAGAATGCTTTTCACCGCCGCAGGCTGCCAGCACCATGCACGCGAACATCGGGATCAGATATTTAGGCATACGCATCATTTTTTCGGTGCAGGAGGCGGCGCCGCGCCTTTCTTGGCGCCTGCCGCTGCTGCCGCCCTTTTTCTGTTGTTATCCGCCACCTCGGCTTCGTCCAGATAGCGATACGTCATCGCCGTCGCATCCATGGTCAGCGCACCCTTACCGCCGCCCACGCTAATGTCGTTGAGCGTCACGATTCTCGACAGCTTACCGATATCCCCCGCAAAGGCTCCGATATCGTGATAGTTGCCCGTCACCCGGATGGTGATGGGCAACTCGGCATAAAAATCCTTAACTGCTTCGCTGGCCGCGGGCTTGAACAATTCGAATTGCAGGCCGCGCCCCAACCCTGCTTGGTTGATATCGGTCAACAAGGCATCCATCTCGGATTTGCCTGGAAGCTGCCTGAGCAGTGCGCCAAATTGCTTTTCAATGTCATCCAATTGCTTGCGATACGCGGGCAGATTAACCGCCACGGTCTTCTTTTCAACAAAAGTCGTTTTCAATTGCACGGTTTTCGCACTCTCGGCATTGATCCGGGCAAGTTGATCAGCCCAAACAAACCAGTAGGCCGCGCCTAGTATCAACAGCAACACGACCAGCAGTACACCCAGTTTAGGCAGTACCGGCCATGATCCTATCTTTTTGGGATCAAGCCGACGCAGTTCATTCAGTGTCATGGCAAGTTATCCTTTTTTGGCGGGTGCTTTTGACGGGTCTTCCGCCTTCGGCCGAACAATAGTAACGTTCATCGTGAATTCGTTCGCACGCGTCGCCCCTTGCTGAACCGCCTTGATCTCGACCAGCGCCGGATTTCCCAGCTTTTGGGATGATTCCAGATTGCGCATCAATGTCGACACGCGCGCCTGCGATTGGGTAACGCCGTTCACGGTTACTTTGCTGCCCTGCTGCTTGACCTGTGAAAAATACATGCCGTCCGGAAGTTGCCGCACTAACTGATCCAGCAGATGCACGGTTTCGGACCGGTTGCTTTGCAGCGTTTCCACGACTTGCTTGCGCGAGAGCAGCGACGCGGTCTGCTCTTTCAGCCGGTTGATTTCCTCGATTTCCTTGTCGACCTTGGCGATTTCCTCGGCGAGATACTTGTTACGGCTGACGTGATTGGCGTTCTCTTCTTCCAGATAATAATAGATGCCTCCGGCCACTACCGCCCCCACGATTGCCACGAGCCCCAATGCCGCGAAAAACTGCTGTTGCTGCTGTTTGCGCCGGATCTCGCGATGCGGCAGTAAGTTGATGCGCATCATGCGTCAAACCTCCGCAGTGCCAAACCGCAGGCCACCATCAGTGACGGCGCGTCCTGTGCAAGGCTTTTGGGCCGCACCTTGGACGACAGCGCCATGTTGGCAAACGGGTTGGCAATAATCGTATTGACCTGGGTGCGTTTCGCCACGGCGGCATCCGCGCCTGGAAGCGCCGCGCATCCACCTGACAGAACGATGTGATTGACCTGATTGTGCTGGGTCGAGGTGAAAAAGAATTGCAGCGCGCGCGCCACTTCCAGGCCGAGATTTTCCAGAAACGGATTCAGTACATCTTTTTCGTAATTGTCGGGCAGGCCGCCTGCACGCTTGGCGACTTCGGCCTCTTCGCGCGACAGCCCGAACTTGCCCTGAATTTCCTGTGTCAGTTGCGCGCCGCCAAATGGCTGCTCGCGCAGGTAGATTGACTGTCTATTGCGCAGCACGTTGACGTTGGTGAAACTAGCGCCGACATCGATAATGGCAATGTTCTGGTCCTTGCCCTTGTCCGGGAGCTGCGTTTCGATCAACTCAAACGCCGACTGGGCGGCGAACAGGTCAACATCAACCACCGTGGCCTTGAGCCCGGCAACGTCCGATACTGCCACGCGATCTTCGATTTTTTCCTTGCGCGACGCGGCAATCATGACTTCGACGTCATCAGGGCTGCCGGGCGCCGGACCGAGCACCTGAAAATCCAGATTGACTTCATCCAGCGAAAACGGGATGTACTGATTGGCTTCGGTTTCAACTTGAACTTCTATCTCATCCTCGGTCAATCCGGAGGGCACGAGGATTTTTTTGCTGATGACGGCAGCGTTGGGCAGTGCGATGGCAACATTCTTGATGCTGCTGCCCAATTTGGCGTGGCAACGTTTAAGAGTCTCGCTCACGGCATCCAGATTATTGATATTGCCTTCCACCACCGAATCACGGGGCAACGGCTCGATCGCGTAACGCTCAACTTGATACATGCCGCTGCCGCGATCCGTCAGCTCGACCATTTTCACGGCGGAGGTGCTGATATCCACGCCAATCAATGGCGGAGTTTTGACTTTGAACATGCTCTTCAAGGCCTCCAACCCGCCACCAATTTTTCCTTTAAGAATGGGCATATATGTGTTTTCGCCTGAAAGTTACTTTTAGTCTCGACGCTAAATTATTGTTTATCAATCAATTTTTACTTACGGCCCGCTCGCCTTCGGTTAGAGCAAATTAATATTCTGAGATATAGTATAACTTATGTTGATTTCGCGTCATCAGCTATTCAAGTGCCCTATTAACAAATGCGTTTAAGTGTATGAATTTTTACAAGTTATTTTATGGAAAGCCACCGCTAAATGTCTGTTCGCTGGGTCACCTATCCCCTATTGCTTGTGGTTGTGGGCATTTTCGCAACAGCGCTGCTGTTTGCGTTCGTCGCGGTGATGGTTTGGCCGAACCTCCCGTCGCTGGAAGTCCTGACCGATTACCGCCCCAAGGTTCCGCTGCGGGTCTATAGCGCCGACGGCAAACTGATCGGTGAGTTCGGCGAAGAGCGCCGCGCCGTGGTAGCCATTGAACAGGTGCCCAAGGTCATGGTGGACGCCATCCTTGCCGCCGAGGACGAGCGTTATTACCAGCACAAGGGCGTCGATTACATTGGCCTTGCGCGTGCCGCCATCGCCAACTTCACGCTCACCGGCCCGCGCCAGGGCGCCTCCACCATCACCATGCAGGTGGCGCGCAACTTTTTTCTGTCACGCGAAAAAACGCTGACCCGAAAATTTAACGAAATGCTGCTGGCCTTCAAGATCGAATCCAGCCTCGGCAAGTCGCAGATTCTGGAGCTCTATATCAACCAGATTTATCTGGGCCAACGTGCCTACGGTTTTGCCTCCGCCGCGCGCATCTACTACGGCAAATCCTTGGATCAACTGACGTTGGGTGAAACTGCCATGCTGGCCGGATTGCCCAAAGCGCCATCGAGTTTTAACCCGGTCGCCAACCCGGCTCGCGCCAAGCTGCGCCAGCAGTACGTGCTGCGCCGCATGCGTGAAATGGGCGCGATTACTGCTGTGCAACAAGCCGAGACCGACAAACAGCCCGTTGTCGTCAAAAACGAACTCAATGAATTCGCCACCCGCGCCGAATACGTTGCGGAAATGGTGCGCCAGACCATGTACGAGCGCTACCAGGACGGCGCCTACTCACTGGGCCTGAGGGTCTATACCACCATCCTGGTGGATCACCAGACCGCAGCCTATGCGGCGTTGCGCAAGGGCGTGCTCGAATACGATCGCCGGCACGGCTACCGCGGCCCAGAGGCCTACGCCGAAGTACAGGCGAACGCAACGCAGGAAGCGCTCGAAGAAGCCTTGCAGGAGCACGCCGACAGTGACGACATCGTTGCCGCCATGGTCACAGAGGCCTCGCCCAAACGCGTCAAGGCCTACCGGCGCGGCGGCGGATGGATCGAGATTACCGACGTGGGCCTCAAATTCGTGGCGGAGGCGTTGACCGACAAGGCCGGCCCCAATCTGCGTATCCGCCGCGGCGCGATTATTCGCGTGCAGCCCGACGACAAGAAGCGCTGGATCATCACGCAATTGCCCGCCGTCGAATCCACGCTCGTTTCCGCCGACCCCAAGGATGGCGCGATTCGCGCGCTGGTCGGCGGATTTGATTTTAATCGCGCGCAATACAACCACGCCACGCAGGCGCTCCGGCAACCAGGATCCAGCTTCAAGCCGTTCATCTATTCGGCGGCGCTGGAAAAAGGCTTTACGCCCTCGACCATTATCAACGACGAGCCGCTGCAACTCACCGCCACGCAAACCGGCGGGCAGGCATGGGATCCGAAAAACTATGACGGCAAATACGACGGCCCGATGCCCATGCGCAACGCGCTGATGCGCTCGAAAAACCTGGTGTCGATACGCATCCTGCAATCCATCGGCACTAACTACGCGCAGGATTACATTACCAAGTTCGGTTTCGAGGCCAAGCTGCATCCGCCGTATCTCACCATGGCGCTGGGCGCGGGCAACGTGACGCCGATGCAAATGGTCGGCGGCTATTCGGTGTTTGCCAACGGCGGCTTTCGCGTGAAACCGTACTTTATCCAGCGTGTCGAAGACAGCCGCGGCGCCGTGTTGTTCGAGGCCAAACCCGCCCGCGCTGGCGAAGGCGCTGAACGCGTGATCGACGCGCGCAACGCGCATATCATGACCAGCATGATGCGCGACGTGGTGCGCGGCGGCACGGCGGCAGCGGCGATGAAGCTGGGTCGCAATGATCTGGGCGGCAAGACAGGCACCACCAATGATTTTCTCGATGCATGGTTCGCCGGCTATAACGCCGGTCTTGTCGGCGTGGTGTGGGTGGGCTACGACCAGCCGCAAACGCTGGGCCGCAACGAAACCGGCGGCGGCGTCGCTTTGCCGATCTGGATCAACTACATGGGAGTCGCGCTCAAGGGTGTGCCGGATCAATCACTCGAAGCGCCGCAAGGTCTGCAAACCACCGGCGGCGAGGTCTATTACCAGGAATTCGCGCCGCGCGGCGAGGCTGAAACCGGCGACAAGCCCGGCGCCACGCCCGCCTTGCCGGATGCGGCACGTAACCAATTGTTTTAAAAAATAATGTCGCGTAACGACGAGCGTGCGCAAATTGCTCATCTGGCCGCGCGCATCATGGCTGAAGATGGCGTCGAAGACCATGGCTTGGCCAAACGCAAGGCCGCGCGTCAGGCCGGTGTCGCCGACACGCGCCACTTGCCGGGTAACGACGAGATCGACGCCGCGCTGCGCGAGTACCGCGAGATTTACCACCCCGATGCCCACCGCGAGCAACTCGCCGAGTTGCGTGAGATCGCGGTGCGCGCCATGACCGCGCTGGAAAAATTCAATCCCTACTTGGTGGGCAATGTGCTGTCCGGTATTGCCGGCAAGTACGCCGGCATCCAGTTGCAACTCTTTACCGACGACATCAAGGGCGTCGAAACGCATCTGATCGACCTCGGCGCCGACTACGAAGCCGATCAGGCCACGCTCTATAGCGGCGACAGCCGCATTACCGTGCCGCAGTTCATCGTTGACGACGATGGCGTGGAAATCGAAATTGTGGTGTTGTCGCCGCGCGACGAACGGCTGCCGATCAAAAGTTCGCCGGCAGGGAAAGCGATTGAGCGGGCGAAGCTGGCGGCGGTGGAAGCGCTGTTGTCGCAAACGTAACTGCGGTAGCCGGGCCGTTTTTTAACCACCCGCTTTTAACCACCGCGCCGCATCCACCGCGAAGTAAGTCAGTATCCCATCCGCGCCCGCGCGCCGGAACGCCAGCAGCGCTTCCATCACGCAACGCCGCTCATCAAGCCAGCCGTTGATCGAAGCCGCTTTCAACATCGCGTATTCGCCGCTGACCTGATACACATAGGTCGGCACACGGAATTCGTCTTTCACGCGGCGCACGATGTCGAGGTACGGCATGCCGGGTTTGACCATCACCATGTCCGCGCCTTCTTCGAGATCGAGTGCGACTTCGCGCAGCGCCTCGTCGCTGATGGCCGGATCCATTTGGTAGGTATATTTGTTGCCACCGCCCAGTGTTTTGCTGGAGCCCACCGCGTCGCGAAACGGGCCGTAAAATCCCGACGCGTATTTCGCGGCATAGGACAGGATGCGCGTATGGATGAATTTTTTTTCATCCAGCGCTGCGCGGATCGCGCCCACGCGGCCATCCATCATGTCCGACGGCGCGACGATATCCACGCCCGCGCCCGCGCACACCAGCGCCTGCTGTTGCAGCACGCTGACGGTTTTGTCGTTAAGCACATAGCCTTTACTGTCGAGTACGCCGTCGTGGCCATGTGTGGTGTACGGATCAAGCGCGGCGTCAGTGATGATACCGAGTTCAGGGAAATGTTTTTTCAGCGCTGCCACCGCGTGCGGGACTAACCCTTTCGGGTTGACGGCTTCGCGGCCATCGGCGGTTTTCAAGCGCGCTTCCACGGCGGGAAACAGCGCCAGCGCCGGTATGCCCAGCTTCACGCATTCTTCCGCGCGCACTAGCAGCTTGTCGATGGTGTAGCGCTCGACGCCGGGCATGGAATCGATTTTCTGCGTGCGGTTCTTACCGTCGATGATGAACACCGGATAAATCAGGTTGTCCACCGTCAGACGGTTTTCGCGCATCAGCCGCCGCGAGAAATCATCCCGCCGCATGCGGCGCATGCGGCGCTGGGGGAATGCCCCTAGCGAAAGTTTGCTCATAAGATGATGATTACAGAAAGAAATGTATTTGGAGCCGGGCTTGGGAACTCTTGCCGATTATAAGCGTCTTAGTAATAGACGCGTTTTACGTCTCCCGCTTCACCTCCCTGAGCGGGCGCCTTATTTCGGATAACTTCCAAATAATGGCATTTTCGCCCCCGGTTTACTCCCCTTTACCGGGGGTTTTTTCTGTACGCTATTCTGATGATTCGGACGGCACTTCGAGCCAACCGGCGACTATCGTATTGACCTCCGCCACACCACGATTCGCCGTGGCGGAAAAAAGCTGCACCGTGCAATTGGCATAGCCGCGCGCCAGCTCACCCGTTACCTTGCGCAGTATTGCCATCGACTCACTTTGGGTCAGCTTGTCGGCCTTGGTCAACAACACGTGGATAGGCCGCCGCGTGGGCGAAAACCAAGCGATCAACTGCGCGTCCAGTGGCTTGATACCATGGCGTGAGTCCGTCAAAATAATCAACCCAGATAATGACTTACGCTCTGTCAGGTAAGCGCTTATTAACTGGCCCCAGTGCGCGCGTTCGGTTTTCGAGACCTTGGCATAGCCGTAACCCGGCAAATCCACCCAGCGGCGGTTTTTGCCCGCACTGAAAAAATTGATGGTTTGCGTGCGTCCGGGCGTTTTGCTCACAAACGCCAATTTGTGTTTGGCCGCCAGCGCATTGATGGCGCTGGATTTTCCAGCGTTGGAGCGCCCTGCAAAAGCGACCTCGCGACCGGTGTCCGACCACATTTCCTCCATGCGGTGCGCGGAGGCTAAAAATTCGACGGCGGGATGGGTCATCGCAGGATTGCACCATGTTGTGCCTAGCACCTAGGTCTTTGTAAATGCGCCGGATTCTGGCGCGTAAATAGCCGTGTACTATACAATACGGTGATGGTAATTCCCCTGTCTATTTTGTGTCCTTCGGAGCTTTCATGAAATTCCGCCTGATCCTGGCGACGGTCGCCTGCGTCACATTCGCACCCTCGTTGTTTGCACAATATGTCGTCAAAGGTGACGCTGCCAAGGGTCAGGAAATCGCCGCCAAGGTATGTGCGGCGTGTCACGGCCCGGACGGCAACAGCCCGCTCGCGGTCAACCCGAGCCTGGCCGGGCAGCACCCTGAGTATCTCTATAAGCAACTCAGCAATTTCAAAGCAAAAGACGGTAAGCCCGCCGAGCGCAACAATCCCGTGATGGCCGGCATGGCCGCGCCGCTGTCCGACGACGACATGAAAAACGTCGCCATGTATTACGCCAGCCAGACGCCGCGCCCGCGCGCCGCGCGCGATGCGGAACTGGTCAAACAGGGACAACTGATTTATCGCGGTGGTATCGCGGCCAAGGGCTTGGCCGCCTGCGCGTCGTGTCACTCGCCCAACGGCGCGGGCCTGCCGGCGCAGTATCCGCGCGTCGCCGGCCAGCACGCCGAATACACCGCCGCGCAATTGAAGACGTTCCGCGCGGGCGAGCGCAAAAATGATCTCAACAGCATGATGCGCACCGTCGCCGGCAAATTGTCGGACCGCGAGATGGCCGCCGTGTCGGAATATATCGCCGGACTGCGCTAGCTCAAAACTCCATAAGTTTTGTTTTAAAACAATTATTTATAGAGCGACAAAAGCCTTTTCGGCGGCGGCCAGGGTTTTTTCGATGTCGGCTGCGCTGTGCGCCGACGACACAAACCCCGCTTCATACGCCGACGGCGCGAGATACACGCCTTCCGCCAGCATGGCGTGAAAAAACGTGTTGAAGCGCTCCTTGTCGCACTGCATGACTTCCGTGTAGGTTTGCGGCGGTCCGTTGCTGACATCGCGAAAATACAAACCGAACATGCCGCCAACGTGCTGCGCGCAAAACGCGATATGGTGCGATGCCGCCGCCTCGTTTAAGCCTTTGCACAGCGCGTAAGCGGTGGCGGTGAGCTTGTCGTAGAAACCCGGCGCCTGCACCAGCGCCAGCGTGGCCAAACCCGCCGCCACCGCCACCGGATTGCCCGACAGCGTACCGGCCTGATACACCGGCCCCAGCGGCGCCACGCACTGCATGATGTCGCGCCGACCGCCGAACGCACCCACCGGCATGCCGCCGCCGATCACTTTGCCCAGCGTCGTCATGTCGGGCTTGATGCCGTACACCGCCTGCGCGCCACCCAGCGCGACGCGAAAGCCGGTCATCACTTCGTCGAAAATCAGCACCGCGCCGTACTGCGTGCATAACTCGCGCAGCCGTTGCAAAAAGCCCGCCCTCGGCGCGATCAGATTGGCATTGCCCACCACCGGCTCGACGATGACCGCGGCAATATCGTTACCCTCGCGTTCAAACGCAGCCTGCAGCGTGGTTTCATCGTTGAAATCCAGCACCAGCGTATGCGCCGCCGTTTCCGGCGGCACACCCGCCGACGACGGCTGGCCGAACGTCAGCGCTCCCGATCCCGCCTTGACCAACAGCGCGTCAGCATGGCCGTGGTAGCAGCCCTCGAACTTGATGATTTTCGAGCGCCGCGTGTAACCACGCGCGACACGGATCGCGCTCATGGTGGCTTCGGTGCCCGAACTGACCAGCCGCACCTGCTCCATAGACGGCACCAGCTTTACCAGCAGGCTCGCCATGTCCAGTTCCGCCTCGGTCGGCGCGCCAAACGACAGCCCGCGCTCGGCGGCTTGCTGCACGGCCTTCACCACGTCCGGATGCGCGTGGCCCGCGATCAGCGGCCCCCACGACCCCACGTAATCGATGTAAACATTGCCGTCGGCATCCCAGATCTGCGAGCCGCGCCCGCGCTTGATGAAAAGCGGTATGCCCCCCACCGAGCGAAACGCCCGCACCGGCGAATTGACGCCGCCCGGAATCAGCAATTGCGCGTGGTTAAACAGTTTCTGGCTTTGTTTCATGGGGTCACCCGACAGTGTTCACCGAACTACGTCGCCAAACAGCGCGTTGAATTTCTGTGCCGCAAGCGTCACGTCCGGCGCGCTGAATAATGCCGTGATCAGCGCCACGCTGTCCGCGCCGGCGGCGATCAACGCACAGGCATTGTCGAGCGTAATGCCGCCGATAGCCACTACCGGCACGTTGAATTTTTGTTTTGCCTCGGTCAATATCGAAGGCGTCGAACGCACTGCGCCGGGCTTGACGGTGGAGACAAAAAAACTGCCGAAAGCAATGTGATCCGCGCCCTCGGTAAGCGCCCGTTCGGCGTTGTCGAGGCTGCGGTAACACGATGCGCCGAGCCACTTATCCGGCCCCAGCCGCGCGCGTGCTGCCGCCAGCGAGCCATCTTCGCCGCCCAGATGCAGGCCGTCGGCATCGACCGCCAGCGCCAGCTCAAGATCGTCATTGATGATTAGCGCCGCACCGTAGTCGCGGCACAACGCGCGCAGCGCTGCGGCCTGCTCGCGGCGCAACCCGGCATCCGCCGTTTTGTTGCGGTATTGCAGGATGCGCATGCCGCCAGCGAGCGCGGCGCGCACGCGCGTCAGCAGACGCGCGCTGTCCGCGTCGTCGGGCGTGACGCCATACAAGCCGGCAATCTGTGCAAGGCGTTTCATGGTTTATCGTTTCGGTCGTCGGCGGGCGGCGCAGCGGTATCGGCGGCATCAGCGGTATCGGCGTGCTCTTCCTCGCGCGCCCAGAACAAGCGGTCGGGGATGTGTTGTCCCATGCCGGCGCGAAATCCCGCCTTCAACGTCTGCCAGGTATATTCCTGCGCGTCTTTTACCGCCTCGTCCATCGGCAGGCCGTTGGCGATGGTGGCCGCAATGGCGGAGGCCAGCGTGCAGCCCGACCCGTGGTACTGCCCCGGCAGGCGCGGCCATGATTCACTGGTGACCGTGCCCGATTCGCCGTACAGAATATTCACTACTTGCAGGGTATTTTCGTGGGTGCCGGTGATCAGCACGTATTCGCAACCCGAGGCGATGATGCGTTTTGCGCATTCCGCCAGATCGGGATCGTCCTTGTCGTCGCGGTCGTTCAGCGCAAGGCGGCGCGCTTCCAAACTGTTGGGCGTGATGATGGTGGTTTGCGGAATCAGCAATTCGCGCATCGCCACCAGGATGTCTTCGTTCGCCAGCTCATCACCGCGGCCGGAACTCAACACCGGGTCGAGGATCAGCGGAATCTCGGGGTAATCCGACACCACCTCGGCGATGGCGGTAACCGCATCCACACTGCCGATGACGCCGATTTTGAACGCCGCCACCGGCATGTCTTCGAGCACGCAGCGCGCCTGATCGGCGATCCAGTCGGCATCGATCGGCATAATATCGTCCACGCCCATCGTATCCTGCACCGTGATCGCGGTAATCACCGACAGCGGATGGCAGCCCATGCTCGCCAGCGTGAGAATATCCGCCTGCATGCCCGCGCCGCCGGTGGGATCGGTGGCGGAAAAAACCAGTACGATGGGGGGTACTTCGGGCATGGAGAGGTTCAGAAATGAGACCCGCAGAAGAAACCGCAAGCCGAATCGATTAAAATTCGATTCTAGCGCAATTCACTCCTTTATCCGTGACCCATCATGCCCAACGAAGCCCCCGTTTATAAATCCTGGATGTGTCTCATCTGCGGCTGGATCTACAGCGAAGAAGCGGGCTTGCCCGACGAAGGCATCGCCCCCGGCACTACATGGGAAGACGTGCCGATCAACTGGACGTGTCCGGAATGCGGCGCGCGCAAAGACGATTTTGAAATGGTGCAAATTTAACCGGAAATTTCACACAGGAGCGCCGCAATGAGAATGCTGCATACCATGATTCGCGTGGGCAACCTGCAACGCTCAATCGACTTTTACACGCAGGTGCTGGGCATGAAACTGCTGCGCCAGTCCGAGTACCCGTCTGGCCGCTTCACCAACACCTTCGTGGGTTACGACGACGAATCCAAAACATCGGTGCTGGAACTGACCTACAACTGGGACACCCCCTCCTACGATCTGGGCAACGGTTACGGCCATGTGGCGATTGAAGTCGATGACGCCTACAAAACCTGCGAAGAAGTCAAAAAACGCGGCGGCAAAGTCACGCGCGAACCGGGGCCGATGAAACACGGCACCACGGTAATTGCGTTTGTCGAAGACCCGGATGGATACAAGATTGAGTTCGTGCAGCGGAAGAAAGCTTAAGCCGTTTGCTGTTGCGAGACCCAGTTGGCGATCCGCACAAAATCGCCCACCCCCAGCGTCTCCGCCCGCGCCTGCGGATCAACGCCTAGAGCCTCGAAGGCTTTTAACGCCAGTATATTGCGCAGCGTATTGCGCAGCGTTTTGCGTCGCTGTGAAAACGCGGTGGTGACAATGCGCGCGAACAGCACTTCGTCAGTTGCCGTGAGTTCATTTTTTGCGCGCGGCAACATGCGTATCACGGCAGAATTAACCTTCGGCACCGGGTAAAACGACTCCGGGCCGACGTCGAGCACTTTTTCCATTTCAAACCGATATTGCAGCGCGACCGACAGGCGTCCGTAGGCGGCAGAATCGGGCGCGGCCACCATGCGCTCGACCACTTCTTTTTGCAGCATGGCGTGGATGTCGCGCACGCAATCGATTTGTTCGGCGAGATGAAACAGCAATGGGGTGGAGATGTTGTAGGGCAGATTGCCGACGATACGCAACTGCGCGCGCAATCCGCCGCTGAGCGAGGCGAAATCGAATTTCAGCGCGTCGCCTTCGTGGATCACCACGTTGCCACCGGCGTGTTTGTCGCGCAGCCGGCTGACGATATCGCGGTCCAGTTCGATCACGTGCAACTGCTTCAATGCCTTGGCCAGCGGGTTGGTCAGCGCGCCGAGGCCGGGGCCGATCTCCACCATCAGGTCATCGGGGTGCGGCTTGATAACGTGAACGATATCATCTATAACTTCTTGTTTTTGAAGAAAATTTTGCCCGAATCGTTTGCGGGGTTGGTGGCCCACGGCGGTCAGACGTTGCGCTTTGCGTTAGCCAGTTCGATGGCGAGTTTGACCGCTTCGATCAGGCTGCCGACGTCGGCCTTGCCCTGACCGGCGATGTCGAGCGCGGTGCCGTGATCGACCGAGGTGCGGATGATCGGCAGCCCCAGCGTGATGTTCACGCCCGCGCCGAAGCTCGCGTACTTGAGCACCGGCAAACCCTGATCGTGGTACATCGCCAGCACGGCGTCGTAATGTTTCAACCGTTCGGGATTGAATAATGTATCGGCGGGAAGCGGATCGGAAAGATGCATGCCTTCGGCGCGTAGCGCATGGATTACCGGCGCGATAACGTCGATTTCCTCGCACCCCAAGTGGCCGGATTCGCCCGCGTGCGGATTCAGTCCCGCCACCGCGATGCGCGGTGCGGCGATGCCGAAATATTGTTGCAGATCATGGTTCAACACGCGCAGCGTCCGCGTCAGGCTGTCACGCGTGATGTGCGCCGCGACATCCTTCAGCGCCAAGTGCGTGGTGGCCAGCGCCACGCGCAGACCGCCGCCCGCCAGCATCATCACCACGTGCGGCGCGTGCGTGCGCGCCTGCAAAAACTCGGTGTGCCCGGTGAACGCGATGCCGGCATCGTTGATGATGCCCTTATGCACCGGGGCAGTCGCGATGGCGTCGAAGAGGCCGTCGGTGCAGCCATCGCAGGCGACACCCAGCGTGCGCAGCACATAACGGCTGTTGGCGGCATTCAATGTGCCCGCCTCGGACGGCTCGATCAGCGGCACATGCAGCACGCACACACTGGCCGTGGTCACGGTGCATCCGCCAGTGAAATCCGCCCAGTCGATTTGCGTGCGTTCGCGCAGCAACTCCCGATCCGCGATCACCACGATGCGCGCGGGTAGTGCCGCCGCCACTAGTGCGGCGCAGATTTCGGGGCCAACACCCGCGGGTTCCCCGGCGGTGACGGCTATGGTCGGCAACATGGTGCGCGTTAGCGTTCCTCGAGACGAATCTCGACGAACGCGCGGTCGCGCAACTGGCGCACCCATTCTTCGTAGGCTTCTTCGCTCTTGCGCTCGCGCAGCGCCTGGCGCGCGGAGAGGCGGCGGCGCTCCTTGGACATGTCGGAGCTGCGCCGCTCGGTGACTTGAATCAGGTGCCAGCCGAAGGGCGAGCGCACCGGCTCGCTGATCTCGCTGAGCTTTAACGCGTTCATCGCGCGTTCGAATTCCGGCACGGTGTCCCCGGGCGACAACCAGCCGAGATCGCCGCCTCTGGCGGCACTGGTGTCCTCGGAGTTGGCGCGAGCAAGCTGGGCAAAGTCGCCCTTGTTTTCTAGGCGCTCCTTCAGATTGCGCAGGCGGTTGCGCGCTTCGTTGTCGGATACCAGCTCGCTCGCCTTGATCAGGATATGGCGCGCGCTGGTCTGCTGCACCAGCAGCGGCCCTTGCCCGCCGCGGCGGTCATTCAGCTTGAGGATGTGAAAACCGTTGGGACTACGCAAAATGGGGCTGACTTCGCCAGATTTCATGATACGTAACGCGTCAAAGAACAAGGTCGGCAGCCGGTCGCCGTCGCGCCAGCCCATACCGCCGCCTTGCAACGCATCGGGTGAATCGGAGAAGGTCGCGGCGATCTGCCGGAAATCGGAGCCGGACTTCAGTTGCGTCAGCGCCTGCTCGGCGCGCGTCAACCGCTCCTGTATCTGATCGGGTCGTGCGTTCTCCGGTACCCGCACGAGGATGTGCGACACCTCGAATTCATCCGCACCCGCCGCCTGCTGCTGCGGATTGGCGAGCATGTTGTCGATTTCACTTTCGGTGATGACGATCTTGTCGTCGACTTCGCGCTCGCGCAGCCGCGCCATCACTATCTGGCTGCGAATATCCTCGCGGAATTTGATGAACGGCACGCCATCGCGCTTCAGCGCCTCGCGCAACTGCGGCACCGAGATCTTGTTATCTTCCGCGATACGGGCAATGGCGCGGTCGAGCTCCACATCGTCAATACGCAAGCCGTTGTCTCTGGCGAACTGGACTTGCGCGCGGTCAGCGATCATGCGTTCCAGCAATTGCCGTTCGAGGATGGGCCGCGCCGGGGCCGGCGTGCCTTGTCGCCGCAGTTGAGCTTCAGCCAAACCGATACGCTCGTTCAGATCGTTACGCGTAATCACTTCGTCGTTGATCACCGCGATGATGCGATCGAGGGTGACGATGGGGCGCGGCTTGGGCTTCGACTGCGGCTGCACTTGCAACGCGGGCTGCGACTGTGATGGCGGTTTGAGTTGCGCCCAAGCCGCTACCGGCACGAAAGCCGCTGACAATGCCACCATGCGCGTGACAACAAAAATATCTTTTAAAAACATATAGTTACCTGCAAACATCCAAAGGGGAAGTGACTAGCGTTCCGGCACGAAATATTCGTTGGGTCGCGATTGGCGCGGATCGTGGCGAGTATAGCCGCTGATGTTTCTTTGCAGAACGGCCAACGGGTTCGACCCGACACGGGTGACGCCATTCAATTCCAGCTCAATAAACACCGCGCTGGTGCTGGCATTGGTGGCAGTGGACAAACGGTGGCCGACGAAGCGCAGCGCCCAGCAGCCGCCGTCATATTCGACGCCAGCCACCGCTTCGAGCAGTCGCTTGTCCTGCATCGAATAATTCCAGCGGCCCACGGCGTTCCATTTGCCGGCGATCGGCCATTGCCCAGACACATCGAACTGGCGGAACGAATTCACCACGTGGCGATAGGCGAGATTCAGCACCTTGCCTTGTTCCGGCTGATAACGCGCGGCAACACTCATGCGCTGGGTCCGGGCGGTATCGGTGTTGTATTGCCAGCCGAAATCCGCCGTCCAGTTTGGCGCGACATTGCCGCTTAACGCCGCCAGCAGATCCGAGCGCGAGCTCTGGTTGTTGCGCACCGGCACGCCAGGGACGGTGACCTGTTGCGGGCGGAAGTAATAGCGTTGCGCCAAGCCCGCGCGCAGCACTTCGACGCCGGTGTCGGGATTAATCAGCCGCGAGTTCACGCCGATGGTGAGCTGATTGGCGTCGTTGATGCGGTCGTTGCCGCTGAATTGGTTCTCCGAATAAATCGTGGCGAAGTTGATATCCTGCACGCCGCTTTCGAAATTCGGGATCATGCTCTGGTCGCGATACGGGATATACACGTAGTAGAGCTTGGGCTCCAATGTCTGCGTATACGCCTTGCCGAAGATGTTCGCGCCGCGCTCGAATATCAGTCCGCTGTCGGCGGTAAACGTGGGCAACACGCGCGTCCTGTCCGGCATCGCGGCCGTATTTTGCTGATCGATAAAATAACGCGACGCGTGTACGCCGATCTTTGGCGTGATGTAGCCATAGGGCGCGGTAAACGGAAACGACAGGCTGGGATAGGCCACTACGCGCCGACCGTTGACCAGCGTCGGATGCGTAAAATCGGTGTAACTGGTCTGAAAATCGAAATCCCCAAACAGCACATTCTGGTTCTGCGCGGTCAGGGTCAGTTGCGGGCGCCGGCCATAGGGCGGCGTCAGCGGCGCCAGCGGATCGTTTTGCAGCGTCTGCCAGCCCTGCGCCAGCGTGGAAAATGAATATGTTCCGCCGCTGCCCCACTCGCCACCGCGCGACAACACGCCCTGACGCACCAGGTAAGTCTGCGAGGTCAGTGCAATCTGTGTCGACAGGTCGGAGAAATACTTGCCGTCGGAAACTTTGTTCAAATCCAGCGAACCCGACCAGTTGTTGGCAAACGAATGCGCGTGATTAAACTTGAACAACTGCCGGTTGGCGCCGGTGACATTATCGTTGGGCAGATACTCCAGATTAAACTCGCCGCGATACTGCGGCTCCAGGTAGCGAAAATCCGTGCGCAATTGCAGTCCGCGCTTGGACATCAGCCGCGGCGTAATCGTCATGTCGCGGTTGGGTGCCATGTTCCAGTAATACGGCACCTGCAGCTCAAAGCCGCCGGTGGTGGAGTTGCCGTAGCCCGGTGTGAGAAACCCCGAATTGCGTTCCTGGTGCAGCGTGAACCGCATGGACGGCGTGTAAAAAATAGGCGTGCCCAGAAACTCGACTGTGGCGTCGCGCGCGGTGCCGATGTTATTGTTTTTGTCAATCAGCATCTCACGCGCGCGGAACAACCAGGAGTCGTCGCCAGGCTCGCAGGTGGTATAGGTCGCCTGCTGCGCGCGCATCAGGCCCGGCCCTTCAAACACGGCCCGGTCAGCGGTACCTCGCGCATCAAATGGCGACACCGTGGACCGCGCCCCCGGGGCGGCGCCGGTTTCTTTGGGGCTGAGGGAATAACGGACGTTCTCCAGCAAGCCGCGATCGGTGTCGAGGTTGTAACGCAACCGCGCGCCTTCGGTCAGCTCCGTACCTTGCACCATGCGCACGTTGCCGATGGCGGTCAACTCGTTGTCGCGCTTGTCGTGGCGCATCCAGTCAGCGGAAATCGATTGCCCGCGTCCGCGAAAACGCGCGTTGCCCTGAGCCTCGGTTTCGCGATCAGTGTGGCCTTGCATGCGATCGCCTTCCATGTACATCGGCGTATCGTCTTTGTTCTCCGACGGCAACTCAATCAGCGACGGCTGCGGACGCAATTGCAGGCCTTGTTGCGCGGCGGCGAGCGACGGCAGCGCGCACAACAACGCTAACGCAATACGGGATTTACGCGGAGACGCCATCATGCGGGGAAGGGGGTTACGAACGTTGCGGGCAAAACGGAGTGAGGTGCTAAAATCGCATAATTCCCAACTTTAGGCAATCCAAGCTTTGTCGGAAAATGATGCCCGGCTGACGGAGCTACACGCGTGGCTCGCGGGTAACTTCTTCAAAGCAAACGTGTTTTCCCTTGCCCCGGCTTCGGCGGACGCCAGTTTTCGGCGTTACTTTCGGGTCACCCAAAATGGGCAGACCTGGATCGCCATGGATGCGCCGCCGCCCCAAGAGGATTGCCGCCCGTTTGTAAAAGTGGCCGCGCTGATGCGCGAGGCGGGCCTGAATGTGCCGCAAGTGGTGGCGCAGGACCTCGAGCGCGGATTTTTGCTGCTCACCGATCTGGGCACGACCACGTTTTTAAACGGATTCGATGCCGACAACACCGATGCCTTGTTCAGCGACGCCATCGACGCGTTGATTACCTGGCAGCGCGCCAGCCGCCCCGGCGTGTTGCCGCCGTACGATGCGGCGTTACTCCAGCGCGAAATCGATTTGTTTCCCGACTGGTACGTCGGCAAACACTTGCAAACCGCGTTGACCAGCACGCAACGTGCGATCTTTCACGGCGCGGCCAAGCTGCTGATCGATGCCGCGCTGGCGCAGCCCTCGGTCTATGTGCATCGCGATTATATGCCGCGCAATCTGATGTTATCGACGCCGAATCCCGGCATGCTGGATTTCCAGGACGCGGTGTACGGCCCGATCACCTATGACGTGGCATCGCTGTTTCGCGATGCCTTCGTGAGCTGGCCGGAAGAACGCGAGCTCGATTGGGTGATCCGCTACTGGGAGCGCGCCAAGGCGGCGGGCTTGCCGGTGAATGCCGATTTCGGCACCTTCTGGCGCGATGTCGAATGGATGGGCCTTCAACGGCACATCAAGGTGCTGGGCATTTTCGCGCGCATCAACTATCGCGACGGCAAGCCGCATTACCTGAAAGACACGCCGCGCTTCATCGCCTACGCGCGGCGTGTGAGCGCGCGTTACCGCGAACTGGGCCCGCTGGCCCAGTTACTGGATGAGCTTGAAGGCCGCGCGCACAGCATCGGCTACACCTTCTGATGAAAGCAATGATACTGGCGGCGGGGCGCGGCGAACGTATGCGCCCGCTCACCGACACCACGCCCAAGCCGCTGCTGAGGGTGGGCGGCAAGCCGCTAATTGTATGGGCGATAGCCCGTCTCCAGCGCGTGGGCGTCACGGACGTGGTGGTCAATGTGTCGCACCTCGCCGGGCAGATTGAACAGGCCTTGGGTAACGGCGCGGCCTACGGCGTGCGCATCACGTACTCGTTTGAACGCGAAGCCCTGGAGACCGCCGGCGGCATCGCGTGGGCGTTGCCGTTGTTGGACGAGCAGCCGTTTCTGGTGGTCAACAGCGACGTCTACAGTGACTACGATGTTGCGGCGTTGGCCGCGCGCGCGCAAACGCTCACCGCGCGCCAGCCCGCGCATCTGGTGCTGGTCAACAACCCAGCGCAACACCGCCAAGGCGATTTTGGGTTGCGCGACGGCGTGGTTGGTGCGGACGAGCCGCGGCTCACGTTCAGCGGCATCGGCGCCTACCACCCGGCGTTGTTCGCGGGCGTCAGGCGTGGTGACAAGGCAAGGCTGGCGGCGCAACTCACCCAACCCATCGCCGAAGGCCGCGTGTCGGGCGAACATTTTCGCGGCGTGTGGAACGACGTCGGCACGCCGGGGCGGCTGGCGGAACTGGATGCCCGCCTGATGCATAGCCCGCCGGCGCTATAATCATCGCACCATGAACACTGCGCCCTACCTCCGCCGCCGCGCAAAACTGGCACAACTGATCGGCAAAGGTGTCGCCATTGTGCCCACCGCGCCGGAACGCACGCGTAACCGCGACGCGCACTACCCGTATCGCTACGACAGTTATTTTTATCACCTCAGCGGATTTACCGAGCCGGAAGCCGTGCTGGTCGTAGTGGCGGGTGAAAAGCCGCGCGCTCTGCTGTTTTGCCGTGAAAAAAACACCGAGCGCGAAATCTGGGATGGCTTTCGCCACGGCCCGGACGCGGCGAAAGTAACCTTCGGCTTTGATGAAGCCCACGCTTTCAGCGATCTCGACAAAATGATACCCGACCTGCTGGCGGATCAAGCGGCGGTGTACGCGCACCTCGGCGGCGACGCCGCGTGGGATGCGCGTGTGCTGGGCTGGGTGAATGAAGTGCGTAACCGCGCGCGCACCGGTGTCGCTGCGCCGCGCAATATCGCCGATGTGCATACCGTGCTCGACGACTTGCGGCTGATTAAAGACGCGGATGAACTGGCCTCCATGCGCCGCGCGGCGGACATTTCCACCGGCGCGCACGCGCGCGCGATGCGCGCCGCGCGGCCCGGCGTGACCGAATATCAAATCGAAGCGGAGTTACTGCATGAGTTTCGCCGCTTGGGCGCGCAAGCGCCAGCCTATACCTCCATCGTAGCGTCAGGCGCCAACGCCTGCGTGCTGCATTACGTGGCCAACGACGCCACGCTGAAAGACGGCGATCTGCTGCTGATCGACGCCGGTTGCGAGCTGGACGGCTACGCCTCGGATATCACGCGCACGTTTCCGGTCAATGGCCGTTTCAGCGGCCCGCAAAAGGCGGTGTACGAATTGGTGCTGGCGGTGCAGGCCGCGGCGATAGCCGAAGTGAAGCCGGGCAACACCTGGAATGCGCCGCACGACGCGGCGGTGAAAGTACTGGCGCAAGGTTTCATCGATTTGAAATTACTTACCGGCAGTCTGGCGGAGGTGCTGGAAAAAGAAACCTACCGCCAGTTCTATATGCACCGCACCGGCCACTGGCTGGGGCTGGATGTCCACGACGCCGGCGACTACAAACGCGATGGACAGTGGCGCGTATTGCAGCCGGGCATGGTGCTGACGGTGGAGCCGGGCTGCTACATCCGCCCGGCGGAAAACGTGCCGGCGGAATTCGCCCACATCGGCGTGCGCATCGAAGACGACGTGGCGGTCACCGCCGGCGGATGCGACATACTCACCATCGCCGCACCCAAATCCGTGCGCGACATTGAAGCGCTGATGGCCGAGCGCTGAACGTGATGACGCCCGACACCGATATCGCCATCATCGGCGGCGGACCGGTGGGCGCGGCGTTGGCACTGGCCCTTATAAATAGTCACGCGGAGGACACGGACAACAGCCGCCCGCGTATCACCGTACTCGAAGCGCGCGCACAAACCACCCAAATCACTACCGGCGGCGCGGATCCGCGGCCCATCGCCTTGTCGTACGGCAGCCGCTTGTTGCTGGAACGATTCAATGCGTGGCAGGCATTGAACCGCAAAGCCAGCGGCACCGCGATTGACCACGTTCATGTGTCGCAGCGCGGCGGCTTTGGCCGCGTGGCGCTGAGCGCCGCCGATGCCGATGTACCGCAATTAGGTTATGTATATGATTTTAATGATATATTTTTATCGCTAGCAATGGCGGCTCGCACTACGGGTTGCGATTACCGTAGCGGTGTGCGCGCCACTGCGCTGTCGCGTGACGGCGAATTCAGGCGCATCGATTACACCTGTGACGGCGCAGCCGCATCGTTGACCGCGCGCCTGGTGGTGATCGCCGACGGCGGCGACATTGACGGCCTTGCATCGCCCAAAACCATAGACTACGCACAACTTGCCTTGACCGCGCGCGTCAGCACCTCCTTGCCGCACCGGCATGTGGCGTACGAACGATTCACGCCCGACGGCCCGCTGGCCTTGCTGCCCTTCGATCAAGAGATGGCGCTGGTGTGGACGCTCAAGCCGGCGCGCGCAGAGACGCTGCGCGATGCCGATGCGGCCACCTTCCTTGCCGCGTTGCGCGAGGCCTTCGGCGGCCGCCTGGGCGATTTCACCGGCGTGACGCGCCGCGCGTGTCACGCCTTATCTTTGCGCTTATCGTTGCATTCTGCCGCACGGGATGGCGCGCCGGGCATTGTCACCATCGGTAACGCCGCGCAAACCCTGCATCCGGTGGCGGGGCAGGGTTTTAATCTGGGGCTGCGTGACGCTTGGGAGCTCGCACAAATGTTGCGCGTGATACCGGCACGCAATCTGAACTGCGGCGATAGCGAGCGCTTGCGTCAAGTTTTGCATCGCTATCACGCCGGCCGCCGCATCGACCGCTACGCCACCATCGCGGCAACGCACGGCTTGGTGCAGTTGTTTTCAAACGATATTTTTCCGTTGCGCGCGGCGCGCGGTGTGGGGATGACGCTGCTGGGCGCCCTCGCGCCGGCGCGAAATTATCTCGCGCGGCGCATGATCTTCGGCGCGCGCGGTTAGCTTTGTCTTCGCGCGGCGAACCGCCGCGCAGCGCCTACCATAACCGCGCCGGTTTGCAATAGTACACGGCAATATTTTTCACTGGCGTCGCGTGCCGAATCAAAAGGGCACTTCACTCAAGCGCATAGCGTGATGTACGTAGATGGCGCACGAACAATTGCCGCTAAGTGTCTAGGATTACAGCAGGTTTCCGGCGCGGAAAATTTTGGGTGTGGCGTCCGCGCCGACGCGATTCGCGTTGCGTAAAAAACAAGCAATTTTCCCTTTGCAATGCGCACGCACGGGATTAGAATCGCGTCCTTCCCGGTGGGCCATTTTATTTTTTGTGCGCATGCAAATCGGCAAACACAAATTGAAGAACAAGCTGGTGGTGGCGCCGATGGCAGGGGTCACCGACCGGCCGTTCCGTCAATTGTGCAAGCTGATGGGCGCGGGCATGGCGGTGTCGGAAATGGTGGCAAGCAATTCATTGCTGTGGGGGTCGGAAAAAACCCGCCGCCGCGCCGATCACGAAGGCGAAGTCGATCCGATCTCGGTGCAGATCGCCGGCGCTGATCCGCAGATGCTCGCCGATGCCGCGCGCTTGAATGTCGATAACGGCGCGCAGATTATCGACATCAACATGGGTTGCCCGGCAAAAAAAGTCTGCAACGTAATGGCGGGCTCCGCGCTGCTGAAAGACGAGCCGCTGGTCAGCCGCATCCTTCAGGCGGTGGTCAACGCGGTGGATGTGCCGGTGACGCTGAAAATTCGTACCGGCTGGGATCAAGGCAGCAAAAACGCCGTGACGGTCGCGAAGATCGCTGAGAAATCGGGCATCCAGGCGCTGGCGATCCATGGCCGCACGCGCGCCTGTGGTTTCAGCGGCGAGGCGGAATACGACACCATCGCCTTGGTTAAATCCGAAATCGGCATCCCGGTGATCGCCAACGGCGACATCAGCACGCCGGAGCAAGTTAAGCACGTGCTCGAATACACCCAGGCCGATGCGGTGATGATCGGCCGCGCCGCGCAAGGTCGCCCGTGGATGTTTCGCGAGATCACGCACTTTCTCGACACTGGCACGCATTTGCCGCCGCCGGAAGTGCGGGAGATCCACCGCGTGCTGGTGGCGCACCTGCAGGATCTGTATGGTTTTTACGGCGAGCAACGCGGTGTGCGCGTGGCTCGCAAGCATATCTCGTGGTATAGCAAGGGGCTGGCCGGATCGGCTGCGTTTCGTCATGCGATGAACCAGCTTGAAACTTGCCAGGAACAACTAGAGGCGGTCCACGCGTTCTTCAACGAACTTGCGGATCGAAGCCAACACCTGATCTACAGTGAGGATCTCTCGGCATGATAAACCGGATGAACCACGCAAACCCGTTGAGCCCGATCAACGACGGCGACATGGCCCGCACCGTGCGCAAGGCCATCGAAGGGTATTTCCAGGATCTGGACGGGGAGAAAGCCAGCGGCGTGTACGACATGGTGATTAACTGTGTCGAGAAACCGCTGCTGGAATCGGTATTGACACGCGTGCGCGGCAATCAAACCCACGCCGCGCAGATGCTGGGGCTGAATCGCAACACCCTGCGCAAAAAAATGAAAGTGCATGGCATCAAGTTCTAAGTTCGTGAGGCTTGAAGCGTGAGGAGTGAGGCGTGATCAAGCAGGCGCTACTGAGCGTTTCCGACAAAACCGGGCTGGTGGACTTCGCTCGCGGCCTCGCGGCGCTGGGCGTGTCGTTGCTCTCCACCGGCGGCACCGCCAAACTGCTCGCCGATGCCGGACTCGCGGTCACCGAGGTCGCCGACTACACCGGCTTTCCCGAAATGCTCGATGGCCGCGTAAAAACGCTGCATCCCAAAATCCACGGCGGCCTGCTGGCGCGGCGCGACGATGCGGCGCATCTTAAAGCGATTGCCGACGCGGGCATCCCGCTCATCGATTTGCTGGTGGTGAATCTGTACCCGTTTGAAAGTACCGTCGCCAAGGCGGATTGCACGCTGGAAAACGCCATCGAAAATATCGATATCGGCGGCCCGGCCATGGTGCGTTCCGCCGCAAAAAACTGGCGCGGCGTGGGCGTGGTGACCGATGCCGCGCAGTATCAAAACGTGCTGGATGAAATCAAACGCAGCGGCGCGCTGTCGGACGCCACGCGTTTTGCGCTTGCGGTGACGGCGTTTAACCGCATTTCCAATTACGACGCGGCGATCAGCGATTATCTGTCGTCGCTGTCGTCTCCTGAGCCGGACGGCACGCGCGGCGAATTTCCCGCGCAGGCCAACGGGCGATTCGTGAAGGTGCAGGATTTGCGCTACGGCGAAAACCCGCATCAGCACGCGGCGCTGTACCGCGATCTGCATCCCGCGCCGGGTTCGTTGGTAACGGCGAAGCAAATGCAGGGTAAGGAACTCTCCTACAACAACATCGCCGATGCCGATGCGGCGTGGGAATGCGTCAAATCGTTCGACGAGCCCGCGTGCGTTATCGTGAAACATGCCAACCCGTGCGGCGTGGCGGTGGGGCGTGATGGCGCGGAAGCCTATGCCAAGGCGCTGGCCACCGACCCCACGTCCGCGTTCGGCGGCATCGTGGCCTTCAACCGGCCCCTTGATGCGGCTGCCATGCAAGCAGTGGCAAAAATGTTTGTCGAAGTGCTGATTGCGCCGGCGTATTCCGACGACGCGCTCAAGATCATCGCGGGCAAGGCCAATGTACGCGTGTTGGAAATTTCGCTAGCCGGCATCATGCCCGGCGCCGCGACGGCATGGGATCAGGGCCGCAATATGCACGACACCAAGCGCATCGGCTCCGGACTGCTGATTCAATCCGCGGACAACAAGGTCATCACCGCCGCCGATGTCAAAGTGGTGAGCAAGCTCAAGCCCACGCCGCAACAATTATCCAACCTGCTGTTCGCGTGGCGCGTGGCCAAGTATGTGAAATCCAACGCCATCGTGTTTTGCGGCAATGGGCAAACGCTGGGCGTGGGCGCGGGGCAGATGAGCCGCATCGATTCCGCGCGCATCGCCTCGATCAAGGCGGCCAACGCCAAGCTCACGCTGCAAGGGTCGGTGGTGGCCTCCGACGCGTTTTTCCCGTTCCGCGACGGCGTTGATGTGGTGGCCGAGGCGGGCGCCAAGGCAATCATTCAACCCGGCGGCAGCATCCGCGACGACGAAGTGGTGGCCGCCGCCGATGAGCACGGCATCGCCATGGTGTATACCGGCGTGCGGCATTTCCGCCATTGATCGCCATGAAAATTCTCGTCATCGGTTCCGGCGGGCGCGAACACGCGCTGGCGTGGCGCCTGCTGCAATCCGAACGCGTTACAAAAGTGTATGTCGCGCCCGGCAACGCTGGCACGGCGCGCGAACAGGGCCTGGAAAATATCGCCCTTACGCGCACTGCCGACCTTATAGGGTTTGTCAATAAAAACAATATTTTACTAACGGTCGTCGGCCCCGAAGCACCACTCGCCGATGGCGTGGTGGATGCGTTTCGCGCGGCGGGCCTGCGCATCTTCGGCCCGACACAAGCCGCCGCGCAGCTTGAAAGCTCCAAGGATTTTTCCAAGAGCTTCATGCTGCGCCATGGCATACCCACTGCCGCTTACGCCACGTTTAGCGATGTGCAAGCAGCGCACGCCTACATCGACCAGCAAGGCGCGCCGATCGTCATCAAGGCCGATGGCTTGGCCGCTGGCAAGGGCGTGGTGGTTGCGATGAGTCTTGCCGAAGCGCACGCGGCAGTGGACATGATGTTGATCGACAACAAAATGGGGGCGGCAGGCGCAAGGGTCGTGATCGAAGCGTTTCTCGATGGCGAGGAAGCGAGCTTCATCGTGCTCGCCGAGGGCAAACATGCGCTGGCTTTGGCCAGTAGTCAGGATCACAAACGCCTGGGCGACGGCGACCTCGGCCCCAACACCGGCGGCATGGGCGCTTACTCGCCCGCGCCGGTGGTCACCCCCGCCATCCACGCCAAGGTGATGCGCGAAGTCATCATGCCCACGCTCGCGGGCATGGAAAAAGACGGCATCCCCTACACCGGTTTTCTTTACGCCGGCCTGATGATTACCAAAGACGGCAAAGTCAACACGCTCGAATTCAACTGCCGCATGGGTGACCCCGAAACCCAGCCCATTATGATGCGCCTGAAAAGCGATCTGATGGAGTTGCTCGAACACGCGATCGATGGCACGCTGGATAAAATCGAAGCCGAGTGGGATCCGCGCGTGGCGCTTGGCGTGGTGCAGGCCGCGAACGGCTACCCCGACCATCCGCGCAAGGGCGATGTGATACACGGCCTGCCAGAGGCACGCGAGCCCGGCGAGGATTACCACGTGTTTCACGCGGGCACCACATTGAATGGCGGTCAGGTTGTCGTGAGCGGCGGGCGCGTGTTATGCGTCACCGCGCTCGGCCACAACGTACGCACCGCGCAAAAGCGCGCTTACGACATCGCCGCGCAAATCCAGTTCGACGGCATGCAGATGCGGCGGGATATTGGCTTCCGTGCCATTGGCTCCATTGGTGCCATCGGCAACGCGGGCGCCGCACGCAAAGCGTAACGATTGCGCCACTGAGGTATCCTTGCAGATCATGGATACCGCCCGCGTAAAACAATACCTCGAAGGCCTGCAAACCCGCATCGTTGATGCGCTGACCGCGCTCGACGCGACTGAGGGAAAAGCGTTTGGTCGCGACGTGTGGACACGCCCGCCGAGTGTGGGCGGTGGCGGCGGCGTCACCTGCATCCTCGAAGACGGCGCATTATTCGAGCGCGCTGGCGTCGGCTTTTCGCACGTATTTGGACAAGGCTTGCCGCCGTCGGCCAGCGCCGCGCGCCCCGAACTCGCGGGCCGCTCGTACGAAGCGCTGGGCGTCTCGCTGGTGCTGCACCCGCGCAACCCCTACCTACCCACCGTGCATATGAACGTGCGCTTTTTCTGCGCCCTCAAGGACGGCGCGGCACCCGTATGGTGGTTCGGTGGCGGCATGGATTTAACGCCGTATTACGGCTTTGCAGAAGACGCGCGCCATTTTCACCAAACCTGCCTTGAGGCATTAACGCCTTTCGGCGAGGAACTGCATCCCAAATACAAAAAGTGGTGTGACGATTATTTCTTTTTAAAACACCGCAACGAACCGCGCGGCATCGGCGGCATTTTCTACGACGACGTGCATACCCCCGATTTCGACACCTGCTTTGCCATGATGCAAAGCGTCGGCGATCATTTTCTCCAAGCCTACACGCCTATCGTCGAGCGCCGTCGTGCGCTGCCCTACGGCCAGAACGAGCGCGCGTTTCAGGCGTACCGGCGCGGACGCTACGTCGAGTTCAATCTGGTCTACGACCGCGGCACCCTGTTTGGTCTGCAATCCGGCGGTCGCGCGGAATCGATCCTCATGTCACTGCCGCCGGTGGTGAACTGGCGTTACGACTGGAAGCCGGAGGCCGGGTCGCGCGAGGCCGCGCTGTATGAGAAATTCTTGGTGGCTAAGGATTGGCTGCCATAACACGCTGGAAATTACCTGCGCGACGTGTCTGTCGCGTCCGCTCATCCTCATGGAGGCCCTATGAAAGCGATCTGGAATTGCGCTGTACTCGCGGAGTCGGACGACACGGTTGTGGTGGAAAAGAATCACTACTTTCCGCTGGCTTCGGTTAAAGCGGAGTATTTGATACCGAGCAATACTACAACCGTATGCTCGTGGAAGGGAACAGCGAACTACTACACCGTAAAGGTAGGTGGCGCGACCAACCCCGATGCCGTCTGGTATTACGCCGATCCCAAAGAGGCGGCCCAGCAAATTCGCGGACGCGTCGCGTTCTGGAAGGGTGTCGAAGTGGTGTAGTCTACGCGGGACGCCCTTTTGCGGCGCCGCTGTTGCGCTGATCTGCGGGACTCACGGGACAGACAATGAACGACGAAAAAATCAAAGTTCGTATCACAGAAACCCGTCAGTTCATGGAAGTGGTGGTGTTGAACAAGCGCGCCGAGCATATCGAGGTGGTGCTCGGCGCAGGCGCGCACAGCGTTCGATGCGCCTTGACGCCCACGCGCACAGGGGCGGCGTATGTGGGAAGCGTGATGGGGCGCGAAATTGTTTATGAATGCAGCCGCGAGCAGGTGCAGGCGGATATCGACAAGCTCAATCCAACGGTGCGCAAATCAGGCCGGCATTGACTGGATGCTGCGAACATCGCTCGTGCCGACGCGATCCCGTCCCTGCATTGAAACCAGTGGCTCGTCAGGTCAGCGTGGCGGAATTCTCGACGCCAAGGGCTTGACGGCATAGTCGGCGACAAACAGGAAGTCACCCGGCGTCGCGTCGCGCAGCGCCCGGCAGCGTGTCGCGATACTGGCCGGCGTGGGCTTCTCGCCCTTGTCGACCCAGTTCAGCAGCGCATCGAACAGAGGCGGGTACATGGCGTCGCCCCAGTAGCTGTGCTGATTCGAGTCGACGAAGGTCTGCACCAGACGCGCGCCGTTACCGGCGGCCTCCATGCGCCTACGCAGCGTGTCATTGCCTTCGACAAAGACGGTCGCGTCACGGATGCCTTGGGCCGCCAGTACGGGCATCTCGAAACGTCCTGCGTGGTCGACGTCAGCCGCAAACTTAGCAACCGCCGCCGAATCGGCACGGTAGCTCTTGACGCCGGCGTTCAGTGCGGCATCGTCATCCGAGCCCGTATAAGAGTGCTGGCGGGGCGTGCGGTCCTCACTGAATCCACAAAGCCCTTGATTTTCTGACGTGCAATATTAAAGTTACCGACCCTGCCGGTGCGCCGCCCCCATAATTGCAAAAATTTCGTCGCGTAATGGCGTGAGTTTTCTATTTCAGTGACGAGAGCTTGCCTGATACCTTTTGCAGAATTTTGTAAGTGTCACGATCAAATTGCGGCTTTCCTGTTTCAAGCAACTCCCATATTCCCACTTCGGTTTTAGCGGTTCCGAGATAAGTCCAATGATCGACAACATGGGCTTCGTGTCCTTCCCGGATAATTGCAGGGCCTGCAAAGGGCCACGCCTTGAGTTTTAGTTTGGATAGTGCCACGAGAAGGCGTGCAGCGTGGTTAAGCGCCTTCGCCTTGCCGATACAGACGCCGTCGCAGCGCTTAATCTGATAACCGAAGCATGGCCGGCCAGCTTCGAGTTTTTCAAGGCCTAAAACCGCCTGGCAAAGTCGATGCTCATTCGCCAAGTCTTTTAAAAGGCGCACAGCATCTCGCCTTGTCGTGAATAGTCCATACAGCTTGTCCTGCCGGCCGAAATCCAGGTCGCCCGCAAAAACTATTTCGGGCGCAAGTCCATGCGTTGGGTGTTCATCAAGACGAATGGAACACAGTGCCTTGCTTCGGCGTAACTGGCGATTGTGGGTCGGAAGCATTTCCTTAACTAATCTCGCCTCCAGCAGCAGGGCGCCGATTTCACCTCCAGTCTCTCTATGCTCAATGCGCTTGACTTGCTGAGCCAAGCTCATTTCCTTTGGCGACGAATGGTCGGCTGCAAAATGCGAAAGCACCCGCTTGCGTATGTTCTTGGCCTTGCCGATATAAAGAGGCAGGTCATTGTCGGCAAAGAACAAGTAAACGCCCGGGCCATCAGGCAGGTTTTCAACCATGGTCGCATCAAGGTGCGGCGGAAGTGCTGGACGGCCCAGCAGATGTTTCAAGGCGGCTTCGAGAATGCTCTCGTCAAACTGCTCACGTACTCGATTCCAGAACTGATGGATTAATTGGGCGTCAGCAAGCGCACGATGGCGGCCACTAGCCTTTAGCGCATGGCGGTCAATTAAGGCGTCGAGATTGTGTCGCCGGTGCTGGGGGAATAGGTGACGCGAGAGCCTGACCGTGCATAACACTGTTGGCCGGAATGAAATGCCCTCGCGGGCCAATGATTGCTTAAGAAAACCGTAGTCGAATCGAGCATTGTGAGCGACGAATATACGGCCTGCCAGTCGCTCATTAACTGCCCGCGCCAACTGACCGAACATCGGAGCATCGGCGAGCATCTCATTGGTGATACCCGTCAACGACTGAATCATCGGCGAAACTCGGCATTCGGGATTTACCAGAGAACTCCATTCTGTCACCCCTTCTGGACCTATTTCGACAATGCCGATTTCGGTGATCCGGTCGAGGGCTGCGTTGCCACCTGTGGTTTCAAGGTCAACAAAAGCGATCGGTAATGCTTTGGGATTCCAAGTCACAGTTTTGTTTTACAACGCTTTTACCGTAGCCAATTCGTTCCACCGCGTCGTATATGCAGGACTCACGTGGTCCCGCTTCATAGCCCAAGCACTATGAATACCCGCCGCTCCCAACTGAAGCGTTCCCTTGCCATCCAATCGATTAACGCGATCCATGATGCCCATGAGCCGCGATCGGGCGCTAGTTTGGGCTGTAGGCATTGGTGTCCCAACATCCAGTAGCGAGAGCTGTTGCACTGTTCCCGGTCGTATGTCGTTCAGCATTACGCCCGCCTTGACGTAGTGAAATCCCGGCTTATAGATGCGTCGCAGGCCAGACAGGGCGGCCCCCGTCAGTCGCATGGAATCGTCGCTCGGTGCGCCAAGCCTTACTGTCGTGGTCGGATGATACTGAGGATCATTTAATTTGAAAGAGTTGGTCTGGAGAAATACCAGCAAAGTCCCACACACACTGTGCTGCCAGCGCAGCTTTTCCGCCGCCCGACAGGTGTATTGGGTAACGGCCTCTTCCAGATGTTCAATCGTGGTTATAACCCTACCGAACGAGCGCGAGGACACGATCTGTTTGCAGTCCGCCGCCACTTCTTCCATCTCTATGCAGGAAACCCCTGACAACTCGCGTGAGGTGCGCTCCATGACCACGCCGAAGCGTTCCCTCAGCATCGCCCTGTCTGCCGTAGCGAGGTCTTTGGCAGAGCGTATATTCATCTCCAGCAGCTTCTTACTCCACTGGCGTCCGATTCCCCATACGTCGCCAACCGAGAAGGTGGATAACACGTATTCCAGTTGTGCTGGATGCAAGCGGCTCCAGTCGCACACGCCTTGATATTCAACTCGCTTTTTTCCGCAATGGTTGGCGAGTTTGGCGAGGGTTTTGGTCGGTGCAATACCGACACAGGTCGGTATGCCCGTCCAGCGCCGCACCCGCTGCCGTATCTGCTGCCCATAATCGCGTAAATCCTTTTCGCCGAATCCCGACAGGTCAATAAAGCTCTCATCGATGGAGTAGATTTCCTGCCGGGGGCTGAACTGGCGAACCACCGCCATCATGCGTTGCGACATGTCGCCGTAGAGCGTGTAGTTGCTCGATAGCACCACCACACGGTTCTTACGAATGATGTCACGCACCTTGAACAGTGGCACGCCCATGCCGATATCGAGCGCCTTGGCCTCATTAGAGCGTGCCACTACGCAGCCGTCGTTGTTGGAAAGCACCACCACCGGGCGGCCCTCCAACTTGGGGTTGAACACCCGCTCGCAGGAAACGTAAAAGTTATTGCCGTCGATCAGTGCGAACGGGCTTTCTGAAACTGTGTATGACATCCGTCACCACTCCCCACACGATTAATTCATTGTCTGGCTGGATGACGATTTCAGGATAGGCATCGTTGGCAGCGACCAGTTTCACCACGCCTCGCTTCTTGAACAAGGTCTTGATCGTCAGTTCGGCGTTGACCGCCGCCACCACGATGTCACAGTGGGCAGGCTCGATAGCCCGGTTCACCACCAGCAGATCGCCGTCGTTGATGTTCGCGTTTTTCATGGAATCGCCCTTTACGCGCAGGAAAAACGTCGCCTCCTTGTGAGTCACCAGCAGCTCGTTGAGATCAAGCCGCGCCTCGATGTAATCGTCAGCCGGTGACGGAAAGCCGGCGGCTACTTTGGTCGCGAAGAGCGGGAACAGGCGAATGGGGGCAAGTTTGGCGGCGGCTAATAGCTTCATAATTAAGACTGTATATAAGAACAGCTATCATCGCAGCTTTACCGTATCACTGCCAGCCCAAGACCTCTGCTCACATTAGAAATACTTAACCCATGACAGAGAACTACTCATTTGGTGCTTTGCAACAAAGTCATCGTCACTTTGTCCTATTCGACGTGAAGTATTTGTTTTTAAATGTTTTACTCCACAATGTGTAACACAAACCATACTTAGAAAGAGGATAAAAGAAATGAACACAGCTTACATCGGTCAAAGAAATTCTACGTTGAAGAGCATCGCGCAACTCGGCTTGCCCGCCGGTCAGCAACGCAAAGCAGTGGAATCGCTGGCATTGGTCGAAGCACTGATTAGCCCATTCTTCTCAGAGCCCGGGATCAAGACGGCTGCCATCAAGCCCGTATTGAAGGCGCAGTAAGTATTGGCGGTTCATCCCACACTGAGAAACGCATCGCCTGCTTCTTGTAAAACTCCGGATTCTGGAAGGCGGCCAAGCGAATCAGCCGGTTGGCCAGCGGCTGCGGGAGTTGTGCCTTCTCGAAATAGATCAGATTTGACAGCGTCACCGTAAGCGATTTCGGCATCGGCCCGATCAGCTTCTTGCTGGCGGATGCCGAGTGCTTCCACGGTTCCTTTTGATCTTCCTCATCGATGAAAGTCACATCGAGCGGGTGCGCGTTGCCCGTCGCTCTGAGGATGGTGGGCTCGATATCGTGTGCAGGCATTGGCACGATGGAGGCCAGGAACGCCCACTGATCCGGGTAAGGCCGCAAGTCAGCATCGACAAACTCACTGAAGCCCTTCTCGCGCGGTGCTTTTTGCAGTGGGCGCGCGATCAGGTTGCCGAAACCACCTTTGGGCATTGAATCCTGATTGGGAAACAGCCGGTCATAGGATTCGAGCTTGAGTTGCCGTGTGCGAGCGCAGGTGTGGCTAATAATCGCCGCACCGAGTCGGCGTGCATCCCGAGCAGACACGCTGCCTGAGAAGAAAATCCAAGCGTGCGCACCGTTGCCGGAACGTGATATCTCAAGGGCGACCGGCACGCCCAGCTCGTGACACGACTGGTAAAACGCCTTGGCATCCTCACGCCAATGCGCCTCGTCGAAATCAGCAGCGAGAAAATGGCAGCTGTCGTCAGCCAGCAACGGATAGACGCCCACTGTGCGTTTACCAGCGAGATGCTCGTAGATGACCGTATCCGATAATGGAATCAGCAGACGGTTATTGCATTCCCCACATTTGATGCGCGGCTTTTCGCAGACACCGGCGAGCCATTCATTGCCACAGGCCGGTGCGTAGCCAGATTTACCGGTAGTTTTGCTTTCCCAGCGGATCGGGTAGACGTCGGTGCGGCCGCGGAATAGCCGCCGAAACAGCGCCACCTTCTCGGCCGTGGAAAAACGGGATAGTTCTGATTCCGGGACGAGCAGCGCCGGCTTGGGCGGTGGTGGCTCAGGTGGCAAGCGCCATTCGATGCCGTAACGGTCCAGCAGCGCGATCAGGCGGGTGTTTTCAGCGTGCAGTGCGGCCGACTGATCGCGTTCAGTCATCGGCACCGTACTCGGCCAGCAGGTCGCGCATGTCATCGCTCACGCCATAGCCAAAGTTGCGACAAATTCGCTGTGCAGTACGAAGCCTGTCCCATAAGGGCTGGCGTTGCGCGTCGGCTAAACTGGCAATGGTTTTCAAGGCCTGCTCGAACATCCGCACCAGCGCGTCATAGTAGCCCTCATCCTGCAGGCCGACATCATCACTGAACCCCGCTGCCCGCTCGCAATAGAACACCATCAGTTCGGCCAGACCTTCCGCTTGGCCTATAGCTTTCCTGTAATCGGCGATAGGCTTTTTGGCTTTAGCGACCGAAGTGTCCTGATTCTTGAACATATCTGGCCACAGCCAGCGGTTCATGATGGCCTTGTAGGGTTTGAGCACATCGTCGCCCAGACTGAGACGCGCGTGCAGGAAGGCTTGGTTATCATTGTTGGCCGCGTACAGGTCTTGGAGCAACCCGAGCAAGCCAGCGCGGTCGAAATCGGCCAGTCTGGTTTTGACGTCACTCCACGAGACTGAGTTTTTTTTGGTGGCCATTCCTTACTCCCCATCGCCGCCAGGCTTGCGCCCATCATTGATCTGCTTAATCACCCGGTCGAAGTCGCTCTCAAACAGGCGCTCCTGCACGATGCGGTATCTCTCGAATTCACTTTCAGCATGTGCCTTGGCGATTTCTGCGGTGACCTTGCCAGCATCTTGTAGAATTTCCCTGTCCCAGAGTTTCAAAAAGCCGCTAAGGCGCTCTTCCCAATCTGCCATGGTCATGGGCATGAGGCGCATGGCTTATAGTTCTGCCATATCGAAATAGGCGGAGACCGCTGCATCTGCGCCAATTTAAAATCCGACAGGTAGTGCTTGGCAATGGCGACGTCGTATTTGTGGACCTTCCCTTGGGGCGCGTCCTCCCAACTGGTTAGTCCCAGCCAGACCTTCCAACCCGGCTCCATCCGTTTTTCAGCCATTCCCGGCATTCCTCTCCCGCCACGCGGCGAACTCCAGCGGTCGCAGGCCGAAGCGGATGGCGTTGCCGGCGTGAAGGGTATTGAACTCATCCAGCGCCAAGGCAATGAATCGCTCGCGGTCGCCCTCGGGCAAAGTCTCTGGCAGGTGGGCGCGGATTGTCGCTTCGTCGGCAGTGGCATTGGCGCGCACGATGGCCGCGACCAGTTTTGAAAGCTGGTTGCGGTAGCGCAGGCGCATGGCATCGGGCGGCACGAGCTGCTGGTGCACGGCGACATATTGCTGGCAGGACCGCTCATAGGCCCGCACGAAAACGTCGCGGAGCAGCTCAACGCGATTGAGTTCGTAGACGCCAAGCAGGCCATCCAAGTAGTCTTGTTGCGCCACGTCGATGAAGGACAGTGGCGAGAGATTATGGAGGATGAAAGGAATATTGGCGGCCAGGCGCGAGACGCGTTTATTGACGTCTTCAAAGGGCTGCAAGTAGGGCAAATGCAACATGAGGAAGAAGGATTGCTCGAACGGGTCCTGGATTTCGGCGGCCATCTCCAACACGATGGAGAACAACTCCTCGATCCGCTGCGGCATGGCGATCGGCAGATAAACGCTACCGCCGATCTCGACCGGGCGATTGCGCAGCCGGCCGCAGGCAGTGGGGTCAGGCAGGAGGCCATCGGAGAGAAAGGCATGTAGCGCGACGACGGTCACGGGATTGATGCCGACGTGCTCGGTATCCCGCACGAGGTATTCGATGGCGGCCTTGTGGTTGAGGATCATCTGGGTTTCCAGCGCATCCTTGCCGGCGGCGGCCTGGCCAAATTCGATCAGCCGCTCGGTATCGAGTCGGGTGTAGGTGTTGCCCTTATTTTTCTATTTTCGCACGCATCGAAAACGATGGCGTTGGATTATGTTGAAGAATGGGTTTTAAGCCATTCGCGCATTGCGGCATTCACCCGCGTTTGCCATCCCTTGCCAGAGGTTTTCAGCGCGGCCAGCACGTCGGGGTCGAAGCGGATGGTAGTGGACACCTTGGGGGCAGCTTTGATGCTGCCCACTGGGCGGCCCCGGCGTACCAGCTTCTCGCCAGCGTACAAGTCTGCCTCGGCCACCCATTGCAGCGTGACTTCCGGCGCATCGTCAGGATCAACCCAAGGCGGGGTGGATTTTTTTGATTTCGCGTTCATTGGCTTTCCTCATGGAAATAATACGACGAGCCTCGCCGCGCGGCGTCCAAACAAGCATCACGATTCGACCATCAAGCCAGCCTGCTGTCTGGAAACGTGGTTCGGCGTAGTTTCCCCGAGTGTCCTCGCGCGTCAAGTGTTTGTCCGCGAACACGTCGCACGCACGGGCGAAATCAAGACCGCGTTCAGCCAGAGTTTTCGCCCGCTTGTCGGTATCGAATTCGATGAACATAAATTAATTGTAGCAACAAATAATAAAAAAAGCACGGATTATTTGTTACTACTATGTCGTGAGGTCAAAAAATAGGAATCTACTGAAAGTGCAGTAGTGTTTGACAGTAAGGGCCTGAAGGTGAAATGGCACGCCCTGGGCTGGAAGATAAATGCGGCCGTCGGGACCGACGGTTATATTGTCCGGTGCGTCCAACACATCGCGGCTCTCCGATTCCACTACCAAAGTCACAGTGTTTGCATTGGGATCATAGGCCCAGATCTGCCCTGCCCCTGCATTACCGCCGTTGCTGCAGCAGAAGTATACGAGATTGTTGCCGTACCACGCCCCTTCGCCACGCGAGAACTTGGCCGCGCCTTTGGCGTGACCCTGAGCGCGCGTGCTGTTGGCAAACACATTGTCCAGCGGATCGGGCGTATCGATGGTTACCCACTCGCATGCCAGCGGCACGCCCTTCTTGTCTAGGAAGCCGGTCACGGTATGGGTGGCCGCCGGAAAGTCTTTCAACTTGAGCGCCCGCAGCGAGCCTCCCTCGAGCAGCCTACCTTTGTCGCTATGTCATTGAGCGGCATTTTTTCTCCCGACGTTATAGTGTTATGACACCGTACTACGGTGAGAGTTTAAGAATTTTGGGGCCAACTCATTAAAGAATCCCGAGGGTTGCCCCAAGTGTGGCCCCCACGTTGATCCGGATTTCAAAAGATTAGGTTAGACGTCAACGGATACCAGAAAAGAAAAAGCCCTATGTAACTAGGGCTCTTTCAGATACTACTGGATTTCTCCGGACTATCATTTGGTGGAGACGAGGAGGATCGAACTCCCGACCTTCGCATTGCGAACGCGACGCTCTCCCAGCTGAGCTACGTCCCCGGATTTGGATTGCTTTGGTAATTTGGTGCTTTAGTGCAAGGGCGCGCAGTATAACAAAGTACCGCGAGCCACGCCACAGCAGCATTGCGCCATTTGTTCTATATATTCAGTGTCTTGCGTTGCTCCGCCGAACGGATTCCGCAACGCGGGCAGGGAAGTGTGTGCGGCGTTTTTGGGTTGTTTGATCGATGCAGCGGAGACGCCGCACATCGGCCATCAACCGCGCGAGATTAAGCCGGGTGCGACAGCGATACGGCGCCTGAACATGCGCCGCAGGCCAGCACCACAGCCACTTTTCGCTCTATAAAAAACACAACAAAAACAAATACTTACATTACTACGCCGCAAACGCCAACGTTGGCATCGCGCGCGGCAGGTGGCTTTGCCGACGCTCGCAGCGTCTGCAAGCGTGTGTACGCCGCACCAAAAATTTCGGTCGCCTCGCGCGCGATCGCGCCTTGCGTGTCGCAGTGCGAGCGCGCAAGACCGCACAGTTCCGCGCCGAGCAGTTCGTTGAAACGTGCTTCGATATCTTCCGCATCTTTCAACGGCAGCGCGCAGATACCGGGCGGCAGGCGCTTTGCGGAATCATAGAACTGCAGCGTTTCGACATACGCGGTCAGCAGAAAACGCACTTCGTGTTCCGAACTCAGGTGACGGATAACATCAATAAGCGACATGGCAGTTCCTCTGCGGTGAGTGAACAAACAACGTTATCAAGTCATGCCTGCCCGAAAAAATGCCGCGCGTAGCGCGGGGGCAGCCGTGACATCGGCAGCAACATCAGTAAATCAGCCGTATTGAAATCCGGATCCCAGGCCGGCGCGCCGCACACGTACGCGCCTAGCCGCACATAACCTTTAATCAGCGGCGGGATCACCACGTCGTCGGTAGGCCGCGCAGCGCGCAGCGGCAGATCCAGGCGCGGAAACACACGGTATTCGACGGGGCTCGCGCAGGTGCGCTGCAACGCGTAATGCACATTCGATGCGGTCGCGCCGCCGTCGGCCATGCCGATGCTGGCGCAGCCCATCAGGTAGCGGTAGTGATGCCGCACCATGTAGTGCGCGATGCCGGCCCACAACAGGGTAATCACCGCGCCGTTGCGGTAATCGCGATGCACGCAGGTGCGGCCGACTTCGACGATCTCCTTGCGCAGATGGTCGAGCCGCGTCAGATCAAACTCGTCGTCCGAATAAAACCCGCCGAGCCGGCGCGCGTTGGCGCCGTTGAGTATGCGGTAAGTGCCCACCACGCGCTGCGTCGCGCCGTCTCGCACAATCAGGTGCTCGCAAAACGGATCATACAAATCGCTGTCGATGCACGGCTCGCTGCCCGACAGCCGGGCACCCATTTCCTCGACAAACACCTTGTAGCGCAGGCGTTGCGCCTCGTACACCTCGCCGGCATCGCGTGCCAGCGATAGCGTCAGCGCCGCTTCGTTGTGATGCGCCTTGCGAGTGCTAACCAACTGTTGCTGATGCAGCATTTTTTGCGTCTCCGCCGATGATGACAGGCGAAGACTAGCGGCGTGGTGTTACCACCTGATTATGAAAGGATTTCAGTCGCGTGACACAGCCGCCGGGGCGGGCGCGTTGATGGCGTCGGGCGGGGTGCGCCCTTCGAGCACGGCGATGATGTTGTCCGCCGCGCGGTGTTCGATGGCGATGCGCACGCGGCGCACCGCTGATCCGATGTGCGGCGTAAACAGCGTGGCGGGATGGGCCAGCAAACGCGGCGAAATCGTCGTCGGACGATCGGCCAAGCCCCAATCCTCGCAGGCGAACACATCGGCGGCATAACCGGCAAGTTTGCCGGCGTACAGCGCGTCCGCCACGGCGTCTTCGTTCACCACCGAGCCGCGCCCCACGTTAATCATCAACTGCCCCGGCTTAGCCAGCGCCAGTTGCGCGGCGTCGATGAGATGTAGCGATTGCGCGGTGAGCGGCACCGCGACAAACACGTAGTCGGCCTGCGCCATCGCATCGTTCAGCGACACGGCGGTAACGCCGGGCGGTGCGGTGCCCGTATCCACACCGAGGATGCGCGCGCAGCCAAAGCCTTGCAGCCGCTCCACGATCGCGCGGCCCACGCGACCCAAGCCGATCACCGCAGTCACCGAGCCGTGCAGGCCGGTGCCGTAAAACTGCGCGCGCCAACCCTTGAACGGCTGACTGCGGATATACGCGTCGCCTTGCATCACATGCCGCGCCAGCGATATGCCCAGGCCGAGCGCCAGTTCGGCCGTGGGTTCGGTCAACAAGTCTGGCACGATGCTCACCCACACGCCGGCGTGCGTGCAGGCATCGACGTCGTAGCTGTCAAAGCCCTTGAGCGCGCAAGCCACAATGCGCAGCCTGGGCGTGGCCTTGAGCAGCGGGGCATCCACGCCATCGGTCATGAAGCCCATCATCGCGTCGGCGTTGGCGGCGCGCGCGGCGAGTTCTTGCGGGCTCCACGGCTCCAATGCGGAATTCATCTCCACCGTGCCGTGACGCGCCAGGCGCTCGCGCACCTCGTCGTGGATGCGGTTGCTGACTATTATTGCAACCATTTGTTTTTAAACATTATTTTAAGGTTTTACGCAAACGTGCCCCGATGCCGTCCACCACCACCACGCACGCCAATATGGTGAGCAGGATCGCCGCCACTTCGTCGTATTTAATCAGCCGCAACGCGGCCATCAACTCAAAGCCGATGCCGCCCGCGCCGACAATGCCGAGCACGGCGGAGGCGCGAAAGTGATATTCCCAGCGGTATATGGTGATGTCCGACAGTTGCGGTAACACCTGCGGCAGCACCGCGTGCGTGATCACCTGAAAGCGGCTGGCGCCCGCCGCTCGCGCGGCTTCGAGCGGTTTGGGATCAACATGCTCGATGGCCTCGGCGTAAAACTTGCCGACCATGCCCACCGAATGCAGCGCCAATGCCAACACGCCGGGCAGCGCGCCAAAGCCGACCGCAGCCACAAACAAGATGCCGAGAATGATTTCCGGCACTGAGCGCAGCGCGGCCAGCACCGTGCGCACGGCGCGATACACCAGCGGATTGGGCGACGTGTTCGGCGCGGCCAGCAAACTCAGCGGCAGCGACATCAGCACCGCCAGCGCGGTACCGGCGATCGACATCGCCAGCGTGTCGAGCAGCGGTCGCATCCAGTGTTGCCAGCGCACAAAATTCGGCGGCACCATCTCCGAGGCGAGTTGCGCGATGGCCGGGCCGCCCTCAATAAAACGCCGCGCGTCGAAAAATCCGGTGATGGCAAGTGCGATCACGCAAACCGCGAGCACCGCCGCCACCAGCGCGCCCTGGCGCTTCCCCTCGCGGCGGGCGGCGGCGAGTATCGTGTCGTAGCGGGTGGCGGTGGAAGCTAGGCCCATCATACTAATCACTCTGTCCTGAATGTAAAAAATTCCTCACCGCAGAGGCGCAGAGAAAAGCAGTTCTCTGCGTTTCCTCTGCGTCTCTGCGTCTCTGCGGTGAAGTGCTTCAAGGGTCTGAACCGTTACAAAACGTAATAGGATTACTTCATTTTCGCGATGTCGAGCTTGAGCACTTTCGCCATATCGCGCAGCACGTCGTAGCCCTTGTCGGTGGTGGCGGCAAAACCTTCCACGCGGAAGGACTTCAACACCTCTTTATCTTTGACGTTAATGAAGGCATCGCGGATCGCCTGCTTTAACGCTGGCGCGAGATTGCCCTGCATCACCATGGGGTAATTCGGGATCGGGTCCGACAAGTCGAGCTGCACCAGCTTGGCCGGATCGATGATGTTGCGACTGACCAGCGTGTCGTAAATAGCCTTCGACAGCGCGCCCGCGGGCACCTGCCCCGCCTGCACCGCGCGCGCCACGGCGTCGTGCGTGCCCAGATGCACGGGCTTGTAATCCTTCTCGCCATCGAGTCCGGCTTTTTTCAGCAGATGCGCGCGTGGCGCCAAGTGGCTGGAGGTGGACGCCTGATCGCCAAAACCAAACGGTTTGCCGCGGATGTCAGCCAGCGTTTTGACCGGCCCGCCAGCGGTGGCGACAAGGATCGAGTTGTAGGTGAGCGCGCCGCGCTCGACACCCACCGCGAACGGCTCGATTTCCGGCGCGCGCGATTTCGCCAGCACATAGGAGAACGGGCCGAAGTAGGCCACCTCGATACGGCCAAAACGCATGGCCTCGATCATCGACGAATAATCCGTGGTGACGATGAGTTCGATGTTTTTCTTCAGCGTTTGCTCCAGATAGGCTTTCAGCGGTTGCGCGTTCTGGATCAACGTGGTGGCGTTTTCATCCGGCAGCAGCGCGACGCGCAGCGTGGCAGGGTCGCGGTTTTGCGCAACGGTGACGCCGGAAAACACAATGCCAACAATGCCGGCGGTGGTGGCGGCAAGCAGTGTTCGGCGATTCTTGTTTATGTTTATGCTCATGCTCATTTTCATATATCGGCTCCTGCGGTTTGCGCGTGGGATGATAAAAAGGAAGGTGTTTCTTCGGAGGGCACGGCGGAAAGGGGCGTGCCGCCAGCGCCGCCATAAAGTACAGTGGCCTGCTCGCCGGTCAGTTCATCGGGCGTGCCGTCGAACACGATGGCCCCACCCTTTAATCCAATAATCCGGTCGGCAAATTGGCGCGCGAACTCCATCTGATGCAGGCTCACCACGGCGGTCAGCCCGTCGGTTTTGCAGATATCGTGTATCAAGCGCAGCAGGCGCTCGGCGGTGGCCGGGTCGAGGCTCGCCACCGGCTCGTCCGCCAGCAGCGTGCGCGGCTCCTGCACCAACGCGCGCGCCACGCCGACACGCTGCTGCTGGCCGCCGGACAGTTGATCGGCGCGTTGCAGCGCGCGATCCAGCAGGCCCACGCGTTCGATGGCAGCCAGCGCAAGTTCTTTTTCGTGACGCGACCACGGCATCAGCGTCGCCCAAGCCCCGTGGTAGCCCAGCCGCCCCATCAGCACATTGTGCAGCACACTCAGCCGCCCGATCAGGTGATGCTGCTGAAACACCATGCCGGTCTGCCGCCGATGACGCCGGAGCGCGCCGCGCTCGGCCAGATCGCCAATGCCTTCGGCGATGACGCTGCCCGAGGTGGGCCGCACCAGGCCATTGAGAGTGCGCAGCAACGTGGATTTGCCGGCGCCGGACGCGCCCAGCAACACCACAAAAGTACCTTGTTCGATGGTCAGTGAATTACGCTGCAACGCTTTAATAGGATTACCGCCCAACTCATACGTCACTTCAAGGTCGCGGGTGTGCAGCGCGGCGGGGCGGATACGGGCGTAGTCTGTTTGGTCCATGCGTGACGTCGTCCTGGCGCGGCGCGAACAAATCCAGCGCCACCACGGAAAACCCGCAGTGTGCCGGAAACATGTGACAGCCGCGTGACGCCACGCTTGTCACCAAACGGTAATACTGCACCGCTAGCATCCGGTGTTTTATTCACGGAACCATCAGGGAACACCATGAGCCACAGCTACAGCGATCAGAAAATTATCAATCCCGCCACGAATCCGTCGCCCTCGTTTGAAGAGGTGCTCACCACGCGCATGTCACGCCGAGGATTGCTGCAAGGCGCCGCGTCGTGGGCGCTGCTCGGCAGCCTGCCGTTGTCGTTGGCGGGTTGCGCCACGGGCGGCTTGAAACGCGAGGGCAGCATCGGTTTTAGCAGCGTGCCGTTGTCGATGGGCGACTCGGTGCGCGTACCCAATGGCTATACCGCGAGTGTGCTGCTGGCGTGGGGCGATCCCATCGGCCACGCGTCGGGTTCTCCCGCGTTTCGTCAAGACGCGGGCAACAGCGCCGAAGAGCAGGCATTGCAGGCGGGCATGCATCACGACGGTATTCATTATTATCCGTTGCCCTATAGCAACGACGGCAGCGCCAGTTCGTCGAGCGCGCTGCTGGCAATCAATAACGAATATATCGACGAAGGCCTGTTGCACGGCGACGGCTTCGCCAACTGGAGCGCGGCCAAGGTACGCAAGTCGCAAAATGCGCTGGGCGTCACCGTGGTGGAAGTGCGCGCCGGCGCCAGCGGAAGCTGGGAAATCGTCAAGCCCTCGCGCTACGCGCGGCGCATTACCGGCAACACGCCGATGGCCCTGTCCGGGCCTGCCGCCGGCACGGCGCAAATGATGACGGCCGCCAATCCCGGCGGCAACGATTGCCTCGGCACGCTCAACAACTGCGCGCACGGTTACACGCCGTGGGGCACGTATCTCACCTGCGAGGAAAACTGGGATAACTTTTTCATGAACTCGGGCGTGATGACGCCCGATCATGTCCGCAACGGCATCACCGCCAAGGGCCGCGGTTACCGATGGCATGAGTTCGATGAGCGGTTTGACGCAGGCAAGCATCCCAACGAACCCAACCGCTTTGGCTGGGTGGTCGAGATCGACCCCTACGAACCGCAATCGAAACCGGTCAAGCGCACCGCGCTCGGCCGCTTCAGTCACGAAGGGGCGTGGCCTTCCTTCGGCGATGATGGGCGCTTGACGCTGTACATGGGTGACGACCGGCAGTTTGAGTATATCTACAAATACGTATCGCGCGATGCGTGGAACCGCAATGACCGCAAGGCCAACAGCACGCTGCTGGATAACGGCACGCTGTATGTCGCCAAGTTCAACGACGACGGCAGCGGCGAATGGCTGGCGCTGGAACACGGCAGGAACGGCTTGACCACGGCGGCCGGTTTCAGGGATCAGGCCGATGTGCTGATCCGCACCCGCGCCGCCGCCGATGCCGTCAAGGCGACGCCGATGGATCGCCCGGAATGGATCGCGGTACATCCTGCGACGCGCGAGGTGTATTGCACCCTGACCAACAATGCGCGGCGTGGCGTGGATAAATCACCCGGCACCAACCCCAGCAATCCTCGCGCCGCCAACACCTTCGGCCACATCATTCGCTGGCGCGAGATGGGGGGCGACCCGGTCGCGCTGAAATTCCAGTGGGACATTTTTGTGATGGCGGGCGACCCCGATCATCCCGATGCGGCCAAACGCGGCAACATCAAGGGCGACGCGTTCGGCAGTCCCGATGGCCTGTGGTTCGACGACGGTGGCATTCTGTGGATACAAACCGATGTCTCCACCAGTGTGTTGCACACCGGTGATTACGAGCGCATGGGCAACAACCAGATGCTCGCCGCCGACATCAAGACTGGCGAAGTCCGGCGCTTTTTGACCGGCCCCAACGGCTGCGAAATCACCGGCGTGATCAACACTCCGGATGGGCGCACCATGTTCGTCAACATCCAGCATCCGGGTGAGACTTCCAGCGAACGCAACGATCCCACCAAGCCGAAGGCCGTGAGCTCCTGGCCCGATGGCGTGAGCGGCGGCCGGCCACGCTCGGCCACCCTCGTCATCCGCAAAAACGATGGCGGTGTGATTGGCACGTAGCCGGTAGCGGCACAAAAATATCAATAAAAACATATACTTATGATGTTTCCGGGTATCCGCCGTTATGTCTCGGCGCTACTGTTCCTGCTGATCGCCACGGCACTTTTTGCCATGCCCGCGCGAGCCATCTACGGCGAACCGGCTGCCGCCGCGCCGGTAGGCGATGTGGATTTCGATCAAGGCTTTGCGGCGGTTAAGTCCGAAGACTGGGCGGTGGCCGTCGCCGCGCTGGAACGCGCGGCGGCCAAACACCGCGACAGCGCCGATGTCTTCAATTTGCTCGGCTATACCTATCGCAAGCAACGCAATCTCGAACGCGCGTTCGCAAACTATCACCGCGCGCTGGAACTCGACCCATCGCATCGCGGCACGCACGAATACATCGGCGAGGCCTACCTCATGGCCGGAAATCTGGTGCACGCCGTGGAGCACCTTGCCATTCTCGAACGGTTATGCCGCGCGCCCTCGCACTGCGAGGAGTATCACGATCTGGCGCGCGCGATTGCCGCTTACCACGCCGCTACGCCGACACGGTGACCGGAGACACGCGCTTGCGTGTCTTTAAACCGTAACAATGTACTTCTAGTGTAGTGTCCCTTAAATAGATGTACATACATTCCGACCTTTGCTATGCTCGTTCATGTCGAACACGAGTCTGACGATCGAACTGCAACCAGCTGAACGGGCGCAACTGGAGAAATGGGAATCCTCACACGGGACGCTGCAGCAGGTCGCAATGCGTTGCCGGATTATTCTGAGAGCGGTGGCGGGTCATCCGAATGCAACGATCGCGGGGGAACTGGCGGTAAGCAGGCCCACGGTGTTGCTTTGGCGCAAGCGGGTACGCGAAAAGGGAATTGCAGCACTTTGGGAGGTGGTCCCAGGACGGGGGCGTAAGCCGGACATCAATCAAGCCAAGCGCGCGCGGATCATCAAAGCGACGTTGCAGAGCAAGCCCAAGGGTATCTGAATGATCCGGATGTGCCGATCGACACGAACCATCTGGAACGCGCGTTACGCGTCATTCCCATGGGTCGTAAAAATTGGATGTTCACATGGACTGAACTGGGTGCCAAGCATGTGGGGATTGTGCAAAGTCTGCTGGTGACCTGTCGGCTGCACGACATAAACCCCTACGACTATTTCGTCGATGTGCTGCAGCGCGTCGGGCAACACCCTGCCTCCAACGTTGAGCAATTAACGCCGCGCCGGTGGAAAGAACTCTTCGCC
>CAWUUY010000106.1:0-4074 GCA_963924885.1 uncultured Burkholderiales bacterium | reverse complement strand
GCGTTTGATGATACGACCTACGATCCGCACACGCTCGATATGCGCCAGCAACTCGAACTGCTGGCCGCGCTGGCAGCGGTGCGGCGCATGCACCTGCCGCTGCTGGCGCGTTTATTCGCGGCTTGCGAACTTACGCCCGCGGCGCTGTTCCGTGAATATGTGTCGAAGAATGTGCTGAACCACTTTCGTCAGGATCGCGGTTACAAAACCGGCGCCTACAAAAAAACGTGGGACGGCGCAGAGGACAATGTGCATATGGCCGAATTGCTGGATGGCATGACTGCGGCTGATGAACAACTGCCTGCCGCGCTGTATCAGGCGCTGGCGCGGCGTTACGATCAATTGAACGCGGCGGGCAAGCTGGCGTAGCGTCTGGCGGATCACGCGGAAAGCGGGATGGCTCCCGCCCTACTCACTACTCACTCGGTTTGATATTCGCGGCCTTGATGACTCGCGCCCACTTCGCCTGGTCCTGTGCGAGAAACGCCGAAAAGGCTTCCGGCGTGCTGCCGATCGGAACCGCGCCCTCGCGCAACAGGCGCTCGCGCACCTCCTGCGTAGCAATCATGCGGCTGACTTCCGTGCTGATTTTTTGCGTGATGTCACGCGGTATGCCCGCCGGCCCCACCAGGCCGTACCAGCCCACCACTTCATAGCCCGGCACGGTGTCGGCTATCGGCGACACGTCGGGCAGCATGGGTACGCGCTTCACCGTGGTGACGCCGATAGCGCGCAGCTTGCCGTCCTTGATCTGCGTCACCACGGCGGAAATCGACGGAAACGACAGATCGACGTGACCACCGAGCAAATCAATCATCGCCGCGCCCGTGCCTTTGTACGGCACATGGACAAACTTTATTTTGGCGATTTGCTGCAATAACTCACCTGACAAATGACCCGGTGACCCCGTGCCCGCCGTGGCCTGCGTAAACGCGTCCGGTTTCGACCGGGCAATGGCAAGCAGCTCACGCACATTTTTCACCGGCACCGAGGGATGCACTACCAGCACATTGGGAATATCCGCCACCAGCGACACCGCCGTGAACTCCTTCAACGGGTCGCGCGTTTGCCTGGTGTAGAGCATCGGGTTGGTCAGCAGCCCCGGCGAGGTCATGTACAGCGTGTAGCCATCCGGCGGCGATTTGGCTGTCAGCTCGCCCGCGATCAGTCCATTAGCGCCCGGGCGGTTCTCCACCAGCACCTGCTGCCCCCATGTGACGCTCAATCGTTGCGCAACGATGCGCGCCGAGGTATCGGAAAATCCACCGGGCGCGAAGCCCGCGAGGATGCGCACGACTTTCGACGGATACGCCTGCACCGGCGCTTGCGCCAGCGCAATCGTCGCAACCGGCATCACACACAGCGCCGTGCCGGCGACGATGACAAACCGTATCATCAACCGCACGCCACCGCGTAAACATCCTGCACGTCTTGCGGCAATTGCGACTCGCGCCACGACGCGCCGGTGTCGTTGGTGGCAAACACCTGGCCGCAACGCGACACGCAGCACACCGTGGCGGCATCGCGCGGATGCACCGCCGAGGACATCATGGTGGCGTTCGCGGTAAACCCGTGATCCATGCGGCGCCACGAGCCGCCCACGTCGTCGCTGCGATACAGCGAGCCCACCTTGCCGCGCGACGAAGCGGAAAAGCACGCATACATCACGCGCGGATCGTGCGGCGACACCATCACGTCACGGCAATAGGTCATCGGCGAATAACGGCCGACTTCGATATCTTTCCAGCTTGCGCCGCCGTCGTCACTGCGGAAAATGCCCATGCGCACCGCCAGAAACGGATTGCCGGGACTCGCCGAGCTGATGGTGATCGCATGCGAATCCAGCATGCCGGACGCGTCGGTGTTGCTGTCGAGCCGGCTTTTCAGATGCGGCTGATCGGCCAGCCGGATCAACGGCTCGGAAACGTCGGTCCAGGTGTCGCCGCCGTCGGTGCTGCGAATGACGCCACTCACCTCGAGCGAGGCATACAAATCATCCGGGCGCGAGGCATCGGCGGCGATGCCGATGGTGCGCGTGGGGAAATTCATCGGGCAGTGCCCAGGGTCGAACGCACGCGGCAGCTTGCGCCAGGTGTCGCCGCCGTCCTCGCTGCGATACAGCCCAACCGGCGCGGCGCCCGCGTACATCACCTTCGGGTTCGCTGGATGAAACGCCATGGCCCAGATAATCACCCCACTATCAGGAAAGCCCAGCCGCTCCCAGGAGTCGCCGCCGTCGGTGCTGCGGTACGGGCCGTCCTGCGTGCCGACAAAAATCACATCGCGCTCGCTCGGATGAAACACGATCACGCGCGCCTCGACGTTTTCCGGCAGGCCCTTCGTCAGCGATTGCCAAGGCGCGGCGAGATACGAATCGTCGAGCGTCTTGCGAAAAAATCCACCGAGATAGCGCTTGCCGTTTTTCAGATTAAAGTAAGCGCCGCCCGCGAAGACGCGCGTGGGTTGTGCATCAGCCATGATATTTCCTCTCCGCTTGTGAAATGAAATGGCGGGTGTTCGAATGAATTGGAACCGTCGCCCGCACATGTATGCAAACCAAGTCTAGTGTCGCGGCAACCAAGGGTCAAGAGCGCGTGTCCGCATTAAGTGCGCCGTCACGCATCACTTACATTCATCACCAGCATGCCAGGCGCGTCGGTAGTTGGGCATTGCAGTAGTATTGCAATCATAAACATGCGTCACAGGTCAGGCGCAAAAACCCCGTGCGTAAGGATGCCGCAATCCATATAGGCATTGAATTCATCTTTGAACAATGGCGGCAGTCCGGCGCCGCCACTGGCGTTGTCTACTGCGGCGGCGAATGTCTTAAAGTGCTGCAGCAGGCACAATGATTTACACGACTGCGATTATGAATTGTGCCGCAGCATCGACAACAGATTTAGGCAAATCAGGTGAGCGATGCGCTGTTTGTCGCGAGGGGCTTGTTTGCGGCGGAGTTGACGGCATAGCAAGCGCGCGGCCGTTAACTCTGGGGGAATATTTGTCCGCCCCATTTGACTTCGCCGAGGGAGCGACATGTTGCCGAATAAGTCGCCGGATGTACCCGTAGTGCTTATGAAGTTTTCCATGTTGCGCCTCACACCAGTTAACACGTTACACGCTGCTTCCAGAATACGCGCCATGCTTACGATGCACGACACGTATTCATTTCGACCAAAATCGCTTCGATTAGTTTCTACTGCACAACCCGGACAGACTGTTCGCTAATGCACATAGCAAAACACTTTGTTTGAGCGAACGTACAATCGCAATGCGGCATCGTCGTCGCCCCAATGCAATGCTGTGTTTGGAGCGCGCTATAATTTTTATTTCAGATCAGTTGGTTAACCGAGACAATTCAAGTAACACTTGAATCGGGCGGTGGGCAAGGTGAACACCCCGCTGTAATACGGTAGTCAGTCATCTTTCCGCGAGCAGGCGGTGGGGATGGCGGTGGGGACGGGGCTGAAATCCAACATCGCCACCGCTCATAGCCGCCAAGTAAAAACGGTGACACCCTTATGTATTAACCTGCCGTTCCTCACGAGATGCGGGTTAAGTGTGGGGTTTGATCAATTACAGACACTGAGCCCCAATTGAGAATGCACGACGAACAAACTGCGCGGCGGTATCGGAATACAACAGCACCTGCTGGCGCACCGCAATTTAGCTTGCAGTGGCTCGCCACCACTTACTACAGCGGGAGCAAGCTCCCGCACCCCAAAACACCCACGCCGTCGAAACGTGCAGCGGACTCATCCTTGACGAATAGCGGCAGGGGCGAGGCCGTATTGACTCGGCCATCACGCATCACTTACATTCATCGCATCAAGCACCGATATTCATCATGCGGGCTTACAGGCTTTGCCTTTCTTGCATTGTCATGCGCCCTGCCGCCATTGGCGCCGGCGCAGTCTTATCCGGTGCGTCCCATTCGCCTCGTGATCCCCTTCCCGCCCGGCGGCACCATCGACATGGTGGGGCGCATGGTGGCGCAAGGTTTGGGCGAACGCGTCGGGCAAACCGTGGTGGTCGACAATCGCGGCGGCGCTGGCGGCATGATTGGCGCGGAGC
>CAWUUY010000105.1:0-2684 GCA_963924885.1 uncultured Burkholderiales bacterium | reverse complement strand
AAGCCGACGCAGCGCTTCGTCGCGCTCGGCGGCGCGGCGCGCGGCTTCCTCGCGGTCAGCGGCGCTTTGTTCCTTTTGCTGCAACTGTGCCTCGCGCTCCGCGATGCGTTGCTGATCCGCCAGCCGCTGCTCTTGCGCGCGCCGCTCCATATCCGTACGCACCGCTTCCAGTTTCGCGGCCTCTTTGGCCTCGCGCTGGATGTACCACGTGCGTCCGCCCTTGAGCAGCACTGCCAGTGCCAGCGCGATGCCCAGCCAGCGCCACTTCGACGCGGGTTCCTCCACAGTCACCGGGCGCAGCGTGGTGCGCCGTGAGCTTGCCGCTGCGGGCAATGCGGAAGTAGGCAAGTTTGTTGTGACACGCGTGGTGGCCGCCAGCGCCGTCGCCGCCGCCACGGTGCGGGAGACCAGCGGCACGGTGACTTTACCCTGCAACGCGCGTTTCCAGATGTCCACGCTCTTGGGACGCTGCTTTTCATCCAGCGTGAGCGCCCAATCCAGCGCGCGCAGGGCAGGCTCGCTTAAGCGGGCCTTGAGCTTCGCCAGCTTGGCGGGCACGGAGTCGTTCTTCAGGCGGCTCACCGCGTCGGGTGGGGTCTCGTTGGTGAAGGCGCGATACAGCACGCCAGCCATGGCGTAGATATCCGACCACGGCCCCTGATTGCCGTCGCCGGGGTATTGTTCCAGCGGAGCGTAGCCGGGCGTGAGCACTGCGGTGAGACTATTGGTGGCGCCGCCAACTGCCTGCCGTGCGGCGCCGAAATCCAGTAGCACTGGGCTGCCGTCGGTGCGAATGTAGATACTCGCCGGTTTGATATCGCGATGCAAAAAGCCGATGGCGTGCACGGCCTGCAAGCCGTCGAGCAGTGTCACGATGATTTCCTTGATGCGTGCTTCCGTGGGCTTCGGGGGTTCGCGTTTCAATAGTTGCGTAAACGATTCGCCATTTTCATAATCCATCACCATGTAGCCGGTGGCGTTCGTCTCGAAGTAGCGGTTGACGCGAACGATATGCGGATGGCTGAACTTGGCCAACGTGCGCGCTTCCTGAATAAAGCGTTCAAGGCCCCACTTGTAATCCTGATCGGAATCCGTGTTGACCTGCACCACGCTGCCATCGAGTGCGCGCAGGGCCAGATCGGACGGGAAAAACTCCTTGATGGCGACTTGTTTGTCGAGATTCGTGTCCGTACACAGATAGGTCATGCCAAAGCCGCCCGCACCGAGCGCCGACTCGATCCGGTACTCCAGCAGCATCGAGCCGATGGCGAGCGCGTTGCGGTAGGTGGTGGTGGCGGACACGGTTTAGCGGGGATAACTCACGCGTTGCGGTGAGAGGGAATCATACGCGAATCAGAGCGTGTGGGCCTTGATTCGCGGTCGCATCGCGCGCCATGTGCGGCGCACTTGCACTGCGGCCCGCGAGTTGTGACAATCGCACCTCCCCGCGGTTGATAGCCGTTCCTGTCAGGGCATTTCATGGACTTCAAACTCACTTCTGAACAGCAGCAGTTCCGCGATGCCGTCGCCGGCTTTGCGCAAAAGCACTTGAAGGCCGGCGCGCTCGCCCGCGCGCACGAGGCCGAGCATCCTTGGGATGTCGCGAAGCTGATGGCCGAACAAGGCCTGATGGGCATTGCGTTTCCCGAGGCTGATGGCGGGCAGGGTGGCTCGCTGATGGATGCGATTCTGGCGATTGAAGCGGTGACCGAAGCTTGCCCGCGCAGCGCGGATGTGATTCAGGCCGGCAACTTTGGCCCGGTGCGCGTGCTGGCCGAATACGGCACGCCGGATCAGAAAAAACGTTACCTCGACAAAATCCTGCGCGGCGAGTCGGTGATCTGCGTCGGTATGACCGAGCCCGAGGCGGGCAGCGCGGTAACCGATCTCACCACCAGCGCTACGCCCGATGGCGACGGTTACCGCATCAACGGCGTGAAGGTATTTCAGACGCACGCGACGTCAGCCGAGGTGATGCTGACCTATGTGCGCTTCGGCCCCGGCGTCGTTGGTATTGGCTCGGTGCTGATTCCGCGCACCGCGGAAGGCTTCAAGCAAGGCAAGGCCGCAAAGTTTTTCAATGGCGAGGAATGGGTGCAGACCTATCTGGACAATGTGTATGTCGGCCCGGAGAACGTGCTGCTGAAAGAAGGCGGCTTCAAAAAACAGATCGCGGGTTTTAACGTCGAGCGCATCGGCAACACCGCTCGCTCGCTCGCGTTTGGGCGTTACGCCTATAACGTGGCTCGCGAGTGGGCGATGCAGCGCAAGCAGTTCGGGCGGCTGCTGTGCGAGTTTCAGGGCATTCAGTGGAAATTCGCCGACATGAAAATAAAACTCGACGCTGGGCAGTTGTTGATTTACCGCGCGGCGGCGAATGCGGTGAACGGCATACCTTCGCAGGAAGATACTGCGATTGCAAAAGCATTTTGCAATCAGGCCGGGTTCGATTGCTGCAACGAAGCGATGCAGATCATGGGCGGCATGGGTTACACCGACGAATCATTGGTGGAGTACTGCTTCCGCAAATGCCGCGGCTGGATGATTGCCGGCGGCTCAATCGAAATTCTGAAGAACCGCATCGCCGAAGGCATTTTCGAGCGCAGCTTCTCGCAGCGTCCGCCGAAGGCCTGACAACGGCAAGCTCGTATTGTCGAGGGAAACCCCTCTCCCCAACCCTCTCC
>CAWUUY010000104.1:0-3487 GCA_963924885.1 uncultured Burkholderiales bacterium | reverse complement strand
ATTATCCCGGTGCGGTGCGCCGCTTTCTCGATTACTTTCGTCCGCGCGTGGGCCTGCTGATGGAAACCGAAATCTGGCCGAATCTGGTGCATGCCTGCCATGCGCGCGGGGTGCCGCTGCATCTGGTCAATGCGCGCCTGTCGGAAAAATCGTTTGCCGGTTATCAGCGCATGAGCGCGCTGACCGCGGGTACGTTGCGCGAGCTCGCGGGTGTTGCCGCGCAAACCGCCGCCGATGCGCAACGCTTTACCGCGCTCGGAGCACAACAGGTGTCGGTGTTCGGCAACCTCAAATTCGATGTGGATCCGCCCACCGCGCAGATCGCGGAAGGGGAACGTCTGCGCGCAAGCATCGGCGCGCGCGCCGTGCTGCTCGCAGCCAGCACGCGCGAGGGGGAGGAGTTGTTGTTTATAAACAAAAACTTACATAAACATCCCGATGTGCCGAATATATTGCTGGTGATCGTGCCCCGTCATCCGCAACGCTTTGACGAAGTGGCTTCGCTGTTGGAACAACACGGCGTGAGTTACCAGCGGCGCCGCGATCACTTAGCCGTTCGCGCCGACACGCAGGTGCTGCTCGGCGACAGCATGGGGGAAATGTTTGCGTATCACGCGGCGTGCGACGTGGCGTCTATCGGCGGCAGCCTGTTGCCGTTTGGCGGGCAGAATCTGATCGAGGCCTGCGCCGTTGGCAAGCCGGTGTTAATCGGGCCGCACACTTATAACTTTGCCGATGCGGCGGAAGGCGCCATTGCCGCGGGCGCCGCGTTGCGTGTGATGGATGCGCAGGATCTGGCGCGCAAAGTCACGGCGCTGCTGACGCACCCCGCGTTGATGCAACGCATGGGCAACGCCGCGCTGCAATTCAGCAAGACGCATCGAGGCGCCGCGCGAAAACTGGTGGATACGTTGCGATTCTAGCGCGTGTACACGGCGGTTTCGGTGACCACCAGGGTCACCGGCAAATCGGTGGCCTCCAGCGGCATCCCGGACACCATTTGCAAATCAAAGGCCGCCGCTATCACCACGGGCCGCCGTGCAAAACGCGCCAGCAGTTGATCGTAATACCCGCCGCCATAGCCCAGCCGCTCGCCGTTGCGGGTAAACGCCACGCCCGGTGCGATGACCAGGTCGATCTCATCCAGCGGCGCGAGGGAGCAGCGATCCGGGCGCGGCTCGCGAATGCCCCATACGCCGGGTTGTATATCACGCTCCAGATTTTCCACGACGTAGAGTTGCAACGCGCGTGTGGTCTTATCCACTCTGGGCAGCACGAGCTTTTTCTGCGCCAGCACGTGGGTCAACAGTGCACCGGTATCAAACTCGCTGCCCATGCTGGCGTACGCCAGCACGCAGCGCGCGCACTGAAAACTTTCCAGCTTGAGAATTTGTTGCGTAATGCCTGCGCTTGCGGCGAGGCGGGCGGTGGCGTCCCACGCGTCGCGGCGGGCGAGAATGTCACGCCGTAGCGCGGTTTTTGCGGCAGAGAGAGACTGCCGATCCGGCGCGCCGCTCATGCCGAAATCAGATTACTTGCGTTCCAGCCACGCGCTGACCGCCGCGAGGTCTTCTTTGGCCAGCCGGCCCACCGCGGCCTTGAGGCGCAGCGTGGAGAGGATATAGTTGTATTTGGCCTGCGCAAGATCGCGGCGCGCGGAAAAGAGTTGTTGCTGCGCGTTCAACACATCGACCTGTGTGCGCACGCCGACCTCGCGCCCGAGGCGTGACGAATCCAGCGCGCTTTGCGAGGACGTGAGCGCCGCTTCCAACGCCTTGACCTGCGCGATGCCGCTGGTCACGCCCAGATAATTTTGGCGTGCGTTCAATTCGGCGGTGCGCCGCGCGTTTTCGAGATCGTGCCGCGCCTTGTCCTCGTTGGCGAGCGCCTCGCGCACGCGCGAGTTAATCAGCCCGCCCTGATAAATCGGCACCGCCAGTTGCAGGCCAATGATCTTGTTGTTGATGTCCGTGCCCGCGCCGCCAAAAGTGCCGGCGCCGCTGCGGTTTTCGCTCCAGGTGGCAAAAGCATCCAGCGTCGGGTAATGCCCGCTGCGGTTGCGATCGGCTTCCTGGCCCGCGAGCGTGACGTTGGCTTGCGCCACGCGTACCTGATGATTGTTGTTGCGCGCTTCTTCCGCCCACTTGTCCATGGCGGCGGGTTCAGGCGCGATCAGTCTCAACGCCGGGCTCAGCAGCGCCAGCGGCGGCGCTGCGCGTCCGATCAGTTGATCCAGCGCGCGAGTCTTGATTTCAAGATCGCTCTGCGCGGCGATTTCCTGTGACACCGACAGGTCGTAACGCGCCTGCGCTTCGTGCGTGTCGGTAATCGTCGCGGTACCAACCTCAAAGCTAATTTTGGCCTGCGCGAGTTGCTCGGCGATAGCGGTTTTTTGCGCGCCCGCCAAGGCCACGTTGTCTCGCGCCAGCAGCACATCCAGGTACGCCTGCGCCACGCGCGTGATCAACTCTTGACCCGCCTGCGCCAGCACGGCATCGGCCTGCTCGATCTGCGTTTTGGCCTGCTCGTGGACAACGATGTTTTGCCGCCGGTAGATCGGCTGCGTGATCGACAACGTCAGCACATTGGAGTTAGAGCGCGAACTGTTATCGGGCGTGGCCGGATCGCGAAAATTGATGCTGCGGTCGTTGTATTGCGTGGAGCCTGAAAGCGTCACCGACGGCAGCAAGCCGCTGCGTCCCTGCGGCAGTTTTTCCTGAGCGGCGGCCCACGCGGCGCGCGCGCTGCCGTAGACCGCGTCGGCGTCCCGCGCCAGACGGAAGATTTCCAGCAGATCAGCGCTGCGTGCCGGCGCCATGCTGACGGCCAGCGCGACAGCAAAGAGAGCCGCGAAGTGTTGCATCTCAAAATACAAACTTCGGGCGCTGCGGGGCATTGCGCAAGGCCGGAACCACCGTTTCAAACAGGCTGGCAGCACCATACACGCCAGTGGCGGCGCAGGTGATGAGTTGCGCTTCCATCGCCGGCACTTCGCCCACCACGGCGAACAAACGTCCGCCGGCTTTCAGGCTTTGTTGGAAGCCGGCAGCCAGCTCGGGCGTGGAGCCGGTCAGCACGATCACATCGTAAGGGCCGTGTTTTTCCCAGCCGCGCGCGGCATCGCCGGTTTCGAGCGTAGCGTTACGGATGCCGTGCTGCGCCAGCCGCGCGCCTGCACCGTGGGTGAATTCGTCAACGATATCCACGCTGTACACATGCGCACCTTGACTGGCGAGCAGTGCCGTCAGGTAGCCGCTGCCGGTGCCGATTTCGAGGATGCGATCTTCTGCGGTAACGGCCAGTTCTTGCAGTATGCGCGCTTCGAGTTTGGGCGAGAGCATATGCTCGCCATGGCCGATGGGGATTTCCAGATCGGCGAACGCCAGCGCCTTGTGGGCGGCAGGCACGTAGTCTTCGCGCCGCACCTTGTAGAGTAGATCGAGCACCTTGGTGTCGAGTACTTCCCACGGGCGGATTTGCTGCTCCA
>CAWUUY010000103.1:0-11210 GCA_963924885.1 uncultured Burkholderiales bacterium | reverse complement strand
ACGAGGGTTCGATTCCCTTCACCCGCTCCACGCATGCTCTGACCAACATCGCGCCGGCGCTGAATGCGCAAGCCTGCCCGGACAACGAAGTCACGGAGTGCATCCATGAAAATCGTCAAATATTTGCTGATAGCGTTTGGCGGCTTGGTGCTTGTGGCGGGCGGGGTCGTGGCCTACATTGTCGCGACCTTTAACCCAAACAGTTACAAGCCGCAGGTCATTCAGATGGTCAAGGACAAAAAGCAGCGCAATCTGAAACTCGACGGCGATATCAAGCTCAAGTTCTGGCCCAGCATCGGCGCGGATCTCGGGAGAGCTTCCCTGTCCGAATTCAAGAGTGACAAGGAATTTGCGGCCATCGACGGGTTACGCGTGTCGCTGAAATTGATGCCGCTGTTGTCGAAAAAACTGGTGGTCGATGAAGTCGAGGTGAAGGGCGTGCGCGCCACCATCGTCAAGTTCAAGGACGGGCGCATGAACATCGACGATCTGTTGTCGAAGGACGAGCAAAAGCAGGAGCAGTTCCAGTTCGATATCGACCATGTATTTTTTGAGAATGCCGCGCTGACCTACCGCGACGAGGCGCAGGGCGCACAGTATGCGTTGTCCAACGTCAACCTCAAGACCGAACGCATTGCGCCGAATGTTCCCGGCAAGATCGATCTGTCGATGACGATCAAGGGCAACAAGCCCAAGCTTGATCTGGGCATCGTGCTGAAGACAAAACTAACGTTTGACCTGGAGCAGCAGGTGTTTGCATTGCAGGACTTGGGGTTCGACGCCAAGGGCGCGGCGGCTGATCTGAGCAACCTGAATCTCAAGGCGGGCGGCAGCGTGGTGGCGAAGCTCAAATCGGGCGAGTTGACCACGAACAAGCTGGTGGTGGCGATGACGGGCGTTAGCGGCAAGGACAATCTCGATATTAAATTCGACGCGCCGAAATTGCAGATCACCAAGGACAAGGCCACGGGTGACAAGGTGACGGTAGTGGCGAAAATCACCGGGCCGGGCGGAACGACTCTCGCGAACGTGGTGTTGCCGGGTATCGAAGGCACGGCGGCGGCATTCAAGTCGGCGGGTATGACGCTTGACCTGGACATCAAGCAGGGCGATCAAAGCATCAAGGCGAAAGTGACTTCGCCGCTATCAGGTAATTTTCCGACCCAGCAAATCAGCCTGCCGCAGTTGGGCATTAACGTGACCGCCATCGGCCCCAATCTGCCGGGCAAGTCGATCAGCGGCAGCCTTACCGGCAGCGCGAGTGCCAATGGATCGAAACAGCAAGTGCAGGCCAATCTGGCGGGCAAGGTGTCGGACAGCACGATCACGGCGCTGATTTCGGTCAATGGTTTTGCGCTACCCGGCGTGACGTTTGATGTCGATATCGATCAGCTCGATCTCGACAAGTACGCGCCGCAAGGTGGCGCCGCGCCGGCGGACGGCGCCGGCAAGGGCGGGGACACGCCGATCGATCTATCAGCGCTGCGCGCACTAAACGCCAACGGCAAGCTACATATCGGTTCGCTCAAAGTGTCCAATCTCAAGGCGTCCAATGTGCGGCTGGAGTTCAAGGCCAAGGGCGGGCGCGTCGATGTCAGTCCCTTGTCGGCCAATTTGTATCAAGGCTCGATGAGCGGTGCAATGTCGGTGAACGCCACCACGGCGACGCCCTCGTTCGCCATCAAGCAAAACCTCTCCGGCGTGGCGGTGGGCCCCTTGCTCAAGGATCTGGCCTACAAGGACACGCTCGAGGGCAACGGTAGCGTCAACGTCGATGTCACCACGCAAGGCGCCACCGTGGGCGCGTTAAAGCGCGGGCTCAATGGTGCCGCATCGGTCAATCTGCGCGACGGCGCGGTCAAGGGTATCGATATCGCGGGCACCATACGCAACGCCAAGGCAAAGCTCGGCACGCTCAAGGGTCAGCAAACGCAGGCCGCCGATAAGAACCAGAAAACCGATTTTTCAGAAATGAGCGGCACATTCGCCTTCCGTAATGGTGTTGCCAGCAACAACGATCTGTCGATGAAGTCGCCGCTGTTGCGCGTGGGCGGCGCGGGCGACATCAACATCGGCGAGGACACCATCAACTATCTGGTGAAGGCAACACTCGTGGTTCTCAAGGGCATCACCGTGCCGGTGCGCGCCACCGGGCCGCTCGCCGCGCCGTCGTTCGGTCTGGATTACAGCGCGCTGCTGACCGACACCGTGAAGCAGCAGGCCGGAAAAATCAAGGGCCGGCTGGAAGGCCTGTTGGGCGGCAAAAAAGGCGACGCGGCGGCGCCCGCGAAGGGCGCGGAAGCGCCGCAGTCGAACCGCGACAAGCTGCGGGGCATACTCGAGCGCTGATGCGTTCGCTCGCCTCGCGGCTCGTTGCCTGGCAAAAGCGCCACGGGCGTCATGATCTGCCGTGGCAGCGCACGCGCGATGCCTACGCCATCTGGCTGTCGGAGATCATGCTGCAGCAGACGCAGGTGGCGACGGTCATGCCTTATTACGAGCGGTTTCTGCGGCGTTTTCCCTCGGTGCGCGCACTGGCCAAGGCGCCGCTCGATGACGTGCTCGCGTTGTGGAGTGGGTTGGGCTACTACTCGCGCGCGCGCAATCTGCATAAGGCGGCGCGCCTCGTGGTCGACACCCATGGCGCGAGCTTTCCTGCTGATCCTGACGTACTGGAAACGCTGCCAGGCATAGGCCGCTCGACGGCGGCGGCGATCAGCGTGTTCGCCTACGGCGAACGTCACGCGATACTCGATGGCAATGTGAAGCGCGTGCTGGCGCGCCACGGCGGCATTGCCGGTTATCCCGGCGAGGGGCGTGTGCAGGAGCTACTGTGGCGCAAGGCGCAAACGCTGCTGCCGTCGAGCGAGGTGGTGGCGTATACGCAGGGCTTGATGGACCTGGGCGCAGGCATCTGCACGCGTCGCGCGCCCCGTTGCGAGCAGTGTCCGGTGCGCGCAGATTGTGTTGCGCTGGAAAAGAATCTCGTCGATGTACTGCCCGGCCGCAAGCCGAAGCGAGCGTTGCCCCAGCGCTCCACGGTCATGCTGTTAATGCGGCACGAGGACAAAATTTTGCTGGAACAGCGCCCGCCGCGCGGTATCTGGGGCGGCTTATGGTCGCTGCCGGAAGTGACGCATCAGCGCGATACGCGCCGCGCCTGCCGACGCCTTGGCGCGGAGGTGATCGATATCACGCCGTTGCCCGAGATAGCCCACGGCTTTACGCATTTTCAGTTGACGATACAGCCGCTGGTGATTGGCGTGCGCAAGCCGCGCACTGCCCCGCCGGTCATAGCGCACGTGTTGAACGTGGCGAACGTGTCGAGTGCGTCTCCTACGAAGTGGGTGCCGTTGTCCGATATCGCTTCCATTGGTCTGCCGGCACCGGTGCGTAAAATTATTATAAGTATTTGTTTTTAAAATGTTTTATTTGAATTCGGTGAGAGCGTGAAGCGCACACTGCCGTCTCGATTTTCCGAGAGCGTGAGGTCAAAGCCGTCCTGTGCCGCGTGCCGCGCCGCATGGTAAAGGCCGACGCCCAGCCCGGATTGAGACGAAACAGGCGCTTCGAACAGCCGCGCCGCCAGTGAAGCGGCCACTGCGGCGCCGCCGTCGGCCACCTGTAGCGTGGCGTGCGCCGGGTTGAAACTCACCGTGACCGTTGCGCCCTTGCGAACTGCGTTGTCGATCAGGTTGTCGGCGACGCTGTCGAACATCTCGGAGGGCACGTCGTGGGTTGCCGCATCGCCGTCAATCACAAACTCGAGGTTGCGCTGTGCGTGGCGTTGTCGCAGCGCTGTCCACCACGCGTCGGCGCCCATGCGTTGCGATGGCGCATGGCCGGGCGCGCGCAGCTTGTCCAGCGTGGTATTTAACCGCTGCGTGATCTGCGGTAACTGCCGCTGCATCAGCGCCTGTAATTCGCCGGATTGTTCGGGCGCGCTGCTTTCCGCTGCGCTGCACAGCGAGCGCAGCGACTGCAACAGGTTTTTCACGTCGTGCGTCAGGCGCGAGCCGGTTTCATGGATGGCTTGGGTGTAAGCGTTTCGCCGCTGCATCTGCTCGCGTTCTTTGGCGGCGTAAAAATGCCCCACCATCTGCGCCAGCAGTTTCAGATGCAGCAGCATCGCCGGTGACAGCGCCCAGCGCGTGTGTATGAGCAGCCGAAGATCACCTTGAGAAAACTCGGCGGTGTGCTCATCATCAAGCTGACCATATTGTCCCGACCCCGCGCGTGTTTCCCAGCGCAGGCCGACAATCCACGGCAAGGCGAGCATGTGTTCGAGCGCGGCATGCAGAAACCGCGGCGGGTCGCTTTCGCGCTCGGCGAGCGCCGCCAGTTGCTGCACCCACTGCTCGAACGGCAGGCCGGCGCTCAACAGGTAACGCGACAGCAACTGTTCGATGCCGGCAAAGCCCGCGGTAGGGTTCCACAGCCATGACAGGGCCGCAAGCACCAGCGCGATCAACATCAGGGTTTGCGCCAGCGCCACCGGGTACTGGCCCTGGTTCATCTGCATGATGACAAAACTGCCGAGCACCAGCGCAGTCACCAGCAGAAACAGCATCAGACTGTAGAACAAGTCCACCGCCATGCGCATTTCGATGTGCGGCGGATCGATACGCAGAAACAGGATCGCCAGCGGAATCATCGGCAGGCCGTAACGTACCAGCATGGCAACCTGCGTATCGACCGGATTTCTCTCCGACAGTTGTGGCACGACCCACATCAATAATAGCGACAACAGGTAGAGCGCGGCCAGCAGCGATACCCACAGCTGTCGCTTGCCGCCCATGCCGGGTACGCTGCCGCCGATCAACGCGGTTAGCACGCCCAGCCACAGCGCGATCAGCCACCAGTCATGCAGCGCCGACAGCAGCAGGCCCACGATAATCACCAGAAAGGCGTGGCGCGCGTCCACATCGCCTTCGCCGCGCCAGAGCGGTTGCCACATCAGGAACAGCCCGAAATGCGCCAGCAGCAGGGGCGGCGCCCATGGCGTATCGATGCCCCAGGCGGTCCCGGCGTGTATGGTGAGCAGCATCAGCCCCAGCCACCAGTGGGCGTGCGCGGCGATGAAACTGTTGTCGCGGGCGCGCCGGTTACGCGCCATGCCGGGGGCGCTGTCCATGGGGTTTTCGCTATTCACAAAGTGTTGGTTATACTTGCCATCCAATGTCCCGAATACTCGCCATCTCCCGTTATACCTTTCTTGAAGCGCGCCGCACGCGGCTGTTGCCATTGTTTGCCGCTGCGCTGGGCGCGGTGTTTGCGCTGGCGTTTTTTGTGTCGGAACTCGCGGTCACCGAGAGCTTGCGCATGCAAACCACTGTTTACGCGGCGGCGGCGCGGCTTGCCGCCGTGTTCATCGTTGTCATGCATGTACTGGGCAGCATCACGCGCGAATTCGACGACAAGGGACTCGACGTGCTGCTGGCGCTGGACCTACCGCGTTCGCATTATATCCTCGGCAAGCTCGGCGGGTTTCTCGCTATCGGCGCGGTGGCGGGTGTGCTGGTCTGCGTGCCGCTGATGTGGATGGCGCCGCCGGCGGTCGCCGCGCAGTGGGGCATGGCGCTGGTGCTGGAGCTCGCGGTGATGATCGCGTTTGCGCTGTTTTGCGTAGTGACGTTCGGCCGGTTCATGCCGTCGGCGGCGCTGGTGCTGGCGTTTTACCTGCTGGCGCGCAGCCTCACCGCGATAAGTCTGATGAGCGGTAACCCGATCTCCGGCGCCGACACACTGTCGCACCAGGCCGGGCGCTGGATGATCGAAGGCCTGACACTGATAACGCCGGCGCTGGACCGCTGGCCGCAAACCACGTGGCTGATCGACGCGCCGGCGTCGTGGAGCACGGTGTCGCTGTTGCTGCTGGAAGCGGTGCTGTACGTGGCGTTGCTGGCGGGTGCTGCGATGGTGGATTTCCATCGCCGCAATTTCTGATGCGGCTGCCATACAAAGAAACGGAGCGGCGTCTCGCCGTCGTGCCGCGCTGGATAATCGTTTTGTTGGTGACCGCGTTCGCGGCGTACGCCGCCATGCGCGCCGCAGAGCCGAAACCGGCGGCGGTTGCCGCCGCACTGCATGCGCCGCTGCCCGTGTCCACCTTGCGTGCGCTGAGCCTGGGCGAGCCGCAGGCGATGGCGCAATGGGTCACGCTCTACCTGCAGGCGTTTGACAACCAGCCCGGCGTGAGCATTCCGTTTCGCGCGCTCGACTATGCGCGCGTGATCGAATGGCTGACCGCCGCGCTGAGGCTGGATCCGGCGGCGCAATATCCGTTGATGATGGCCTCGCAACTATACGGGCAGGTGTCGGATGCGCCCGACAAGCAGCGTTTGATGTGCGACTTCGTCCAGCGCGAATTCAGTGCGAGGCCGAACGCGCGCTGGCGCTGGCTGGCGCACTGCGCCATCATGGCCAGGCATCGCCTGAAGGATGTGCCGCTCGCGCTGCGCTACGCCGAGGACATTGCACGGCACGCCGGCGGCGCGTCGAGCTGGGCGCGGCAGATGCGTATCTTTATTCTCGAAGACCTGGGCGAAACCGAACGCGCAATGGTACTGCTCGGCGGCCTGCTGGCAGGCAAAGAGATCACCGATGTCAGAGAAATCCACTTTTTGACCGAACAGCTGGAAAAGCTGAAAAACGCCGAAAAATCGGCGCCATCGTCGAAAATTCAACGCTAGGCGCTGGTTGATATGCAGGGCGGGGGGCGGTGTATCGACAGCGGCCTTCCTGTCGGGCGGCTGGACGGTACCAAAGCACCAATGGTTTATTTTTTAAATTTTTTTTAAAAACATATACTTATGTTATTCTTGTCATTGGCGATAAGCGGTGGAGTGTCAAGCGTGCCGCGCAGGCGCCTCTCATCAAAATGTGGCATGAAGATTGCACAAAACTCCACAACGTATTTCGTGGTTCCATAACAGGGGGAGCAACAGATGCACAAGCAGCGCGGATTTACACTGATTGAAATTGCCATTGTGCTGGTGATTATTGGGTTGCTTTTGGGCGGCGTGTTGAAGGGGCAGGAGCTGATCACCAGCGCGCGCGTGCGCAGCTTGATATCGCAGCAGGATGGCATTAAGGTGGCCTACTTTGGCTTTCTGGATCGCTATCGTGCGTTGCCGGGCGACTATACGTCGGCGTCTGCTAATATCAACGGCGTAGGAGCGACTTGCGGAACCGGGAATGGCGACGGCAATGGCCAGATTACTACTACCGCGCAGGGCATTGACGAACGGATACTCGCGTGGGAACACTTGTCCAAGGCGGGATTTATCAGCGGCTCGTATACCTGTGATGCGAAAGAAAGCCCGACGACTACGCCGTCGAATCCCTACGGCACGCGCATGCAACTGGCTTACGACAACGTGTACGATGGAGCGCCGACGCCGCGGCACAATATCAAGACGGGTAACCAGATTCCGTCGGATATTCTTGCCGAAATGGATCGCAAGTCGGATGATGGTGTCGCAACGGGAGGAACTTTCCGCTTCTCGATCTATGGCTCTGGTGGCACGGAGCCGTCTGGTGCCGGTGGCTGCTACCTCTCGAGCTCAGTACCGCCCAATGGCTGGGCAGGCTCAACCGTGAATCCCAACTGCGGTGGCACAAGTCTATTCTAAAGTTTGTTCTTCCAAATCTTCCAAAAAAAGCCCGCTCAAGCGGGTTTTTTTTGCCACGCCCGGCGATCAGCCCTGCAGCAATTTCATCTCCGCCGCCGCCACGCTTTCTTCCGTGCCGAGCATAACAACCACATCACCTTCTTCCACCACGGTATCCGGCGATGGCTCCATCGTTCGCACATTACGACGGCGCACGGCGGTGACTTCAATCCGCAGGGCGGCTAAATCCAGTTGCGCGAAGGTCTTGCCGATGGCGGCGGCGCCAGGCACTACTATCACCGAATGCAAACGAGGATGCGCGGCATGTTCCGCATCGTTCTGCTCGTCGGTAATGCCGCGAAAAAATCCCCTGAACAAATGGTAGTGATGTTCGCGCGTTTCGCGGATGCGGCGCAGCACGCGATTTAAAGGCGTGCCGATCAACATCAACGTGGTCGAGGCCAGCATCAGGCTGCCTTCCATGATTTCCGCCACTACCTCGGCGGCGCCGGCGGCCTTGAGTTGCTCGATGTCGGTATCCTCGTGCGTACGCACCACCACTGGCAGCCCGTGGCGCAGCTCGCGCACGTGATCGAGGATGCGCAGCGCGGAGGCGGTATCCGTGTAGGTGACCACCAGCGCGCGCGCGCGCAGCAGCCCGGCGGCAATCAATACTTCACGCCGCGCCGCGTCGCCAAACACCACTTGCTCGCCTGCCGCAGTGGCTTCGCTGATGCGCTGCGGATCGAGATCCAGCGCGATCACCGGTATTTTCTCCTGTTCGAGAAAGCGCGCCAGATTCTGTCCGCTGCGGCCATAGCCGCAGATCAGCACGTGTTCGTTCGCGGCCATCGACTGCACGGCGATGTTGTGTATTTGCATCGCGCGCATCGTCCATTCGTTGGCGGAGAAACGCCGCACGATGGATTCGCTGCGGTGCAGGATAAAAGGCGCCGCCAGCATCGATAGCACCATCGCCGCCAGCACCGGCTGCAACAGCTCCGGGCTGATCAAGCGGGCGTTGTTCGCATGCGCAAGCAGGACGAAACCGAATTCTCCGCAGGTGCCGAGCGCCAATCCCGTGCGCAAGGCGACACTGGTACCCGATCCGAACGCGTGCGCGATACCGAAAATCAGAAACGTCTTTACTACGACCAACGCCACCAGAATAGCGGCGACCGAGGCATTTTGCACCACCACGCGAATATCGAGCAGCATGCCGATGGTGACAAAGAACAATCCGAGCAGCACATCACGAAAGGGCTTGATGTCCTCCTCGACCTGGTAGCGGTATTCGGTTTCGGAGATCAGTACGCCCGCGACGAAGGCGCCCAATGCCAGGGACAGTCCGGCAAGCTCGGTCAACCAGGATATGCCGAGTGTGACCAGCAAAATATTCAACACAAAAAGTTCTGGCGATTTTGCGCGCGCCACCACGTGAAACCAGGCGCGCATCAGGCGCTGGCCTGCAAACAGCAGCACCGCCAGAACCACGACCGCCTTGGTGAGTGCCCAGCCGATATTGGCGGCCAGGTCGCCCGCCAGCGCGGCGAACGCCGGAATCACGATCAGCAGCGGCACCACCGCCAGATCCTGAAACAGCAGAATGCCGATGATCTGGCGGCCATGTTCGGAATTGAGTTCCTGGCGTTCGGCCAGCAGCTTGGCGAGTATGGCCGTGGACGACATGGCGATCGCCCCGCCGAGCACGAATGCACCTTGCCACGGCACGCCGAGCAGCAGCGCGACGGCAAGCACCACCACCAGAGTCAGGGACACCTGCGCGGAACCCATGCCCAGTACCAGGCGGCGCATGGTTTGCAGCTTGGGCAAGCTGAACTCCAGCCCGATGCTGAACATCAGGAACACCACGCCGATTTCTGCGAGCTGCTGTACTTGTTGTGATTCCTCGACCCAACCCAGCGCGTGCGGGCCGACAGCGGCGCCCACGATCAGGTATCCCAGCAAGGGCGGCAGTTTGAGCTTGCGGCACACCACCACCACGAACACGGCGGCGGCCAGCAGCACCAACACGGTTTGCAGGGTATTCGACATAGAACTCGCTAGGCGTTACTCAAAACCCACACTTTTGTGTTTGATGATGCCCTATCTTTGTGAAATTGCAAGGTTTGTAAAGCGGTCGAATCGTCGAGAGACGCGCCGGGTATCTGCTATACTTTTCACATGAATGGTGCCGTGTCCAAGCCGTCGCAAGCCGATCCGGGCGACGCAATTTCCGTCGCGCGGCAGGTGCTTGATATCGAGGCGCGCGCGATCCGTCATCTGATGACTCGCCTCGACGCGAGCTTCTCGACCGCCGTCTCCCTGGTCATGGGCTGTCGTGGCCGCGTGGTGGTGAGCGGCATTGGCAAATCGGGGCACGTGGCACGCAAGATTGCATCCACCCTGGCGAGCACCGGCACGCCAGCGTTTTTTGTGCATTCCGCCGAAGCGAGTCATGGCGATTTGGGCATGGTGACGCGCGACGACGTTTTCATCGGATTATCCAATTCCGGCGAGAGCAGCGAACTGCTTGCCATCGTTCCCGTGTTAAAGCGCCAGGGCGCCAAGTTGATCGCGATGACCGGTAGCGCCGCTTCATCGCTGGCCAAACAATCCGATGTGCATCTGTATGCCGGCGTGGAAATGGAAGCTTGCCCGCTGAATCTGGCGCCAACCGCCAGCACCACGGTAGCGCTGGCGCTGGGCGACGCGCTGGCGGTGGCGCTGATGCGCGCCCGCGGATTCACGCGCGACGAATTTGCGCTGTCGCATCCCGGCGGTGCGCTGGGGCGGCGCCTGCTGACAATGGTGAGCGACGTTATGCGTAGCGGCGCAGCGATTCCCTCGGTGACGGACGATGTTTCCATCATGGAGGCCATGCTGGAAATGTCGCGCGGCGCGATGGGGATGACCGCGGTGGTGGATGCAGCGCGGCGGGTGACGGCGATTTTTACCGACGGCGATTTGCGCCGCGCCATCGAAAAAGGTGTCGATCTGAAACATACACCGATCAAGCAAGTCATGAGCGCGGGGCCGCGCACCATTGCGGCGGATCGTTTGGCGGCGGAGGCAGTCGAAATCATGGAGCGCAACAAGGTTAATCAGTTGCTGGTGGTGGATGGCGGCGGCGTGCTGGTGGGGGCACTGAACATGCACGATTTGTTCCGGGCGAAAGTGGTGTGAGCACGTGGAATCGACTGGGTGGTTGCGGTGAGTAATGCGACAGATGTGCTGGAAAGAGCCAAACGGGTGCGCATCGCAGCGTTCGACGTGGACGGCATTTTGACCGATGGTCGGCTGTATTACACCGATGGCGGCGAGGAGTTGAAAGCATTCCATGTACAGGATGGCCACGGCATCAAGATGTTGCGCGACACCGGGGTGGCGGTAGCGATTATCACCAGCCGCACATCGCGCGTGGTGGCAAACCGGGCGCGCGATCTGGGCATTGAGTTGCTGTATCAGGGCGTGGCGAACAAGCTGGATGCCATGCGGGATTTGCTCAAGCGCCTGAATCTGGATATCGAGGCCGCCAGCTACATGGGTGACGATGTGATCGACCTGCCGGTGCTCCGGCGTTGCGGCTTGGCGGTC
>CAWUUY010000102.1:0-9389 GCA_963924885.1 uncultured Burkholderiales bacterium | reverse complement strand
GGCACGCCGGATGAAATCGCGCGCCAGCTTGAAGCGCTGCGCGACGCCGGCGCCGGTTATCTGCTGATCAATGGCGGCGGGTCTGGCGGCGGCGAACGCGGCCGGCAAAGCCTGCGCCACTTCGCGCGCGAAGTGATGCCTGCGTTTGTTAAAGCGTAACTATGATCCAGGGTTCGAAAATGCGCGGCACACTCATGCTCGTACGTAAACAACTCGCAGAGCGTATTAACCGAAGGGCAATGCGCTTCGCACTTTGACAAGCTCAGGACAGGCTTATTGGCGGCCTACGGATTGCGGGTTACGCGCGTTGGAGCGGCGGCTGGCCAACCGCTTGCGGCAACTGAGGCTCGCCACCACGCCCGGCGGCCGAATGCTCGGTGGACCGGATCGCGCGGACGGCGACCCGGTCGAGATCAATCTGAACATTGTGATCTACGGCACGCCGGATGAAATTGCGCGCAAGCTCGACGCGTTGCGCGACGCTGGCGCCGGGGAGCGCAGCCGTCAAAGCCTGCGCCGCTTCGCGAAAGAAGTGATGCTTGCGTTTTTTGCGGCGTGAAAATGATCTGGGTTTCGAAATGGCGTATGTGATTTTCTGTCTGTGGGTGGAAGTGGGGTTGAGGGTAAAGGCTTTTATCGTGTCTGACCTCATATGCATATATGTACCATGTACCGCTTCCTCCCGATCAATCGACCTTGATCTTCGCCACCGCCGCGGTCTTGCGCCATTGCTCGTACTCAGCGCGCATGAATTTTGCGAATTGATCGGGCGTGCCGGGCTGCGGCTCGGAGCCTTCGCGCAGCAGACGATCCGCCATTTCTTTCGCGCTGACGATGCGCACGACCTCGGTGTTTATCCTGGCGATGATGTCCTTCGCCGTCGCCGCGGGCGCGAGCATGCCGTACCACGTGACGTAACTGAAACCGGGGATGCCGGCTTCCGATACGGTGGGCACATCGGGTGCGGCCACCGAGCGCCAGGCGCTGCTCACCGCGATGGCCTTGAGTTTTTTCGCGGCGACCAATGGCAGGATCGTCGGCATGCTGTTGAACATCAGCGACACGTGCCCCGCCATGACGTCCGTCATCGCCGGCGCGGAGCCTTTGTAGGGTATGTGCGTGAGATCAATGCCGGTCATATGCTTCATGTACTCCACGCCCAGATGCTGTGGGCTGCCGGGGCCGACCGAGGCATAGTTGATCTGCCCCGGCTTTGATTTCGCCAGCGCGATCAGTTCCTTGATCGTGTTGGCGGGCAGGGAAGGGTGCGCCACGAGTATCTGCGGGTTGATCACCACCAGCGAGATCGGCGCGAGATCATTGAATACGTTATACGGCAGCTTTGCGTAAACCGCCGGCGCGATGCTCATGCTGCCGCCGGTGGCAAAGAGCAGGTTGTAGCCGTCGGGCTGCGCCCGCACGATCATCTCCACGCCGACAATGCCGCCGGCGCCGGGACGGTTATCGATCAACACTTGCTGGCCCCATGTCTTGCCGAGCTCTTGCGCCACCATGCGCGCCACCAGATCGGTCGGCCCGCCGGGCGGAAAATGTACGACCATGCGTATCGTCTTCGACGGATAGGTCTGCGCGAGCGCCGTTGACATTGAAATCGCGGCAAACGCCACGCAGGTTGTTGACATAAAATTCTTCATGGAAAGCCCCGGATGTGTGCAGCGCCGGATTATCACACACCGTGCAAGCGCCGAATGCGCTTGGCGGTCAAAACGCAACAGTATAAAACGCAAATAAAAACAGATACTTACAATACATCAGCGAAGACTCGCAGGCATCCATCTGCAACTACGGAAAATCGTCCGTTGCAAACCGGATAGGGCCTTGCCTTTTGCAGGGCCTGTTCGCCCTTGCCGACGCGATCAGGCGGCGAGATTTGTATCGGGCGTTTGTGCAGAATGAGAAGGTGGTGGCTTGAGAAAAGCGGTGAACCAACCTACGGGAAATTCGAGCCTCGCCTCTTTGGTTCTTGCGATCCTACATTGCGTAGAAATGTATGAATACAAAACGTGACCCCTTCTCGGGTGCTTCGCTAGCGCCCTACGGATTGCGGGTTACGCGCTTTGAGGAGATGTGTGATTACAAGGCCCACCACCTTTTCGCCAAATGCGGATAAAGCCCAATCTCTCCCGCCTTGATCCGACGATCGACATTGGCCTTCGTCCGCTCGGGGTTCATTGGCGGTGGGATGCGGGACCCGACTTGCCCCTTGCCATTGATCCACCTAGTCACTGCGTGCCGTTTCGCTCACGCTGCAACCTTCTCTTCCGGTGGCCGGATTAAACTTTCCGCTGGTATACCCATTTGCTTGTGCAGGCGCCAAATCATTCTGAGCGAACGCGCGCACTTGTGATTCAGCACTTCATGGGAACGAGTCAAGTCTCGCATTATCGTACCCACACCCGGCAAATCAGCGGCCGTCGGTCGAGTAGGGTGCCGATAGACCACCGAGCAATGCGGGATCTGGCTGAGGGTATTGCATGATCAGCACTTCGGCGCCATCCGGCCCGGCGGTTGCGTCCGGTCCGCCCTCGCCAGCGCAGGCGAATGCCAGCGATTCGTAGGGCAACGGTTTGCCTTCGTGTATCAATGTCCCCGCAGCGACCATCAGATGACGTCCGGCACCGCCGCATTCCGCGGGCCATGCGGCTGGCGAGCCCCCCGGCAACCGCAGCATCCAGGCGGCTAGCCCATCCGCATGCCGTTCAACGATGACATCCAGCACGGTTTCTTTTCGTGCGCGCATCGCTTCAGGTGTGGCTATGCGTAGATCGCTCTTGCCCTTGAGAATAAAGCGCCGTTTCGATGGGCGGATCGCCTCTTTGACGCCGGGGGTGGCCAGCATGCATGCGCCGGGGTCGGAGCGGGCGCGCAGGGTGAAATAGGTCAGGCCTTCCTGCTCCGGCACGATGGGGCCGTATGCCGTATACGGGTCGGTAAAGTGCAGAGCCACGGGCGTTACGTCTGCGCGCCCCAGTTTGCCTGCGCCTTCAACGATGACCTGCCATTGTTCCGTCTGGTGGTAATGCGCGTGGGCGATGTTCTGGTGTTCCTGGCGTACGGTGTAGGCCTGCGGCGAGACGCCGGTCTCGGGTGTTCGCGGTTTCTCCCACGGGCCGAGGAACAAGGTTTTGGTGGCTTTGCCGCCGCCTAATGGTAGCGTGACCTCGCGCTTCTGCGCGGCAACATCAAGGCTGGAAACAACTTGCATGGTGAATTTCCCGGAAACACAATCGGTTCAGATAGCCTGATCATAGCGCAACGCGCGTAACCCGCAATCCGTAGGGCGACAATAAGCGAAGCGCATTGCGCCGCTGTCGTGCGTGATACACCGCATACGGCGCATTGCCCTTCGGTTAATACGCCCTACCTTACTGCCGATGAAATTGGTATCGAGGACGATGGGTTTAGGCAAAGCAGTCTTCGATGAATTTTTTTATGTCGTCCTGCGTGAGCTTCTTCACCGCCTCCGAGGTCTGCATCGATTTAAGGCGCGAGATCATGCTGCGAGCGGCGAGCTTGCTTACTATTTCGTTCGAGGCTTCGTTTTCAGCGATGACATAAACAGCGGGCCGGCCATAGCGCGTTACCCGGATACTTTCTCCCGTGATGGCGTAGTTGATTACCGCACCGAAGTTCTTTTGCGCCTCGCTGAATGTAATGGCTTTCATGTTTTATTCCGTAAGTTGCGTATATTGTCCTCTAAATTTCATAAAAATCAATAAAAGCGCCTTAGCGCAGGTTGAGCGAAATCCACACCGAACTTGCCGGCATGTTCGCGCTCAACACCCTGACGGCGCCGATAACGGTGCTGCGCAACACTACCTGTGCCATCGTATTGACGGGAATACACGACGCTGGGCCTTGCCTTCTGCCTCCGGGAGAGCCTTCCTTCGATGTTGAGATGTGCGCATGCATGCTACCCTTTGCACACGATGACTAATCCAGCTTCAAATCAAACTGCTTCAACAGCTTGCCGACCATGTCGTAATCCGAGCGCATGCGCTGGTTCAACTCGTCGAACGAGCGGTGCGAAGGGTCCAGCGTTTGCTGGTTAAGCCGTGCCGAGACGTCCGGGTCATTGACCGCTTTGCCGAGTTCGGCATTGAGCCGGTCCACTATCGCTTTTGGCGTGCCCGTCGGCGCATAGACGCTGATCAGGGTCGCTGACTCATAGCCGGGTATGGTTTCGGCGATGGTGGGCACATCGGGCAGCACCTTCAACCGCTCCAGCGTGGTGACCCCCAGCGCGCGCAATCGTTTCGATTGTATGTGCGAGATCAGCTCGCTGATGGCCGCCACCTGCACTTGCGTTTCGCCCGACAACAGGGCGATCACCGCAGGCCCGCCGCCCTTGAAGGGCACATGCAGCATGCGGATGCCCGCGCGCGAGTCGAACATCACGCCGTTCAGGTGTGTGAAGCTGCCCACGCCTGAGTGACCGTGCAGGATCTCATTGGGCCGCTTCTTTGCCAGAGCAATGAACTCCTTGACCGAGTGGGCCGGCAGCGACGGATGCACGGTCAACACGTTCGTCAATCGTGCCATGGGCGCCACGCCCACGAAATCGCGCAGGGCGTCATACGGCAGCTTGCGGTAGAGATGCGCGTTGGCCACGTGCGAGGCAATGCTTTGCACCAGCAGGGTGTAGCCATCCGGCTTGCTTTGCGCGACGACGGCGGTGCCGATGGTGCCGCCGGCGCCACCGCGATTTTCGATGATGAATGATTGCCCCATCTGCTCCGACACCTTGGGAAACGTGATGCGGGCAGCGATATCGTTCGCTCCAGCCGGCGGGAAGGGCACGATCACGCGCACGGGCTTGGCGGGGTAGGGCTGCGACCAGGCTGTGCCTGCGGCGCAGAGCAGGCAGATCAGACGAATCAGACGCATAGGGGGTGCGGTGAAGCAGTGGATTGATTGCTCGTGATTCATTCAATTTCTCCTCGTCGTCGTTGCAGGTGTTTGGATGCCACGGTGAGACTAAAAGATAAAATAGTAGGTAAGAGGCATTATTGTGTAACTATTTGTTTTTATTGACTTATTTTAGTAAATCCTCATGCCGTCGGTTGCTGCGCTGTGGCGGCCGCCGGATTCCTTCAGTGTGAGCTAATCGGCCTTCGCACCCGACGCCTTAACCGCCATGCCAAATCGCGCCGTTTCGGCACGGATGAGTTTGCCGAATTCGTCCGGCGTGCCGCCTAGTGGATCAACGCCCTGTTCGGTCAGGCGCTTGCTGATTTCCGGTGAGCGGATAATGCGCGTGACTTCGCCGGCGATTTTGTCCACTGTCGCGCGTGGTGTTTTTGCCGGCGCGACGATGCCCGTCCAGTTGCCCATCACAAATTCCTTGTAGCCCTGCTCAATGAATGTGGGCACATCCGGTATGAATGGATGGCGCTTTTCAGTCATTGCGCCGAGCACGCGCAGGCGTCCGCCCTTGGTGTGCGGCATTAGCTCGGGAATGGCGTTGACCATCACATGGGATTGGCCGGAAATCAGATCGGGCACTGCCGGCCCGACCCCCTTGTACGGCACATGGGTGGCATCGATTTTCGCGGCAACCTTGAACATTTCCATCGCGAGGTGGCTGATCACGCCGACGCCGCCGGATGCGTAGACAAGGCGATTGCCCTTGGCCCACGTGACCAAATCAGCGACATTTTTGGCGGGGAGTCCAGCGTGGATCACCATGATCAGCGACGAATTGCCCAGCACCACCACCGGCGCGAGATCGCGCTCCAGGCTGTAATCCAGTTTGCTGTAGAGCGTTTGCGAAATGGTATGCGCCGTGCTGATGTTCATGAACGTGTAACCGTCAGGTGTCGATTTCGATACCAGCCCGGCAGCCAGATTGCCGCCTGCGCCGGGGCGGTTATCCACAATGACCGGCTGGCCCCAGGCATCGTTAAGTTTTTGCGCAACAATACGTGCCAGCAGATCGTTGATACCTCCGGGCGCAAATCCGACGATGTAGCGTATCGGTCGCACCGGATAGTCTGCGGCAGCGGCATAGTTGGCTGACGCAGCGAGCGCCAGGGCACACATCAGGTATCGCAATTTCATCACGCAATCTCCAGTTGGCTTTGATTAGCTTTGGGTGAGGCTCAATGCGAATTCCAAGTTCAAGCTGGCTCAGTATGCATCTTAAGCCCCAACGCCTTGCAAACTTTCATCACCGTGGCAAAGCTGGGGTTGCCTTCCGGTGATAGGGCCTTGATAACGTCCGCGCCAGATTCAGCGCGGTATTGATACCCTTGTCCTGCGTTCCGCTTATTCCACCGCCCACTTGAACACACGCGTCGCCGTGTCATGCATCATCTGCTGTATGTCCGCCGCAGGCAAATAAGCCGCCGCATACTTGCGAATAATATCGGCGTTTTCCGCATAAGTGCCGCGGCACTTGCCCATGGTCTGGGTCTGGTCCGAGGCCCACATCAGGCGCTCGGCGCCATAGGCTGCATGTACGCGCTTGATGAGCGGATGCAGGTCTTCATACTCGGGTGCCGCGCTGCCGGACACCAACGGTAGTGACGACACTTTGACGGTTACACTTTTAAAGCGGGCGAGGTCGATCATGGCCTGCATCTTGGCTTCGCGCTTGTCGCCGGGCACGGCCCAGGCGAAGTGGTCAACGATAAACTGAAGGTTCGGGTATTTCTGCAACACCGGCTCCATCAGCGCCGGGCCGTCGCGAGTCCACACGGCCACGGGCATATCCTGATCGACGCATGCCTGCCACACCGGCTCGAACGCGCCGTCGGCGAAGAGTTTTTTGTGCTCGGGCTCGTTCATCGACAGGCGCAGGCTGCACACACCGGGCTGCTCAATCCACTTGGGCAGGATCTTCCATAACGACAGCACATGCGGCACAAACCACGCCATCACGCGAAAGCGCTTGGGGTACTTGGCCGTCGCGGCTTGTGCGCACGACGGGTCACGGTCGAGCGCGACGCCGGCAGGCGAAATGAGGGCGCGGTCTATGCCGGCTTCGTCCATGAACTTCAGCATGCGCTCGGCGGGCATGGGGTCGGGCAAATGCGATTGCGCTTCCGGGTCCCAGGGTTCTTGCGGCGTGTTGGCGTTCCAGATGTGTACTTGTGCGTCGGTGATCATGTGATGTTCCTCGGCGTTAAAAAAGAAAAGTTTGTGCAGTCAGGGAGAATAGCAAAATCCCTGCGTACTTTTCACGCATGCAGAGTCACTTCTTCGCCAACCCCGGATAAAGCCCCACATACCCCGTCTTCGCCCGATGCTCGGCGCTGGCTTTGGCGCGATCGGGGCTCATCGGCACAAAGCCGTGGCCGTGGATGATTTTGGACATGAAGGTCATGCGCGCAGCGACGGCCACCGCGCTGTGGTATGCCTGCTCGTCCCAGCCAGCGGCGAACACGGCATCAGCGTCGCTTTGCGACACCTCGGTGGGCGTGAGTGCGAGCTTTTTCAGGAAGGCTAGCAAGGGTTTTAATTTATCGCTGACGGGCGCGCTGACCACATCTGCAACCAGCTTTTCGACCAATCCCGGCGCGATGCCGCGCGCGACCGCGGCAGCACTGTGCGCGACGTAGGCGAACTGGCAGTTAATCAGCCCGGCCACGAAGCCCTGGATCATCTCGCGCTCGCCCGGTGTTAGAGGCGACGGCCCGTTGATCAGCGCCTCGCCCATCTGCACCCAGTGGCGGTAAATCTCCGGATAGGTGCTAAACACGTCGCCGGGGCCGGCGGTTTCGCCACGTGATTGATGTGATTTCAGGAACGGCATGCGGGTCTCCAATGGGTAGAAGGGTGTTGGGAGGGTGTCAAACGGAAGGGCGTGATATAGCGATGCGGTAATTTGTAACTTTGCGATAGTTTGTGGTGGCGGCTCGCCGGTTTTCGTCGGGGCGCATCATGACAGCTTACCGCAGCGCCGCTTCGATGAGTTCGCACGCGGTTCGCGACGCGTCTTCGCGCGCGATACTCGCGGCTGCGCTGGCGGCGTGTTTCGCGTACAGCGGTTCGCGCAGCAGCGCGTCGAGTTCGCGCGTGAGGCGCGCGGGGGTGACGCTGCGAAAGGGAAGCGTGCGAGCGAGGCCAAGCTTTTGCGCGCGCTCGGCGTTGTCGGGCTGATCGAACGCGACCGGCACGATGAGTTGCGGGCGGCCCGCGACGAGCGCTTGTGCAAAAGTGCCGATACCCGCCTGATGCACCACGGCGGCGGTGTGGGGAAACACGGACGAGTACGGCAGATACTCAAAGGCGACGATCGATGGCGGCAGAGGTGACGGCAGTGCTGGCGATGCGCCGGTGAGCACGCCGGTGAGTAATATCGCGCGGCGGTTCAGCGCCTGCGCTGCCGCGATGGCATGCTGCCAGAAATCGCCGGCGATCAACACAGCCGATGAGCCCAGGCCAAAAGCGATCGGTGGCTCACCTGCCTCAAGAAAAGCGCGCAGCCTTGCCTCGTCGCCGGGCGCGGCAGGTTTGCCGTCGTAACGCGGAAAGCCGCACATCACGGTGTTCGCCGGCCAATCAGCCTGCGGCGTGGCGAGCAGCGGCGAGAACAATGCAAGATTACGCTGTGGCGAAAACTGGCCCTCGAACTGCACCGGCGGCGAAGGCGGCAGGCCGAGTTCCGCGCGCAGCGCATGCAGCGGCGCTTCCCAGCGCCGACCGATGTGCCGTGCCAGATTGAACGCCATGCGATAGGGGGCCACGCCGAGCCGGCGCAGCGATTTCATCCACAGCGCGGGGCCAATCAGCGGTGGGTCGATGCATGACATCAGCGACATTGGCGACAGTATCGACGACACCCACGGCAGCCCGCGCATTTTCGCGACCAGCGGCCCGGCAAAACCGATGGGGTGCGTCACAACGAGGTCACAGTCTTGCGCTGCGTGATGCAAATCCTCGTAACTCTCGCGCACATGCGGCATGAACATTTCTTTCACCAGATACGCCGGCCCGTCGCGGCTGAAAAAAAGCCGGCGCACAATGTCTGCATGGCCGCCGAAGCGGTCGATGTCGGGGCGCATGGGCGCGAAGGCGATGCCCGCGGATTCAACCGCGTCGCGGTAAAGGCTGAAGCTCGCGATCAGGGGTGCGTGCCCGCGCCGCTTGAGTTCCAGCGCGAGCGCGATGTACGGATGCAGATCGCCGAGCGAGCCGAAGGTCGCAAAGAGAATGCGGGCGGGCATGAGGCTATAGCGATGCTGAAAAGTAGAATGTTTCGTAAGTATTGGTTTTTATTGTTATTTTGTGACAGTTCAGTCTGAGGGAATTGTACTTTAGTTCATAGGGGCGTATGCTTTGATTCATGGAAACGCTGCTGGATTTATCGCGCCTGAGTCATGAACAAAAGGACGATATCATCCGCATGCTGTGGCCGTTGATCG
>CAWUUY010000101.1:0-2659 GCA_963924885.1 uncultured Burkholderiales bacterium | reverse complement strand
GCCGCTGCCCAGCCCTTCCCGAGTAAATCCGTACGCTTGGTGGTGCCCTTCGCCGCCGGTGGCAGCACGGATATTGTCGCGCGCACGCTGGCGCCGCGTCTCACCGAGTTGTGGGGGCACACGGTGGTGGTGGATAACCGGCCCGGCGGCAGCACGGTGATCGGCACCGAGATTGTCGCCAGGTCACCACCCGACGGCCACACGCTGTTTGTCACGCCCGCGCCGTTTACCATCGTGCCGAGTCTGATGAAAAAGCTGCCGTACGATCCGCAAAAAGATTTTGAACCGGTGACGCTGATTAACACCACGCCGCTGGTGGTGGTGGTGCATCCCGGCGTGCCGGCAAAAAACATGAAAGAACTCGCCGCGCTCGCCAAGGCCAAACCCGGCGCGCTCAACTTCGGCTCATCCGGCAGCGGCGGCTCGAATCATCTGGCGGGCGAGTTGTTCAACTCGATGGCCGGCGTGAAAATGGTGCATATACCCTACAAGGGCAACGCACCCGCGCTGGTCGATCTGCTGGGCGGACATGTGGATGTGGTGTTCAACGGCCTCACTTCGGCGATTCCAATGATCCGCGGCAACAAGCTGCGCGCGCTCGGCATGACGAGCCTGACGCGCGCGAGCGCGATGCCCGACGTGCCCACGCTCGACGAACAGGGTCTCAAAGGTTTTCTCGCGGTGGCATGGAATGGGATAACCGCGCCCGCGCGCACGCCGCGCGCCGTGATCGATAAAATCAACGCGGATATCGTGAAGCTGGTTAAAACGCCCGAGCTGATCGAGCGGCTGAAGGCCGACGGCTCCGACCCTGCCGGTTATACCGTCGAGCAGTATCAAAAGTTTTTACGCGACGAAACGGCGAAGTGGGCGAAAGTGATCGCGGCGGCGGGCGTGACGGGGTTGTAATCACGATTTCTTGACATCAGGCGGACACACCGTGAGTAACTCCATCACCTATGTTTTTCAGCTTGAATCCGGAGCGGAGCATCGCTTTGATGTCGCGCTTGACCGCCCTGTTGCCGGCGGCGATTTGCCGGACTGGACGTTGCTGGACATCCACAAGTGCGGGAATTGCCCTCTGGCCAGCACACCCGGCGCACGCTGTCCGGCGGCGGCGGATCTGGTGCCCATTGTTGAAAAGTTTTCCGCGCTGGCCTCGATTGAGAATGTGGAGGTGCGCGTGGTGCGCGAGCAATACGAGGCGCAAAAACGCACCGATACCCAAACCGCGTTAAGCGCATTGATGGGGCTGATACTTGCCACCAGCGCCTGCCCGATATTGAGCCGCATGCGGCCGATGGCGCAAACGCATCAGCCGTTTCCCACTGAAACCGAGATCGTGTATCGCATTATCACCATGCATCTCCTGCGCAGTTACCTCGCCGGAACGAAACCGGATCTCGGCACGCTCACCGAGTTTTTTGCTGACTTCGAAACGCTCAACGATGCGTTCGCGAGGCGCCTGAAGCGCGCCATCCAAAACGACGCGAGTATCAACGCGCTGGTGGTGCTGCACTCGCGCAACATGATTGCGGGTTTTTCCATCGACGAAAAACTGGATGAAATCCGCGCTTGGTTCGGGCATGGCTCTTCCACATCACAATAGTGCTATAGGAAAAATAATGTTTAAAAACAAGTACTTATGTTATTTATCCGCAGTGGCAGCCCTATGCGTGGCGCTGCCGGCACAGGCGCAAACCGCTGCACCAGCGTCAGGGCAAACCTGGCCCGCCAAGACCATTCGCTTCGTCATCCCCTTTCCGCCCGGCGGCAGCAACGACATCGTCGGGCGCATGCTTGCCGCGTCACTCACCGAACGCCTTGGTCGCAACGTGGTGGCTGACAATCGCGCCGGCGGCAATTCCATCATCGGCTCGGAGCTCGTCGCCAACTCGCCGCCCGATGGCTACACCATGCTCATCATTTCAACCTCGTTCACCACCAACCCGGTGATCCACAAGCTGCCGTTCGATCCACTGAAATCCTTCGATTGGGTGGCGATGCTCGGCGTGGGGCCAAATGCGCTGGTTGTCACGCAAAGCCTGCCCGCAAAAAATATCAAGGAACTGATCGCGCTCGCCAAGGCGCGGCCGGGACAAATTGTTTACGCCTCCACCGGCGTCGGCAGCAACGCGCATTTCGGCACCGAACTATTCAAGCACATGACGGGCACCAAAATGCTGCATGTGCCGTACAAAGGCGGCGGCCCGGCGCTGATCGATACGGTTTCGGGCGAGGCGCAGATGTGTTTGTCGTCGCTGATACAGGCGCTGGTGCATGTGCGCTCCAACAAGCTGCGCGTGCTCGGCACCAGCGGCGCCAAACGTACCCCGTTGCTGCCGGGCGTGCCCACCATCATGGAGGCCGGCGTGCCCGGCTACGAAACGCAAAACTGGTGGGGCACGGCGGTCGCGCGCGGCACGCCGCCGGCGATCATTGCCCGGCTCAACACTGAAATCAACGCCACGCTCAAAACGCCGGAGTTCGAAAAACGCCTGCGCAACGACGCCGCCGAGCCGGTCATCAAATCACCCGAAGAACTCGGCAAATACGTCGCCGGAGAGATGGAAAAGTGGCGCAACCTGGCGAAGGTCGCGGGCATTAAGGGGGAATGACGTGATGGCAACCACGGCAACCGTAGCGTGCGCCATGCGCA
>CAWUUY010000100.1:0-8885 GCA_963924885.1 uncultured Burkholderiales bacterium | reverse complement strand
CCCGCCTGCGCGGGGATGACAGTGATACTTTTGTTGCTTTGTCTATCTGGTTTGGCAAACGCACAGCAATACCCCACCAAACCCATCCGCTTCATCATCCCGTTCCCGCCCGCTGGCCCGCGCGACATACAAGCACGCCTGCTCGGCCCCAAGCTGACCGAGGCCTGGGGGCAGACGGTGGTAATCGACAACCGCGCGGGTGCTAACGGCATCATCGGCACCGACCTCGCGGCTAAATCCCCGCCGGACGGCCACACGCTGGTGCTGATCTCGGCGGGCTTTGCTTCGGCGCCCGCGCTCTACGCGAAGCTGCCATACGACACGCTGCGCGATTTTGCGCCGGTGTCGCCGCTCACCTCCGGCCCCGGCATATTGGTGGTCAACAACGCGCTGCCAGTGAAATCGGTCAAGGAATTCATCGCGTATGCGCGCGCGCGGCCCGGGCAGTTGCATTACGGCTCGGCGGGCAACGGCGCGGCCAGCCATTTGACGGTGGAGCTGTTCGGCGTGATGACCGACACCCGCTACGCGCATGTGCCCTACAAAGGCATGGCCCCCGCGTTAAACGATGTCATCGGCGGACAGATACAAGTGAGCCTGCCCACCATCCCCGGCGGCCTGCCGCACGCACAAGCGGGCCGCGTGCGGGCGCTGGGTGTGAGCGGCGCCAAACGCTCACCCGCCGCGCCGGAGGTGCCGACGATTGCCGAAGCCGGCGTGCCCGGATTCGAGGCCACCAACTGGTACGGCATCGCCGCACCGGCGGGTACGCCGCGCGCCATCCTTATCAAACTGAATCAGGAATTCACCCGCATCATCGGCATGCCCGACGTGCGAGCGAAGCTGTTCAACATGGGCATGGAGCCCGAAACCAGCAGCGCCGAGGCGTTCGCCGATTACCTCAAACAGGAAGTCGCCAAGTGGGCGCGGGTGGTCAAGGCGGCGGGCATCCGGCTGGAGCAGTGATTTAACTAAATATCTGTTTTTAAAAGATTATTTGTATATATACGCAAAGTGAGCCTGCGCTTACTTTGCAGCGATAACCGCATCCCACACCGGCAGTTCCCGCACCTCAAACGGCTTATCCCAGGCCGCGCAATTGGCGCGATCGACAACCTCCACCGGCAACAAAATCTCGCGCGGCACGCGTTCCCCGCGCAGGTGACGCAGCGCGGCCTCGGCCGCCAGACACGCCATTTTCATCGCGTCAAAACTGGCGGTGGCGAGCAGCGTGCCGGCCTTGATGGCATTGATAGCGGCGGGCACCGCGTTGACCCCGACGACCGGGCACAGCGGCAGCTTGGCGGCGGACATGGCCTCGATCACCCCCAGCGCCATCGCATCGTTGGCCGCCAGCACGGCATCAAACGCCATGCCGTGCGCGAGAAAGCGCGTCATCTCGCGTGCCGCGTCGTCCTGCAAAAACGCGCCGGGCAAATCCGCCACGCGCGTGATGCCGGGCGCGACGGCAAACGCCTCGGTAAAACCGGTCAGCCGGTCGCGCCCGGAAATCGAACCCAGCGTGCCCGCCAGCACCAGCACACGCCCGCGTCCGCCCAGATGCGAGAACAAATGCTTCGCAATTCGCACCGCCAGCGCACGATCATCCGAGCCGGCAAAACTCACCCACTCGCCGCCCTGCAAGCGGTTCACAAAGGTAAACACCGGTATCCCCGCCGCGTTGAATTTTTCGATCGAGGGAATCATCGCCTCCGCATCCGTCGCCACAAACAGCACCGCATCGGGCCGCGCGGCAATGGCTTGAACCACCAGCGCCTGCTGCTGCCCCGCGTGATCGGGAATATCCGGCACGTAATGCACCGTGCGCGCCCCTATCCGCGCCGCCACGCGATCCGCGCCCATGCGCGCGGCGGCGTAGGCCGGGTTGAGATGGTTCTTGGTGAACATCGCGAGGATGGGTGTGGCGTTACTCATGGCCTATCAATGAAATCCAAGAATGAAAACACTATTAACCCCGTCATTCCCGCGCAGGCGGGTATCCCCTCCCCTTGCGAAGCGGGAAGAGGTAGGAGGGGGGCGTCTCGAGTGGCAATGAATCAAGTATTCCTACCGGCGCGGGGATGACATTGGAAACAGCGGTAGTCACGTTAAGCAAAGCGCACCCGCAATTCATCCAGCCCCAACGTCTCCAACATCGCCCGCAACCGCTTCGCCGCCCGCTCACGCGGCAAATCCTTAAAGCTAGCGATAATCAACTCGTTCTTAAGTGAATGCTCCCAGCCCACCAGCTCCGTCACATTCACCTGATAACCATGCGCCTCCAGTTGCAGACAGCGCAGCACATTCGTGATGTGGCTGCCAAACTCGCGCGTGTGCAGCGGATGACGCCAAGCCTCGGTCAATGGATTCACCAGCGCCGCGCCCTTGTGCTTGCGCAGCACGGCAGCCACCTCAGCCTGACAACACGGCGCCAGCACGATAAAGCGCGCACGTTTTTGCAACGCAAAGCGTATCGCATCATCCGTGGCGGTGTCGCAGGCGTGCAGCGCGGTCACCAGGTCCATCTGTTCAGGCAACGCTGCCGAGGTAATCGCCTCGGCCACCGGCAAATTCAAAAACGACATGCGTCCGAAATCCAACGTGCGCGCCAGCGCCACAGATTTTTCCACCAACTCGCCGCGCGTCTCGATGCCGTACACGTGCGGAGCATCCTCCCGCGACTTGAAAAACAGATCGTAAAGAATAAAACCCAGATACGACTTACCCGCGCCGATGTCGGCCACCCGCGCCGCGCCTTTTTCCGCCGTTACCTGCTTGAGCAACGGCTCGATAAACTGAACCAGGTGATACACCTGCTTTAACTTGCGCCGGCTGTCCTGATTCATGCGCCCGTCGCGCGTGAGGATGTGCAGCGCCTTCAGCAATTCAATCGATTGACCGGGACGGATTTCCGCGAGTTCGGAGGGCGGGGTTTTGGTGGGAGCTTGGCGGGGCATGGGTGGGTTGCGTGACCGGCGTGCGAATGCGCGAGTGTAGCCGAACAGAATTTTAAAGTATGGTCTCCCCGGCTTGCGTAGTCATTTCGCCAACTGTATTGTGCGTCGGGGGCCGGTGCATCGGATGCGCGCGGCCTCAAGCGCAAAAAAACTGCGGCCCGCAGCCGAAATTTGCGCATCGATTGATTGGCAAAGACGTACCCATCAAATTGACTTCCAACATGACTATCAGGAGGGGCACATGAAACAATGCGGAGCGGAGTTACTGGGAACATTCTGGCTGGTTCTTGGCGGGTGCGGAAGCGCGGTTCTTGCCGCGGCCTTTCCCAACGACGGCATAGGGCTGCATGGCGTCTCGCTGGCGTTCGGGTTGACGGTTCTCACCATGGCGGTTGCTATCGGCCATATCTCCGGCTGTCATTTGAACCCCGCGGTGTCCATCGGTCTTTGGGCGGGTGGACGGTTTCCCGCGTCGAAACTGGCGCCCTACATCGTGGACCAAGTGGCCGGGGCGATCGCCGTGGGCGCAGCGTGCTTTGCCTACGGGCCGCGTACTCGCGCAGGATGGCAAAGCGGGACTTGGTCGCACCGTTGGACGGGCTGATAACGGTATCATCCGCGTCAGCAATCTTTCCAGCCTACGCTCACCCACCAAAGGAGTTCACATGCATTACGCCATTTCCACCACTTGGGGCCCCACCGATACCACGCGCGCCGCGCTGCCGTTTGTGTTCGCCGCTTCCGCTTTGCAGGCGGGCGACACGGTGATGCTCATGCTGTTTCACGACGCGGTGACCATAGCGCTTGAGGGGGCGCACCCGAAGATGATTCCGTTCGGGCCGCCGTCGCGCTTCGCGGAGATTTTCGACAACCCCAAGGCGCAGGTCATCGTGTGCAAGCCTTGTGCCGAGGTGCGCGGCATCAAGGACACCATGTTGGTGAAGAACGCCACCTTTGGCGGTATGAATGATTTGCATGCCCATGCATCGAGGGCGGATGCGAAGTTGGTGAATTTCTGATTTTTTCGGGCGCGCAATGGTGTCGATCGCGGCGCCAAAACCGAACTGTTTGCCGGAATAAAGATGCGCGGCGCATTTCGAAAAACCAGTGAGTCGTGACCTGTTTGAGTGACAGGCACGCAAGGCAATGCACATGACGACAGTCAACTACGATGATCTTGAATCGGCTTTCGTGTTCGTCAACGCGGGCATGCCGATGGAAAACAACGCGTATCTGTCGCTCGACACGGGGAAGATTTTCTGGGTATCCGCCGACCTTGATCGCGAAGACGAGGTGACCGAGGATGTTGAAACCTCGGATCGTTATGTGCGGGTGCCGCACAAGAAAGACCTCGACCTGGGGCGTTTTCTGGTAATGGAGTTTGTGCGGCACGCCATGCCGGAGCATGAGGATGCCGTCGATGACATCTTCCGGCGCAGAGGGGCTTATCGCCGTTTTAAGGATTTTCTGAGCGCCAAGGGACAGCTCGAAAAGTGGTACGCGTTCGAGGTGGCGGCGCAGGATAAGGCGCTGCGGGCGTGGTGCGCGGAGAACCAAATCGAGGTCGCCGGCGAACCCTCGGGTAGCGCCAGGGGCGCGACCGTCAAGCCCGCGATTCGCCCCGCCGCCGAATCGGACGCCGCCGCCTTTTGCGCCATCTACAACCCCTACATCCTTGAAACCGTCATCACGTTCGAACAAACGCAGGTCAGCAAAAAAGAAATGGCCGCGCGCATACGCGACACCACCGCGCACTATCCGTGGCTGGTCGCCGAGTTGGAGGGCAAGGTCATCGCCTACGCCTACGCCACGCGCTGGCGCGCGCGCGCGGCGTACGATCACACACTGGAAAGCACCATTTATGTTGCCAAGAGTTACGCCGGGCGCGGCATCGCCAAGCCGCTGTATCTCGAGTTGTTGCGCGAACTGAAATCACGCGGCGTGCATGCCGTGGTGGGTTGCATCGCTTTGCCCAACGACGCCAGCGTCGCGGTTCACGAGAAATGCGGTTTCGTGAAAGTCGCGCATTTCCCGCAGGCGGGGCGCAAGTTTGAGCGCTGGGTGGATGTGGGTTTCTGGCAGATTACGTTCGATGAAGGTCGGCGCGCACCCACGGAAGACGCCCGCCGTTAGCGGTAAACTGGCAGGCAGACTCCACCAAATTTATGTAACCACTTGTTTTTAAACAATTATTTATCGTGCATGGAGATCATCATGGTATCGGTCCCGCTTGCCGGTAGCTGCCTGTGCGGCAGCGTCACATTTGAAGTCACGCCGCCGTTCACCGCGTTTAGCTACTGCCATTGCACTCGCTGCCAAAAGGCCTCCGGCAGCGCGCACGCGGCGAATGCGTTCGTGCCGGCGGCGCAGTTCAAATGGCGCGCGGGCGAGGCGCAGGTCAAACGCTACGATCACGCGCCGGCGCAGCGCTTCGCCGTGTGGTTCTGCGAAAAATGCGGATCGCGCGTACCGCATCAGGTGCGCGGGCGCGACGACATGCTGATTCCCGCCGGCCTGCTCGATCAGCCGCCGGCGGATATGCCGCGTCCGGAGAACAGCATTTTTTGGGACTCGCGCGCGCCGTGGTATGTTAAGCCGCATGACATGCTTTGCCACATTGAATACAAGTAAGCGAATACAAATAAGCAGCAACTTTACCTGGAGAACTTGCCATGCAGCACGTGTTGAATGTAGCCACCACCCTCACGCTGGCGCTTGCCGCTGGCGTTTCATCCGCACAAACCGCATCCACGACGTATCCTGACCGGCCGATCCGCCTGGTGGTGCCGTTTCAATCGGGCGGCTCGTATGATCCAGTGGCGCGCGTGGTAGCGCATTACATCGGCGAGCAGATGAAGCAGCAGATCGTCACCGACAATCGCGGCGGAGCCAGCGGACAACTGGGCGGCGAGATCATCGCGCGCGGCAATCCCGACGGCTACACCGTGGGCATCCTCGGCAACAACCATACGATTACCGCCGCGCTCAAAACCAACATGCCGTTCGACGTGCTGAAGGATTTTGTGCCGCTGATGCGCGTGGGCGTGGTGGATAACGCGGTGGTGGTGCACCCTTCCGTGCCGGCGAAATCGCTGAAGGAATTCATCGCGCTGGTCAAGGCCAATCCCGGCAAATACAACTACGGCTCGGGTGGCGCCGCAGGCACCACGCATTTTGCCGGTGAATTGTTCAATTCGCTGGCCGGTACCAAAGTCACCCACGTGCCGTATAAAAGCGGCGGTCCGGCGGTGGTGGCATTGGTGGGCGGTGAAACCCAAATGATGGTGCTCAACATGATCAACGCCGATCCGCACATCAAGGCGGGCCGCATCCGCGGGCTGGCGATGGCCTCCAAAGTGCGCCATCCGCTACAACCCGATTTGCCGACCTCCGCCGAGGCCGGATTGCCCGGACTCGAAATGACGCAATGGTACGGGCTGGTGACGCCGCTGGGCGTGTCCAAGCCCATTGTCGCGCGCTGGTTGAGTGAAATAAAACGCATGGTGGATAACCCGGAGGTGGTGAAGCGCCTCGCCTCGCAGGGCGTCACCGCATATTCCGAAACGCCCGCGGAGTTTCTCGCGTTCATGAAAGCCGACATCGAAATGAACCGCAAGATCGCCAAGGCCGCGAATATCAAAGCCGATTAAACATCCCATGATCGCGGTGATTTTTGAAGTACAGCCCGCCGAGGGCAAGGCGGATGAATACTTTGCCATCGCGGCGTCACTGCGTCCCGCGCTGGAAAAAATCGATGGTTTTATTTCCATCGAACGCTTTGAGAGCGTGACCAATCCCGGCAAGTTCGTGTCGATATCGCTCTGGCGCGATGAAACTGCGGTGGCCGCGTGGCGCAATGTCGAAGGACATCGCATCGCGCAGGCAAAAGGACGAGAGAGCATTTTTGCCGATTACCGCATCCGTGTCGCGTCGGTGATGCGCGACTACAGCATGACCGCGCGCGATGAGGCGCCCGCCGACAGCCGCAACATTCATATACCGTAAGGCGTCGCACAAGGAACCCGCATGCCCACACTACAAGTCACCCCCGATCTGAATCAGTATTAGGACGTTACCGATTTCGCCGAGCCGTGGCGCGAACACGAAACGATTTTGCTGCTGCACGGCAACGCCGAAAGTGGCGAGGCGTTTTACGCCTGGATGCCGGAGCTCGAGCGCGACTATCGCGTGGTGCGGCCCGACATGCGCGGCTTGGGGCGCTCCACACCCATGCCGCGCGATCATGCGTGGTCGCTCGACCGTATCGTCGATGATTTCATCGCGGTGATAGATCACCTGAAGATTGATAAATTTTATCTGGTGGGCGCCAAGGTCGGCGGCACCATGGCACTGCATCTGGCGGCGCGGCATCCGTCGCACGTGAAGACTGTGACCGTGCTGTCGTCTCCCACGCGCGGCGAGCATGGCGGCGACCGCTATTGCGCGTGAGTGGAGGTGATCGAGAAAACCGGCGTCGTCGGCTGGGCACGCGACACCATGGCCAAGCGTTTGGGCGAGGCGTTCCCACCGGCGGGCGTTGAGAGGTGAATTAACTTCATGGGACGCACCGCGAGCTCCGCGCAGTTGGGATTTATCGGCGCCGTGCCCAAAGTGGACATCATGCAGGACCTGCCCAACATCCGCTGCCCGGCGCAAGTGATTACCACGCAGGACAACCCGCTGTACTTGCTGGAAGTGGTGCGCGCGTGGCAGGAAAAAATCGCGAATTCGGAACTGCTGGTGCTGCCCGGCGCTTCGTATCACGTCGCGGCGACCGCGCCGGTTCAGTGTGCGCAAGCGGTGCTGGATTTTATCCAACGGAAAACCAAGTGAATATGAACCAATAGACCGCACGCCACGGCGATGGGCGGATTTTTTCAAGCGCGGCGTTTGTTAAAAAAACTGAGAGGACATATGGCAAATCAACGGCAAATTTTGCTCAGGTGTGGATTTTTCGTTCTGGTTTAGCTGATGGTTGTGAGCGGCGCAGGTTGGGCGCGCTACGAGATTCACAATGCCAGCAACGCCAGTTTGAACTTTGAAACCCCAGATACCGCGCGCGGCACATGGCGCTAGTAAAGTATTTATCCGAATCAGACACAGGAATTTCAGTGGCAGTCTGGTGCAAGCGGCAAAGTCCGTATCGCCACGCAGAACCGGGGGCATGTCGAGTACGTCGTACACGATGGCAACCGCTACCGTTTTGTGTGGGACAACAACAAAGGCGTGTGGGACATGCGCACAACGGGAAAGCTCGCCAATACCGCACCACCCGCCGCCACAAAGGCGACCTGGTCGTTGAACAACCGCACCATCCAGATTAAGTCGTTTCTTGACGATGGCAACCAGAACGTAAACCGATACGGCAATCTAGATTTGCGACTTCACCGCATTCTCTGATTTGCCGTAGAATTTCTTGATGCGCAAATGCTGCTTGATCCACTTGAAGAACAGCTCCACCTGCCAGCGCCGTTTGTTGCGCGCGCAGATGGTCATGGCCGGGAGGGTAAAGTTGTTGGTCAAGAACACCAGTGTCTTGCCCGTATCGGGATCCTTGAATCAGATTCGGCGCAGATATTCGGGATAATCTTTGCGGCTGGTGACGCCCGTCAGAGCCACCGTTTGATCGCAGATGAGGCCCGTGTTGCGATCCACCGAAGCCGAATAAACGCTCCGCAGTCGCGTGTTCGACTTGGCGCGGGTTACAAAGAAGGCGTGTGTCTGATGAATCAGATAAAGCCGCGCGAAATCCAGATAGCCCCGATCCATGACGTAGATCGATCCAGGTTCTAGCACCAGTATATCGGGCACGTTCACATCGCCCAGCTTGCCGTCCGAGATGTGAATGAAAGCAGGTATGTTGCCACGCAAGTCGAGCAAGGTATGCATCTTCACCGCCGACTTGGTGGTGCGAAACAACGCCCACGG
>CAWUUY010000099.1:0-4101 GCA_963924885.1 uncultured Burkholderiales bacterium | reverse complement strand
CCTAACCCAATGAAACCATGACTCTCGTCGAACAACTCACCACCTACGCCACCAACCTCCGCTACGAAGACCTGCCGCCAGTGGTGATCCAAAACGCCAAGCGCATGATTGTCGATTCCATCGGCTGCGCGCTCGGCGGCTATAACAGCGCGCCGGAGAAGATCGCGCGTGATCTCGCGGACATGACCAGCAGCAAACAGGCGTCGACTGTGATGGTCAGCGGTCTTAAAACCAGCCCGGACCTCGCCACCTTCGCCAACGGCGTGATGATTCGCTTTCTGGATTACAACGACGGCTACACCAGCACCGGCGAATCGGGCCACCCCAGCGATAGCATCGCGGCGGTGCTGACCGCCGCCGAAATCAACAAGCGCAGTGGCAAGGATGTGATTCTTGCCACGGTGCTGGCGTATGAAATGTTTTGCCGCATTTGCGACGAGGTGGATTTAAAGCCGCTGGGCTACGACCACGTGACGGTGGGCGGCATGGCGAGTACGGTCGCAGCGGCGTGGCTGTTTGGCTTTAAGGGCAAGCAGTTCGAGCATTGCCTGCAACTCGGCATTGCGCCGAACAACGCGCTGTATCAAACACGCATCGGCAATGTGTCGATGTGGAAAGGCTGTGCCTATGCCAATGCCTCGCGCAACGCGGTGTTCGCGGCGATGCTGGCGGCGCGCGGCATGACCGGGCCATCGCCGATATTCGAAGGCGTGGGTGGCTACTTCAAGGCGGTGGCGCGCAAGACGTTTGCGCTGGATACATTGGGTGGAAAGAATGGCGCGCCGTTCAAAATCATGGAGTGTCTGATTAAACGTTTTCCGCTGGGCCAATATTCGCAAACGGTGTGCGAGGCCGCGTTACAGATGCGCGAGAAAGTGTCCTCGCCCGATGACATCGCGGAAATCCAGATCGAAACCGTGACCACGGCCATTGTGCTGATGGCCGACACGCCGGAGAAATGGGAGCCGCCGAATCGCGAGACCGCCGATCACAGCATGCCGTATACCGTGGCGGTGGCGTTGATACACGGCGACGTGCAGGAAGAGCACTTCGACGACGCGCATGTGTTCAACCCGGCGATTCGCGCGCTGACGCGAAAAATTAAAATCAAGCCTTCCGCCGAGGCCGACAAACACATGCCGCACGCGATGCGTTGTTATTTCAAGCTCATCACCAAGGACGGTAAGGAATTCAGCACCGTGGTCGATCATCACAAGGGGCATTGGAAGAACCCGATGAACGAAGCCGAGCTTGAAAAGAAATTCCGCACGCTCGCGAAGAAGGTGTTGCCGGATGAGCGGGTGAATACGTTGCTGCAAACGTTATGGAAGCTGGAAGACGTGGCGGATGCGGGCGAGGTACTCAAATTAACCGTGGTGTAATCGCTGCATGCATCGCGACGTTTCTGCATGGCATGTGCCAAACGGCGCAATACGCTTCGCTTAGATTGCGCCTTACAGAGTGCTGGAGATATTATGAGCGTAAGTAATTGTTTTTATTTAATATTATTGGCTTCCGTGATGGCGACGCCAGCGTTCGCCGCCGATGTGTACCCCACACGCCCTATCCGCATGCTCGTACCGTTCGCACCCGGCGGGGGCGCGGATACGCTGGCACGCATTATCACGCCCAGGTTACATGAATCAATGGGGCAGGCGTGGGTGGTGGATAACCGCACTGGCGCGGCGGGCAATCTTGCCGCTGAAATTGTTGCGCGCGCCGCGCCGGATGGCTACACCACGTTTCTGGGTTTCAGTACCGTGCTCACGGTGAATCCCAATCTCTACAAGCTGCCGTTCAGCGTGGAGCGCGATTTGCAGCCGGTGATGCTGATGGCTGCTTCGCAATACATACTCGTGCTGCACGCCAGCGTGCCAGCGACGACGCTCAAGGAATTTATTGCCGCGGCCAAGGCCAAGCCCGGCGGCTACAACTACGCGTCGGCGGGCGTGGGCAGTCCGCTGCACCTGGCGGCGGAGCTGTTTCAGAAGCGCGCGGGCATCAGCATGGCGCATATCTCCTACAAGGGAGGCGGGCCGGCGGCGGCCTCGGTGCTGGGCGGCGAAACGCAGGTGATATTCGGCAGCGTGGCGTCATCGCTGCCGCACGTGAAAACGGGCCGTCTCAAGGCGCTGGCCACCACCGGCCTGAAGCGCAGCAAGGTGGCGCCGGAATTGCCCACTGTGGCGGAGCAGGGTTTCCCCGGCTTTGATGTGACCTCGTGGTACGGGCTGCTGCTGCCGGTGAAGTCACCCGCAACCCTCGTCGAGCGGCTGCGCACCGAAACCTCGCGCGCCATCAACCTGCCCGACGTGCAGCAGGCCATGGTCCGTCAGGGACTGGAGCCGGAAACCGGCACGCCGCAGGAACTCGCCTTGCGCATCAAATCCGAAACGGGGATGTGGGGGCAGGTGATTAAAGAGGCGGGGATCAAGGCGGAGTAGCTTGGGTTATTCATGAAAAAGCCGTGACTACTCCGCCGCTTTGAAAAATTTCACCGCAAAGGCGCAAAGGGAACGCAAGGAACCGGTTTCCTTTGCTTTGAGGTGTTTCGGGTTTTCGTGCGACACACTGTCAATCGCCCTCACCGTATGGGTGAACAATGCAGACTAATATCGTTCGCTGCATTGCGTGTCCCCATGAAGTATTTCGCGGTAGGATAGCAAGATGAAATACGCACCCACTCCGGAGAACCACGCATGAACGATACACTGCATGTCGGCCTGATGGTGCCGATCAACAACACCACCATGGAGCGCGAATTGTTGGCGTGGCTACCGGCTGGTTCCACGTGCAAAACAGTGAAGATTCCGCGCGGCAAGGGATTGCTGACCAAGGAGTCGCTGCCCGAATATCGCGCGGCGGCGCTGAAACTCGCGGAATGCTTTAACGATCCAGCGGTAGACGCGGTGGCCTACGGTTGCACGGCGGCGGGGTTTATTTCCGGCCCGGCGGGTGATGCGGCGTTGCAGGCTGAGCTGGCGAATGTCACCGGCAAAAACGTGGTGACCACGGCGCGCTCGATGGTGCTGGCGTTGCAGGCGGCGGGCGTGAAGCACATCGCGCTGGTGACGCCGTATCTGGAGCCCGTGAATGTGCAACTCAAAGCCTTTCTCACTGATGGCGGCATCAGCGTGAAAAGCTTCAACAGTTTTTACGCGCAGACCACCGATGAGCTGGGCCGTATCGAGGCGCATCAGGTGGCTAAGCTCGCGCGCGACACCATGCGTGACGACTGCGAGGCGCTGTTCATCGGCTGCTCACAATTGCCCACGGTTGACATACTTGGCGACCTCGAACGCGAGTTCGGCAGACCGGCTTTTTCGTCGATACAGGTCACGGCAGAGCAGGCGCAGCGCGCCGCGAACGCAAAGCGTCAATAATGGCGAGCGAAGGGGGGCAGGATCTGCTGACGCAGAATCGCGACGGCCTGCTGTGGATCACGCTTGACCGCGCGTCCAAGGCCAATGCGATGACCATTGAGATGACGCGCGGGCTGGCGCGGGCGTTGCGCGAGGCGCGCGGTGATGCGGCGGTGCGCGGCGTGTTGCTTACCGGCGCGGGCGAGCGGGTGTTTTCCGGCGGCGTGGATGTGCGGCAGCAGTCTGAACTCCCGGCCGACGAGTTTCGTCAGGCGCGCTCCACTGCATTTTTCTCGGTGCTGATGGAACTGGTGGATTTCGCCAAGCCGGTGGCGGCGGCGGTCAATGGCGTGGCGAGCGGGGGTGGTTTTATGATCGCGGCGCTGGCCGATGTGATTGTAGCGTCGGAAACCGCGACGTTTGCATTGCCGGAGATCGACCTCGGCACGCCGCCGCTTGCGGGGCTGGCGATACTCACGCCCTTGATCGGCGGCGCGCTGGCGTATGAACTGGTGCAAAGCGCGCGGCATCTGAGTGCGGCCGAGGGCGAACGGCACGGCTTGCTACGCGCCGTCGTTCCGCAGGCGGAAGTGGCGGCGTGCGCGGAAACACTCGCACGCGAGCAGATGGCGAAAAACCCTCGCGCGTTCGCGGCGAGCAAAGCGTGGATGCGCCACCCCATGCGCGCCGCGCTGGAGCAAGCCGAACAGGCCATGGTGACGTACCGCGCAGCGGGAGG
>CAWUUY010000098.1:0-6364 GCA_963924885.1 uncultured Burkholderiales bacterium | reverse complement strand
GGAAGCGTGTCTTCGGTGTGGGCGCAATCCACCACGGCGACAGCGGATTTCCCCACCAAGGGCAAAGGCATCCGCATGGTGATTCCGTTTCCGCCAGGTGGCGGCAACGATGTGTTTGCGCGCTTTCTGGTGCATGGGCTGAACGAGGGTTTCGCCCCCGGTTCGGTGGCGGATAACCGCGGCGGCGCGGGCACGGTGATCGGCACCGAGATTGCTGCCAAGGGCAACCCGGACGGGCACACGCTGTTGATCGTGTCGGTGCCGTTTGTGGTGTTGAACGCGTTGTATACCGACATCAAGATCGACACGCTGAAGGATTTCACGCCGGTGATTAACGCGGGCACCTCGCCCTCGCTGCTGCTGGTGCCGGCGGCGGCACCTTATAAAACCGTGAAGGAACTGGTCGATGCGGCCCGCGCCAAGCCGGGCGCGCTGGCCTATGCCACGTCGGGCAATGGCTCGTCCACGCATCTCATCATGGAATTGTTCAAGATGGCAAGCAAAACGGATTTTGTGCATGTGCCCTACAAAGGCAGCGGCCCGGCGATGACGGCGCTGGCGGCGGGGCAGGTGCCGGTGATGTTTAACAACCCCACGGCCGCGGCGGCGTTCATCAAGGCGGGCCGCGTGCGCGCGCTGGGCGTGAGCGCGTCCACGCGCATGAAGGTGTTACCCGATGTGCCCACGCTGGCCGAAGCTGGCGTGCCGGGGAGTGAAGGCAGCGTGTTCTGGGGCGTGGCAGCACCTGCCGGCACGTCCAAGGCCGTGATCGCCAAGCTGAACAAAGAGTTCAATCGCATTCTGAATTCGAGTGAAATACGCAAGCACTTCACCAGTCAGGATGTTGAGGTGGTGGGCGGCACGCCGGAAGCGTTCGGCGAGTTTTTAAAGAAGGAAGTCGCGCTGTGGGGCAAGGTGGTGCGCGAGGCTAAAATCAAAACAGATTAATGATGTCAAGGAGAGTCAATTGAATCATCGTAGAGGCCGGGCTATCGCCTTGGCGGCGGTTGGCGTGATGGTGGCGGTGGCGGGGTGGGCCAGCGCGCAAGGGTTTCCGAACAAGTTGATTCGCGTGGTGAACCCCGCCGCGCCGGGCGGCAATAGCGATGTGTTTTTCCGTTTGCTGCAACCGAAAATGACCGAAGTGCTGGGCCAACAACTGGTGTTTGATTACCGCGCGGGCGGCGGCGGCACCATCGGCGGCGAGATCATCGCGAAAAGCGTGCCGGATGGTTACACCGTCGGCTTGGTCGCAGCGAGTTTCGTCATCAACCCCTCGATGATTAAAAAAATGCCCTACGACACGGTGAAGGATTTCATCGGGCTGGGGTTGATTGTGGACGTGCCGAGTGGGCTGGTGGTGCATCCGACGCTGCCGGTGAAAAACGTCAAGGAACTGATCGCATTGGCTAAGTCACGGCCGGGGCAGTTATTCGGTTCATCGTCGGGGCGCGCCACAGTGGGCCATATGTCCATTGAGCTTTTCAATTCGATGGCAGGTGTCAAGGTGGTGCACGTGCCGTACAAAGGCGCGGGGCCGGCGATCATCGACTTGGTGGCGGGCCATGTGCAGTTGCAGTTTTCTAGCCTGCCGCTGGTCTCTGGTCACGTGCAAACAGGTCGCATCAAGCTGATCGCGCAAACCGGCGATAAACGCGCGGGCTTCGCCAAAGACGTGCCGACCATGATTGAGGCCGGCATGCCGGGCTACGTGGTGAGCAGCGGCTTCAGCTACATCGGCCCGACGGGCATCCCGCGCGCGATTGCAGAGCGGTTGAACGGCGCGCTGGTGACATCATTACGTGATTCAGCGAACCGCAAGTTTTTGCTGGAGCAGGGGGCGGAGCCGGTCGGCAGTTCCATCGACGAGCACGAGGCCTACATCAAATCCGAAGTCGCCAAGTGGATCAGGGTGGTGAAGCAGGCGGGGATCGAGGTGCAATAGCGCACGTCAGTTCAAAAACAATTCGGGGAGTGACAACCACATGAAACTCGGCTTTTTCACCATGCCCATCCATCCGCCGGAGCGCAATTACACGCAGACGCTGAAGGAGGATCGCGAGGCGATTCTGCTGGCGGATCAGCTTGGCTACAGCGATGCCTTTATCGGCGAGCACACCACGGATATTTGCGAAAACATTCCGTCGTGCCTGGCGTTTATCGCGAGCCTGGCGCACGCGACCAAGCAGATCAAACTGGGTAGCGGCACGGTGAATTTGCCCAACAGCCATCCGGCGGCGGTGGCGGCGAACGTGGCGATGATCGATCACATGCTTGAAGGGCGCTTTCTGTTCGGCATCGGGCCGGGCGGCTTGCGCTCGGATCAGGAAGTGTTCGGCAACATCAAGAATGACCGCACTAAAATGTTTGTCGAGTCGATCAACCACATCCTCGGCATCTGGGCGGGGAAGCATCCATACGATCTCAAGGGGGAGTTCTGGAACATTTCCACGGCGGAGACCATGATTCCCGAAGTCGGGCAGGGCGTGATGTTAAAGCCCTACCAGCAGCCGCACCCGCCGATTGTGGTGACAGTGGTGGAGCCGTTTTCCAAGGGCGTGACGGCGGCCGCGCAGCGCGGCTGGAAGCCGATCTCGGCGAATTTTTTGCAACCTAACTGGGTGGCGACGCACTTTCCGAGTTATGAGAAAGGCTGCGAGATCGCCGGGCTGCCGGCCAACCGCCAGGACTGGCGCGTGTGCAAAAGCATCTTTGTCGCCGACGACGATGCCACGGCCAAGCGTTACGCGAAGTCGCTCGATGGTCCGTACGGATTTTATTTCTGGAACCTGCTGACCAAGCGCAAATCGCGCGGCGCGGCGAATATCTACAAGCCCGATCTATCGATGCCCGATGAAGCCGTGACGGTGGAGTTCGTGCTCGACACGCTGGTGATCGCCGGCGGCGTGGATTCGGTGGTGGAGCAAATCCTCAAGTTCCGCGAGACCATCGGCGACTTCGGCACGCTGCTATACTGCGGCCACGACTGGGTGGACCCGAAACTCGCGCGGCGCTCGATGGAGTTGATGGCCACCCAGGTGATGCCGCAGGTGAATGCCGCAATAGGTCAGTGATAGTTTAAATTATTGTTTAAAAACAACAGGTTATATTGATCATGGGCGCGGCTACTTCTTAGCGCCCTTATTCATCATCGCCTTCATGTCGGCAATGTTCATGGTGCGTCCACCCGGCATGGTCATGTCGCCGGGTTTCATTCCCGCCGGGCAGGCGCCGGCGTGTTTGGCTTCCTGCGTGGTGGACGATTCGTTCATGCCGGCCATGGGCGGCGAGAACGTCGAGCGGGATTCCACGCGATAGGCGCTGTCGCCGGTGAAGGTGGTGGTCGACTGTGACTTAATCGTAGATCCGCCAAAGTTGCACTCCGCTTCGCCGATGTACTTGTTGCCGTCGCGACGGATGGTGTTCTTGCTGCATTGGGCGCCCATGCTCTTGCCGAAATCCATCATGTCTTTTTGCACGGCGTCGTTCATGCACATGGACGTCTTGGAGGTGTGGGCGGGCGCGCCTTTCTGACCGGCGGTGGCGCTGGTGGTTTCCCACAGGCCCGGTTTCAGCTTGGGCATGTCCTGCGCGGCGGCGTGAAACGAAACGCAAACAGCGGCGGCAATCAAGGTAAGGCGAAACATGGCGGGTCTCCTCTTACAGGGCGAACAAATCGGTAAATTCGTGAACGGGCGTGGCCTCCAGTTTTTTCTGATCCTTGCATAGCGCATAGATCGCCGCGCGCTGCTTGTCGGCAAAGCGCCGCGCGAGATTGGTGCGGAACTTGGCTTCCAGCAGCGGAATGCCGTCCTTGCGGCGGCGGCGGTGGCCAATGGGGTATTCCACGGCGACGTTGGCGGTTTTGCTGTCATCCTTGAAAAAAACCTGTATCGCGTTGGCGATGGAGCGTTTTTTCGGATCGAGATAATCTTGCGTCCAGGGCTTGTGTTCGACGCACTCCATTTTGTCGCGCAGCGCATCGACGCGTGGATCGCGCGCCACATCTTCTTCGTAATCGGCGGCGGTGAGGTTGCCCTTGATGAGGCCGATGGCGCACATGTACTGGATGCAGTGATCGCGGTCAGCCGGGTTATTGAGCGGGCCTTTTTTGTCGATGATGCGGATCGCGGATTCGTGGGTGGTGATGACGATTTTTTTGATGTCGTTCAAGCGGTCTTTGACGTCAGGATGCAGCGTCACCGCGCATTCCACCGCCGTCTGCGCATGAAACTCGGCGGGGAACGAAATCTTGAACAACACGTTTTCCATCACGTACGAGCGATAGCTTTGCGTGAACTTGAACGGCTGGCCTTTGAACAGCACATCGTAAAAGCCCCAGGTCTTGGCGGTAAGCGCGGCGGGATAGCCCATCTCGCCCTTCAACGCCATCAGCGCCAGACGCACGGCGCGGCTGGTGGCGTCACCAGCGGCCCACGATTTGCGCGAGCCGGCTTGCGGCGCATGACGATAAGCGCGCAGCGACTGGCCGTCGATCCACGCGTTTGATACCGCGTTGACGATTTCGTCGTACGAGCAGCCCAGCATGTGCGCGACCACGGCGGTGGAGGCGACCTTCACCAGCACCACGTGGTCGAGGCCGACGCGATTAAAGCTGTTCTCCAGCGCAATCACACCCTGAATCTCATGCGCTTTAATCATGCCGGTCAGCACGTCGCGCATGGTCAGCGGCTTCTTGCCCGCGGCCACCGCATTGCGCGACAGCCAATCCGCCGCAGCCAGAATGCCGCCCAGGTTGTCCGACGGATGGCCCCACTCGGCGGCGAGCCAGGTATCGTTAAAGTCGAGCCAGCGGATCATGCAGCCGATGTTGAACGCGGCACTAACGGGATCGAGCTGATACGAGGTGCCCGGCACTTTGGCGCCGTTGGGCACGATGGTGCCGGGAACAATCGGCCCCATCAGCTTGGTGCAGGCGGGATAGGAAAGCGCCTCAAGCCCGCAACCGAGCGTGTCCATCAGGCACAGGCGCGCGGTGTTGTATGCCTCGGCGCTCTTGATGGAATATTTAGCCGCGTAAGTGGCGATATCGGTCAGGACTTTGTCGGGTTTGGTGCGGGTGTTGGAAATGGCAGCGGACATATGAATTCCTTAAGGCTTTTTTAACCACAGATGAACACAGATAACTTCAAAAACAACGAAGTGTATTTTTGATTTTGACCTTATCTGTGTTTATTTGTGTTCATCTGTGGTTAATGGTTTGTTTTTAAAGTGTTTTTTAACGTTTGTTCAACGGATCAAACTTCCGATTTTCCGGCCCGGTATACACCGCAGTGGGACGAATCAGTTTGTTATCCACGCGTTGCTCCATCACGTGCGCGGCCCAGCCGGCGGTGCGCGAGATGACGAAGATTGGGGTGAACATCAGCGTGGGCACGCCGAGTTTGTTGTAGGACACGGCGGAGAACCAGTCTAGGTTCGCGAACATGGTTTTTTCGCGCATCATCACGGCTTCGATGCGGTCGGCGATGTCGAACATTTTCAGGTCGCCGGTGTCCTTCGACAGTTTGCGCGCGACTTCCTTGATGATTTTGTTGCGCGGGTCGGCGACGGTGTAGACCGCGTGGCCGAAGCCGATAATGGTTTCCTTGTTACGCACGCGGTTGATGATGTCGGCTTCGGCGTCGTCGGGGGTTTCGTAGCGGCTCATCACTTCGAAGCCGACTTCGTTGGCACCGCCGTGTTTGGGGCCGCGCAGCGCGCCGATGCCGCCGACAATCGCCGAGTGCATATCGGCGCCGGTGCCCGCCACTACGCGGCAGGCGAAGGTGGAGGCGTTGAATTCATGCTCGGCATACAGATTAAGCGAGGTGTGCATGGCTTTCACGGCAGGCGCTTGCGGCGTTTTGCCTTGCAACAGGTGCAGAAAATGGCCGCCGATGGAGTCGTCATCGGTCTCGACTTCGATGCGTTTGCCATTGGTGCTGTAGTGATACCAGTAAAGCAGCATCGAGCCGAACGAGGCGATCAGCCGGTCGGCGATATCACGCGCGCCGGGCACGTTGTGATCGTCTTTCTCCGGCAGCGCGCAGCCCAGCGCGGAGCAGCCTGTGCGCATCACGTCCATCGGGTGCGCGGCGGCGGGCAGGGCTTCGAGTACGTTCTTGACGACCTGCGGTAGGCCGCGCAGGGTTTTGAGTTTGGCTTTGTAGTTGGCGAGCTCGGCGGCATTCGGTAACTTGCCGTGAATCAGCAGAAACGCGATTTCTTCGTACTCGCAGGTTTCGGCGATGTCATAAATATCGTAGCCGCGATAATGCAAATCGTTGCCGCTGCGTCCCACGGTACACAGTGCGGTGCTGCCGGCGGCGATGCCGGATAAGGCCACGCCTTTTTTGGCGCG
>CAWUUY010000097.1:0-12430 GCA_963924885.1 uncultured Burkholderiales bacterium | reverse complement strand
CTTCGCCGGCACGATCCACAACAGCGCCGTGCGGTAATATACCGTGCGGTCGTCATCCGCCGAACTGGCGGTGGCGTCCGCCGGCCAATCGCCCACCGCATGGGTATTGGACACGATGCGCGTGCCGGGCTTCAAATCGAGCAGCTTCGGCAGCAATTTTCGATTTAGATCGGCGCCCAGAAACAGCGTGACTACGGTCGCCCGCGACAGGTCGCTGGCGAAAAGATCGGCCTTGATGAATTGCACGCGCTCCGCGACACCGGCTTTCACCGCGGCCGCCCTGGCGTATTCCACCAGCTTTGCGTCGTACTCAATGCCCAGCGCCTTAGCGCCGCGCTTGGCCGCCATGATGACCAAGCGCCCGTCGCCCGAACCCAGATCGATCACCGTGTCGCTGGCGCCGACGTTCGCCAGATCGAGCATGCGATTCACCAACGCATCAGGCGTGGGCACCCAGACGACATCTTTGCCGGACTGCGCGAGTTCGGGTTTGTAATCTGCGGGCAGTTGCGCCCACGCTGCCGTGGCCAGGCACAGCACCAGCACGCCGATTCGCCGGAGATACAGCATGATAAATAATTGTTTTAAAACAATTACTTAAATTACTTCACCTTGGTGGCGATCCACTCCCGGCCCGCACCGCCGGAGGTCGCCGTGCCGGTGATGGTGTCACCGGACACCGTGCCCACGTACTGCACCCCGCCTGCGCTAAAGCGGATTTCTTCGCCGCGCAATTTGCCGCCGCTGACACGTGCGGAGGAGCTGCCGGTTTTTACCGAGCCCGAGACATGCTGATAATCCTGCAGAAATTCAAAATCGCCCGCAGCGGATTTCCACGCGCCATCCACTTTTGCCGGTACGATCCACAACAACGCCGTGCGGTAATAGCTCGATCCCTCGTTGCTGGCCGCGGTGCCGGTTTCGTCGGCTTCCCAATCGCCCATGGTGAAGGTGTTCGACACTATGCGCGTGCCGGGCTTCAAGTTCAGAATGATGGGCCGCAGCCTGAGATTGATGTCCGGCAGCAAAAACATCGTAATCACCGTCGCCTGCGAAAAATCAGTCGTGAATAAATCCGCCTTGATAAACGTAGCGCGCTCGGTGACGCCTTCTTTCACGGCGGCGCGCTTCGATAGCTCCACCATGTCGGGGTTGTATTCAATGCCCAGCGCCTTGATGCCGCGCTTGGCAGCGGTAATCACCGTGCGCCCGTCGCCGGAGCCCAGATCAATCACGTAATCCTTCGGCGCCGCCTTGGCCATGTCGAGCATTTTGTTCACCAGCGCGAGCGAGGTCGGCACCCACACCACGTCCTTGCCTTCCTGCCCCACCTCGGGTTGGTATTCGTTTGCCTTTTGCGTTGGTTGCGCCGGTTGCGCGTGCGTCACCGGTGGCGATAACGACACACAGACAAGTATAAAAAATAATAAAAACACTTTCATCAAAAGAGCTCCGTAAAATTCCGTTCAGGTTAGTAGCGCATTCCGCTCTCGCTTCACGGCTGCCAATTTACCGCCCGCGCAACTCGCTTGCTTACTTCGTCTTTGTCGCGCTCCACGGCGAACGTGTCGCACCCGCCGCCATCGTGCCATCCATCGCATCGCTGCGCACACTCCCGGTATATTGCACGCCGCCCGCGGTGAAACTGATGTTTTCGCCATCGATCTTGCCGCCGGATATCGCCAATGCCGTGTCCGTCATGCGCAGATTTCCACTGATGGATTAATACTGTCGCGTCAGCGTGAGATCGCCGTGCGCCAGCTTCCATGTGCCGGCCACTTTCGCCGGCACGATCCACAGATGCGCCGTACACCACGAACCACAGTCCCCGGTCACGGTCGCGGACTGGTCGGGCTTCCAGTCACCCATCTGAAACGAGTTGGATACCACGCGCGTACCGGGCCGCATATTCAGTATTGTCGGGCGCAATTTGACGTTGAGTTCCGGCAGCAGAAACAACGTCAGCACCGTCGCCTTGGAAAAATCACTGGCAAAAATATCCGCCTGCACGAACGTGGCCTTGTCCGCGACACCCTCTTTCGCGGCATTGCGCTTGGCCAGCTCCACCATGTCCGGGTTGTATTCAATGCCGTGCGCACGCGCGCCGCGTTTGACCGCGGTAATCACCGTGCGCCCGTCGCCGGAACCCAGATCAATCAAAAAATCCTGCGCGGTGAGCTTTGCCATCTCAAGCATTTTGTTCACCAGCGTTTGGCCGGTGGGCACCCAGATCACGTCCTTGCCCGGCTGGCCGACTTCGGGTGTGAATTCAATCTGCGCGGACGGTGCGGCGGGCGCTTCTTTTTTAGCGGGCTGCGCCCACGCGGCAGATGCCAGCAGTGCGAGGAATGCAACCGTGCAAGTGTGCCGGATTGAATGTATGTAAATCATGGAAAGCTCCGGATGAGAAAAATCAAACAGTTCGTCATTCCCGCGTAGGCGGGAATCCATAACACATGCGCGCGTTCCATCATTGCATGGATTCCCGCTTTCGCGGGAATGACAAGGTGAGTTAAGGCGGCATATCGCAAGTTATTTCACGGCAGCTTGCGCCACGCTGTCCACCGCTCACCCACACCGCGATCAATCAGCGACCCGTCGATCCCATCACCGTTCACGCGACCGCTGTATGCCACGCCGTTCACGCTGAAGTTCAGCTTGTCGCCGCGCACCCGACCCTGCGTGATTTGCGCCTTGCCCAGCGTGCCACTGAAATACTGGTGGCCCTGCTTGAGGGTCAGCTCGCCTTGCGGCGTCTGCCACGTGCCGTCCACCCGCGCCGGCACGATCCACAGATACGCGATGCAATAGTTTTCGCATTTCGCGGATTCCGGCACGCGCACCGCCTCATCGGATGACCAGTCGCCGATGCCGAAATAATTGGCGACGATGCGCGTGCCCGGCTTCATCGCGAGAAATTGCGGACGCAGCCGCAGGTTCATGTCCGGCAGCAAAAACAGCGTCAGCACCGTCGCCTGCGAAAAATCCGTGGCAAAAATATCCGCCTTGAGAAATTGCGCCTTGTCCGTCACGCCCTGCTTCTGCGCCTCACGAACAGAGTAACGCACCAGATTGTCGTCATACTCCATGCCCAGCGACTTGGCGCCGCGCTTAGCCGCGCCGATCACCAGCCGCCCATCGCCGGAACCCAGATCGATCACGTAATCAGCCGCGGTCACTTTCGCCAGATCGAGCATGGTGTCCACCATGATGTCCGGCGTCGGCACCCACACCACGTCCTTGCCGGGCTGGCCGTACTCCGGGTCGTAGATCGGCGCCGGCGGACCCGTCACCGTCTGTGCGTGCGCCACGACAGCAAACAACAGCGCGCACCAGCCTGCAACCGAAACCCGCATCACTTACCGCTTTCCAGACATTCGATCAACAACATCAACGCCGCCTGCCCGAACGCAATCATGTTCGCCTGCCGATCGCTGCTGGCGGTCTCCAATGTGCGCGAGCGCTCCATGCCGCCGCCCACCACCGCCAGCACGCAGTGCCCCGCCTTGTCGCCATACTTATTGCCGGTCGGCCCCGCCGCGCCCGATTCGCTCAAGCCCCAATCGGCTTTCAAATGCTCGCGGATCACGCGCGCCTTCAGCAACGCGTACGGTTCGCTCGACGCGCGCATGCCATCGAGCATGCTCTTGTCCATGTTGCGCAAGCTCATCAGCGCATCACGCGTGTACATCACCATGCCGCCCTTGCAGTACGCCGAGGCGCCGGGCAGCGCCAGCAGCGACGCGTTAATCAAACCGCCGGCGGACGACTCCGCCACGGCGATGGTTTGTTGGCGCACCTTCAACAGCGCGGCGGCTTTTTCGGCGAGCGGCAAGAGTTTTTCCACGACATTTTTCCCTGTATCAGATGCTGGATTGTGAGCGGTTGCTGCCCGGCATTTTGCGGTATAAATAGATTTTCGCAAATCCATTTAGCACGGCATCACTGAGCGATAAAATGTATAAGCATTTGTTTTTATTATGTTTTTTATATTTCGCGGCAGGGCCATCTGTAAGCGTTGCGCAGGACTATCCCACGCGCCCTGTGCGCTTTGTCGTGCCGTTTCCGCCCACCGGCGGCGGCGACATCATCATTCGCGCGCTGTCGCAAAAACTAAGCGAGCGTCTCGGCCAGCCGGTGGTGGTCGATAACCGCTCCGGCGCGGGCGGCAACGTCGGCACCGAACTGGTCGCGCGCGCGCCGGCCGACGGCTACACGCTGGTGATGGCGAACATCTCGCCGTTCGCCATCAACACCAGCATCTACAAAAAACTGCCGTTCAATCCGGTGACGGATTTCACGCCCATCTCGCTGGTGGCCACGTTTCCCAACATTCTGGTGGTGCATCCCTCGTTGCCCGCCGCGACATTGAAGGATCTCGTCGCGCTGGCGCGCGCACGGCCAGGCCAACTGACGTTTGCCTCGTCGGGCGCGGGCAGTTCCGGCCATCTGTCGGCGGAATTTTTCAAATCGCAGGCGAAAATCGATCTCACGCATGTGCCGTACAAAGGCGGCGGGCAGGCGTTGATCGACCTTCTCGCCGGGCACGTCACCCTGTTGGTCAGCAGCGTGCCGGGCGCGCTGCCGCACGTGCGCTCGCGCCGTCTGCGCGCACTGGTGGTCACCAGCCTCGCCCGCGTCGGCGTCACGCCGGATATCCCCACGCTGGCGGAATCGGGCTATCCCGGCTTCGAGGCCGTCACCTGGATCGGCGCGGCGGCCCCCGCCGGACTCGCGCGCCCCATCGTCAACCGGTTGAACAACGAGATCGTCGACAGCATGCGCGCGCCCGACATGCGCGAGCGGCTTACCAATCAGGGCGCGGAGCCGCAGACCAGCACGCCCGAACAATTCGCCGCCTACATCAAAAGCGAAATCGCCAAGTGGGCGAAAATCGTGCGCGATACCGGCGTGGCCATGCAATGAGCGATGCAGGCCTAGCGTCCTCGACACTACGCATCGTCATCGGCTTCTCGCCCGGCAGCGCGTCGGACGACATCGCGAATCTGATTGCAGCACCTTTGAGCCAACAATTAGGCCGCGAAGTCACCGTCGAGCGCATCGCCGGCGACAGCGGCACACGCGGCGCGCACGCCGCGGCGCAAAGCCCGGCAGACGGCAACACGCTGTTCGTCGCCACGCTCGGCACGCACGCGCTGGCGCCGCATGTGCGCCGCGATTTGCCGTACCACGCCATCAACGATTTCACGCCGGTGAGTCTACTCACGCAATCGCCGATGCTGCTGGCCTGCCACCCCTCGCTGCCGGCAACATCGATGAGCGAATTCATCGCCCATGCGTGCGCGCATCCCGGCGCACTGGCGTATGGCACGTCGGCCATCGGCGGCGCGCCGCACCTCGCGGCTGAGTTATTTCAGTCGCTGACGGGTGTGCAGTTGCGCCATGCGCCGTACTGCGAAACGCAACAACTCTACGCCGATCTGGAAGCAGGCCGCATCGCGCTGAGTTTCAACAACATCATGTCCATGCTGCCGCGCTGCCACGCGGGCAAACTGCGCGCGCTCGGCGTCACCAGCGCGCGGCGTTCGGTCATCGCGCTGGACATACCCACGCTGGCGGAGTGCGGCGTGCATGGCGGCGAGATGTCGAACTGGCTGGGACTGGTGGCGCCGCGTAGTACGTGTGTGCCGTTGGTGGATACGATTGCACAAGCCGTAGCGTCGGTTATCAACAGCGCGCAAGTCGCCGCCAAGCTGAACGCATCAGGCATCACACCGTGCGGTTCAACACCTGCGCAGTTTAGGCATTTCATTGCATCCGAGTTAACCCGCTGGAAACCCGTGGTGGCACGGTTTGCCCAAGCATGACGAACCTTCGCCTGTCATTCCCGCGCAGGCGGGAACCCATAACCCCGTGCCACTTGAAACGGCTTATAGATTCCCGCCTGCGCGGGAATGACGGTAGTAGTAAATCGTCTTTTGCATCACATTCAATTTATTCAGCAAGGAATACGCCATGACCCACAACATCATCCTCGACCCCACCGCCGCCTCCGGCGCGGGCCTGCAACGCCCGTGGAAATCGCTCGACAGCCTCAAAGGCAAAGTCGTCGCCTTCATCGATAACTCCAAGCCCAACTTCAATCATCTGGCGCAAGACTTGGGCGAGCTGCTGGTCAAGCATCACGGCGTGGCGCGCGTGATACACCACCGCAAGCGCGCGGCATCGGTGCCCGCGCTGGAATCCGTTTACGCCGATATCCAATCCCAGTGCGATTTAGTCATTGCGGGATCGGGCGACTGAGGCTCCTGCACGTCGTGGAGTGTCCACGACACGGCAGAATCGGTGAAGCGCGGTGTGCCCGCGATCACCATTTGCTCCGACCAGTTTGTCGTACTGGGCCGCAAGCAACTCAAAGCGCTGGGCAGCGAAGGGCATCCTATCGCGGTGATACCCCATCCGTTCGGCCTGCGTACACGCGACGAAGTGCGCGGCATCGCAGAACAATGCGTGGCCGATATCGCGCGCATCGCGGTTGATCCGAAGGTGGGCACGCTGCCCGGCGGCAAGGCCTCCAGCACACCGCAGCGCGCCGCGCGCATCGAAGTGCCGGATGACCCGGATGAATTTGATCAATTCTGCGTGGAGCGCCGCTGGAGCGACGGCCTGCCGCTACGTCCGTCGACGCTGGATCGCGTGGCGCGCATGATCGCCGCCAGCGGGCGCGCGCCCGGTGACATCGTGGCCATCGTGCAGCCGGGTTTCGGAACCGCCACCGTCGAGGCGATTGCGATTAACGCGGTGATGGCGGGCTGCAAGCCGGAATTCATGCGCACGCTGATCGCCGCGGTGGAAGCCTTCACCGACCGGCGCTTTAATTTGCAAGGGATACAAGCCACCACCAACCCCGCCACCGCGATGATTCTGGTGAATGGCCCGGTCGCGCGCGAGATCAGCGTCAACGGGCATTTGAATTGCCTGGGTCAGGGCACGTGGGCCAATGCCACACTGGGCCGCGCGCTGCGGCTGGTGATGCAGAACATCGGCGGCACGCTGCCGGGTGAAATGGATAGAGCCACGCAGGGGCAGCCGGGCAAATACACGTTTTGCTGCGCGGAGAACGAAGCGGACAACCCTTGGGAACCGCTGCACGTGGAGCGCGGTTTCGACAAAAACGACAGTACGGTGACGATCATCGGCGCCGCCGGCACGCAGAACATGAACTCCCACGCGAAGGATGCCGCCGACGTGCTGCGCGTGATCGCCGACAGTATTTGTTACCCAACGAATAACGACTATCACTTCGGCGGCGAACCATGGCTGCTGCTCGGCCCCGAACACGCGCAGATTCTGCATCGCGAAGGGCTGGCCAAGGCCGAGGTCAAACGTCGCATTTGGGAACTGTCGAAACTGCCCGCGCATCGTTTCGCTGCGAAAGACCTGATGCGCCTTAGACACACGCGCGGCGCGGAACTGGGCACGATCACCGATGACACACTGATTCCGATTTCGTACCAACCTGACGACATCGCCGTCATCGTCGCGGGCGGGCCGGGCACGCACTCGGTGTATGTGCCGACGTTCGGCCACACGCGTTCGGTGACGCGCAGGATTGTGTAGTCGATTGCCGGTGTATGATGCCTAAGGCGATACATAAATAATTGTTTAAAAACAAATGCTTAGGAAGGCCGATGACTTTCACGACGAAATGGCTTGTGGGCACGGTTGCCGCGCTGACAATCAGCACTACCAGCGCGCAAAATTTCCCCAACCGCCCGCTGCGGCTCATCATCCCTATGGGCGCGGGCGGCGCCACGGATATCTTTATCCGAACCATTGTGCCCAAGCTGTCCGAAACGCTGGGCCAGCAAGTGGTGGTCGATAACCGTCCGGGTGCGAACGGCGTGATCGGCGACGAGATGGCGGTGAAAGCCCAGCCCGACGGCTACACGCTGATGGCGAATTCGCTTGCCATCACCATCAACCCCGGCCTGCACAAACTCAACTACGACATCACGCGCGATTTGCAGGGCATCACGCGGCTGGGCTCGATTGATCTGTTGATGGGCATCCATCCGTCGATACCGGCCAAGACCGTGGCCGAGTTCATCACCCACGCGCGCGCCAACCCCGGCAAACTGAATTACGCCTCGTTCGGCATCGGCAGCATTTCGCACGTGGCGGGTGAAATGTTCAAGCAGGCAACCAGTACGCAGATCGTGCACGTGGCATACAAAACCTCGCCGCTGGCGGTGCAGGAAACCATCGCCGGACAAACGCACTTGGTGATCGGCGGCATCTCGTACATGCTGCCGATGGCGCGCGCGGGACGGTTGCGCGGCATCGCGATTTCATCGATGCAACGCAATGCGAATGCACCGGACATCCCCACCGCGCACGAATCCGGCCTGCCCAACTACGACGTCAACGCGTGGTTCGGCACATGGGTGCCCGCGGCCGTGCCCAAACCCGTGCTGGCGAAGCTCTATGATGCGGTAAGCAAAACCATGAACCACCCCGACGTGCTCCCGGCCATCGAAAAACATGGCTACAAAATCGGCGGCGAAGCGCCGGACGAGTTTCAGAAATTCGTGCGTAGTGAGGTCGAAAAATTCAGGCGCGTGATCAAGGCTGCCGGGATCAAGCCGGAAGGTTGATCGTTGCGCAAAAGATTTAATTCACGGAGAGAAATGCCATGCCTCAAATGACCATGCGCGGCGCCCACATCAACTACGAAATCCTTGGCGACAAAGGCCCGTGGGTCGCGCTGTCGCCCGGCGGTCGCCGTCCACTGGAAGGCGTTAAGCACTTGGCCGAGCGCGTCGCCGCGCACGGCTATCGCGTGCTGATCCACGACCGGCGCAACTGCGGCGCGTCCGATGTCGTGTTCGAAGGCACGCCTGACGCGCCGACGGAATACGAAATCTGGGCCGAAGACCTTTACGCCATGTTGCAGCACTTCAACGCGCTGCCGGCGTATGTCGGCGGCGGCTCGTCGGGTTGCCGCATGTCGTTGCTGCTGGCGCTGCGCCATCCCGAAGCGATCAAAGGATTACTGCTGTGGCGCGTCACCGGCGGCGAATTCGCGGCGAAGCGGCTCGCCAATCAGTATTATTTTCAGTTTATCGAAGCGGCGAAGAAAGGCGGCATGGCGGCGGTGTGCGGCACCGAGCATTTTGTCGAGCGCATCAAACAGCGCCCTGCCAACCGCGATGTCATCATGAACACGGATGTCGCCCGCTTCACCGCATCCTTCAGCCAATGGGCGGACGGCTTTTTGCAGGACGCCGGCAAGCCGGTAATTGGCGCCACCGCTGCGCAACTGAACTCGATCAAAATCCCCACGCTGGTGGTGCCCGGCAACGACAAAACGCACGACCGCAGCGTCGGCGAACGCGCGCACAAGCTGATCCCCGGCAGCGAGCTTTACCTGCTGTTCCCCGAGGATCAAAACATTGATATCGTGCCGCCACAGGAGTGGGATTACAAGGATGACGAACTGGCGGGCGTGTTCGCCGGGTTTATGAAACGCCATCCGTAGTCATCTGGGTTGGCCTCGCGCGCGTTAATCACCCAGATACTCTGATACAACCTTTTGCAGTCACCAGCCCGGTTTTTGTAACGGTGTTAACAAATAATTGCACTGTGTCACAAAATAAATTCCCTGCCCTTCAAGGGGAAGGGGTTTCTTTGGTAATTTGTAACACAGTGCAAATAAGGATCGCCATGAAAAACACACTTGCCCGGTTACTTTTGTCCTCAGCCCTGATCGTCGCCGGCACGGCGTTCTCGCAAGCTACGCCGCCGGCAAAATCTGCTGCGCCTGCAGCAGCAATCAAATCCGGCGAGGCGGTCTACAAGGAAACCTGCCACGTTTGCCACGCCACGGGCTTGCTGAAAGCGCCGAAATTCGGCAACAAAAAAGACTGGGCCGAACTTATCAAGGAACCGCAGGCCACGCTCACCGCTGACGGCTGGGTGGGAGTGCGCGACATGCCCGCCAAGGGCGGCAAGCCCGATCTCGCACTGGACGAATTCGCGCGCGCAGTGGCCTATATGGCGCGCGCGGCGGGCGCCAAGTGGCAAGACCCCGACGCCGCAATGATGAAACGGATCCAGGCCGACGAGAAAAAAGCGCTGGAGAAAAAAGCTAAGGAAGCAAAGGATAGCAAGGCGAAAAAATAGGCTTGCTGTTTTCCAATAACCGTTACGAGGAGACTCCCATGACTGCATGCATTCGTTCTGTCATCGCCACTGCGGGCCTGTCGTTGCTGGCCGTCACCTTTAACGCCAACGCCACTGGCGCCGCCACCTGCGAATCCGGCCCGAAAAACGCCTGGCGGCCGCAGGAAAAACTCGAAAAACAGTTAATCGACCAACACGGCTGGAAAATCCGCCGCATCAAGGAAGACGGCGGCGGCTACGAGATGTAAGCCTTCGACAAAAACGGCGACCGCGTTAACGCCTACTACCACCCGGTAACGCTCGCACTGGTGCCCAACACGCTGACGGTGCGCAAGCCCTGATGTCCGGCGGGCCCGACGGCAAGCCGCCGGTCAAAGTCTGGGACCTGCTGGTTCGCACCGGGCACTGGTCTATCGTCATCGGCATCGTCGCCGCGTGGTTCACCCGCGGCAAATGGAACGAGTGGATCGGCTACGCCGTGATCGCGGTGGTTGCGGTGCGCGTGCTGTGGGGGTTAGTCGGATCACGCTACGCGCGCTTCGCGCAATTCATCCACTCGCCCGGCAACACCCTCCGCTACGGCAAACAAATCCTCGATCACCGGGAGCCGCGCCACATCGGCCACAACCCGCTCGGCGGCTGGATGATCGTGGCGCTACTCGTCACGCTCTCGGGCGTTTGCATCACCGGCTGGCTCTTCTCCACCGACCGGTTCTGGGGCGTCGAGTGGATGGAAGAATTACACGCATGGCTGACGTATTTCCTGCTGGGGTTAGCGGCGCCGCATATCGGCGGCGTTGTTTTTTCATCGCTGCGCCACAAAGAAAATCTGGTGGCGTCGATGTTACAAGGGCGCAAGCGCGCACCGGAGCCGCAGGACATCGCGTAGCAAGGCGAACGCTGTCGCACCAACACCGTCGTTCCCGCGCGGGAATGACAGCGCGTAGGATGGGTGGAGCGTTGCGCAACCCATCACAAACACACGCCCCCCCAAAAAAACTACCTCAGCTCGCGATGCAAAAACTCGATGATCTTTGCAATAGCGTCTTTTGCCTGCTGTGAATTCGGGTCATTGGTGATAAACGCCTCGCCCACGCCCTCAAACAAGTGCAGGTCCACCTTGCCGCCCGCCTTGCGGTAGCCTGCGATAAAACGCTCGCGGTTCGGCACCGGGTGCGCCAAGTCCGCCGTGCCCTGCAAATAAACCACCGGCGGCATCTCGGCTTTTTCGCCGCGCTCTAGCAAACGCGTGGGATTGGCTTCAGCCATTTTTTCGGTACTGCCCCAATAGCGATTGTGGCAATCGACCCAGTTCGCCGCCTGCTTGTCGTGCGCACCGCCCTTCAATCCCTGCGCATACTCATAACGCCCCAGCGGATCGATCACCGGCCAGCACATCACCGCGCACTGCACCGACGCATCCACGCCCGCCGAACCTGGAATCGACGACAGCAACGCATCGCGCGGACGCATCGCCGTCAGCATCGCCTGATGCCCGCCGCTTGATACGCCAAGAATGCCCACGCGCTTGGGATCAATATTGAATTCCGCCGCGCGCGATTTAAACCAGCGGATCGCATAGTTGATGTCCTGCATCGACGCCGGGTAGCCCCCATCCGGCGGCATGCGAAAATCCAGCGACGCCACCACCACGCCCGTCTTCGCCACTGGCGTATCCGTGCCCTCGTCCGCCAGACGATCCTTGTTCACCCATGCCCCGCCGTGGATATCAATCAACAGCGGAAACGGCCCCTTGCCCTTGGGCTTGTAAACCCGCGCGAGATACGGCTTGTCGACGTGGCGAATGTACTCAACATCGGTGACATCGATTTCGTAGCGAACGCGTTCTGCGATATCCATGGAAAACTCCTGAACAGTGAAACGTGAGTGGAAGATCAAGGGGTACGGCATTGTAGCGCCGTGAATTGCGGCTGCGTGGCGACGAAAATCACGTCTCATCGTCTTATTAAATGTCTTTTATAAACAAATATTTACATTAACCCCACCTTGTTACCACACCGCAGGTCGGCGTGTGCGGCGGTTGCGGCCCCGCCACTGCCGCGCCTGATACCCACCTAATGCCCACCCCCAAACCACCCCTTCATCTCCTCATCAAATTCGCCATCGATCAGCACATACAGCATCTTCGCCACCTTACCCGAACGATTGCTCCAGGCATGATTGGTGCCGAGCTGAATCAACACGTCACCCGCCTTTAGCGTCACTTCGCCCTCGTCCAGCAACATGGTGATTTCGCCTTCGATGCACACCGCGTAGTCGATGG
>CAWUUY010000096.1:0-9718 GCA_963924885.1 uncultured Burkholderiales bacterium | reverse complement strand
AGCGTTCGCCGGGCAGGCGCTGACCGACGCCAGCACGGTGGCGGCGCTGGGCGCGCCGCTACGGTTATCCACGCGTCCGATCAATTCCCTTCCGGTCAAAGGCAAGGAAAAGGAAATCGAGGTACATGAGCTGGTGTGGCAGGACAGCGGCGAAAGCACCATGATTTCGGGCCGGTCTGCCGTGGTGGCGTCCGCGGTCACCGGCGATCCCTGTATTCGAATTACCCATCAGGGCCGCGAGCACACCTTCAGGAATACCCTCTGCTTTGGACGCGAGGCCGCCGGCAATGATGTGGTGGTGGCGGATCCCAAGGCGTTGTGTCGTCACGCCAAAATCTAACTGCGCGTCGGCAAATTCGTTCTGATCGATCTCAGCAGCAACGGCACTTATTTCGTGGTCGGCGGGGCCAGCAAAATCCAGTTGAAACGCGAGGAAGTCATTTTGTATGCAAGCGGACGTTTCGCTTTTGGCCATAGCACGACCGAGCCGGACGCGGAGGTTATAGCGTTTTCCTGTGGCTAAGCAGGCCGGATATTATGAAAGTTTTTATGTAAGTATTTGTTTTTAAAAAACTTTTATTCAGGCTGTATCCCGGCCTCGCGCACTACCCGGTTCCACTTGTCGATTTCGCTGCGGGTGAACGCGGCGAATTCTTCCGGCGTGCTGCCCACCGGGTCGGCGCCCTGGCCGGCAAGCGCGTCGCGCACGCTGGGGTTGCCAAGCGCGGCGGTCAGGGTGCTGTGTACCCGATCAATAACCGGGCGCGGTGTGCCCGCCGGGGCAAACATGCCGAAGCCGCTAGACACCACAAAATCCTTGATGCCGGATTCGAGCATCGTTGGCACGTCCTTGACGGCGGCGGAGCGCGCCTTGCCGGTCTGCGCGATCATGCGCAGCTTGCCGCTGCGCACATACTGAATCACTACCGGCAGGCTGGAAAACTGCGTTTGCACGTGGCCCGCCAGCAGATCAATCACACTTAGCCCGGTGCTTTTGTAGGGGACGTGGATCAGCTTTATTTTTTCGATTGAGCTGAACAGTTCGCCGGCAAGGTGGCCGACGGTGCCGCGTCCGCCGGTGGAGTAGGTGATTTGTCCGGAGCGTGCGCGCGCGAGTGCGGTGAATTCCTTGACGTTTTTGACCGGCAACGCGGGATGCACCACCAGCGCGGTGGGCACGTCGGCGATCATCGAGATGGCGGCAAAATCCTTGATCGAGTCATAGGGCAGTTTTTTTATCATCGCCGGGTTGATGACGTGTGCGGCGGAAACGGTAATCAGCGTGTACCCGTCGGCTGGCGAGCGGGCGGCAATCTCGGTGCCGATGATACTGCCGGCGCCGCCGCGGTTATCGATCACGATTTGCTGGCCGAAGAGTTTGCCCATTTCAGGCGTGACGATGCGCGCGATGATGTCGGTGTTGCCGCCGGCGGCAAAGGGCACCAGCATACGGATGGTTTTGGCGGGGAAGGCCTGTCCCGAGTTTGTCGAAGGGGTTGGTGTTTGTCCAATGGCGGTGCCGGCGCCGCCCGCGAGTATTAATGCACCACAAATGAGCGTTGCTCGATTTCGGATCATGGTTTTCGCCTCCTGTCGTGAGCTTGAATCATACACCGGCAGTAGCGCGATGCGTGCTTCCGTTCCCGGACGCCCCTTGGGAAACCGGCTAAAATCGCGCCTTGTAGCCATCGCGCAGAAGCAGAGTCCGCCACGCCAGTTTCGGAGTCAATCATGAATACATCTAATCGTCTGACCATCATGGGCACGCGGCACGTGGCAGCAGCGGGCCACTACCTTGCTGCGCACGCCGCATTTCAAATTCTCGAAGCCGGCGGCAATGCCATCGATGCCGGGGTGGCTGCCGGTATTGCCATCGAGGTGTTGCAGACCGACAAGGTGAATTTCGGCGGGGTCGCGCCACAGATTATTTATACCGCCAAAGACAAAAAAGTACATTGCATTGACGGCCTCGGTGTATGGCCGAAGTCGATCACGCCTGATTATTTTCAAAAACGCCACGGCGGCAAAATTCCGCCGGGCGTTGAGCGCTGCGTGGTGCCCGCCGCGCCCGATGCGTGGCTGACCGCGTTGTCGAATTACGGCACGATGAGTTTAGGCGAGGTGGCTTCAGCGGCGATACGTTTTGCCAGCGAGGGGTTTCCGGTGTACCCGCTGCTGTCGCAATTTATCGAAATACACCGCAAGGATTACGAACGCTGGCCGTCGAGCGCGAAGGTGTTTTTGCCCAAAGGCCGCGTGCCGCAAGTGGGCGAGGTGTTTGTGCAGGCCGAATTGGGCCGCACGCTGCAATTTCTCGCCGACGAAGAACGCAAAGTGGCGCGCAAAAAAGGCCGCAAGGCCGGCTTAAAGGCTGCGCGCGATGCGTTTTACAAGGGCGACATCGCGCGCGAGGTGACCAAGTTCATCGAAAAAGAAGGCGGTCTGATGCGCTTCGAGGACTTTGCCGACTTCAGCGTGAAGCTGGAGCCGACGGTGCGCACGCGCTTTGAAGGCATCGACTTGCACGCCTGCGGCCCTTGGTCGCAGGGGCCGTCACTGCCGATGGCGCTGAATATCCTCAAGGGCTACGATCTGCGCGGGCTGGGGCATAACTCCGCCGATTATATTCACGTGCTGACCGAGGCGCTGAAGCTGGTGTTCTCCGATCGCCACAATCACTTTGGCGATCCCAATTTCGTCAAGGTGCCGATGGCCGGGCTGATGAGCGAAAAATACGCCGCGTGGCAGCGTTCTCGCATCCGCATGGAAACCGCGTGCGCGGGTATGCCGCGCGGCGGTGACCCGAAGACACTAACGGAATTCGACAACCGTTCGATGCCGCTGCCGCAGAGATCCGAAGCGCCGGGGCCGGGCGATACTTCGTATCTGTGCGTGATCGATCGCTGGGGCAACGCGATGTCGTGTACACCCAGCGACGGATCGGATCAGACGCCGATCATCCCCGGTGTGGGCATTTTGTGTTCGGGGCGCGGCACGCAGTCGTGGAGCGATCCCACCCATCCGTCGTCGGTGGCGCCAGGAAAACGTCCGCGACTCACACCGAATCCGGCGCTGGCGTTCAAGAACGGCAAGGTGCTGATGCCCTTCGGCACGCCGGGCGGCGACGTTCAAACGCAGGCGATGTTGCAGGTGTTTCTTAACGTCAACGTGTTCGGCATGTCAGCGCAGGACGCGATTGAAGCGCCGCGTTTTTCGACCTACAGTTTTCCCGGCTCGTTCGAACCACACAAGTATTATCCGGACCGGTTGTATATCGAGTCGCGCATCGACAAATCGGTGAACGACAGCTTGGCCGCGCGCGGGCACGACGTGCGCGCGTGGCCGGAATACACCTGGCTGGCGGGCGCGGTCTGCACCATCGTCAACGACACCAAGAACTGCGTGATGCACGGCGGCGCCGATCCGCGGCGGCCGGCGTATGTGCTGGGGTGGTAACATCACGCACTGATGAGTTTTTATAAGTATATGTTTTTAAACAATATTTTTTAACGGAATAAGGCATGAGCAAGCAGCAAGACACACTGAAATTGTCCCTGATCGCCATCGCGACAGCCGCTACTGCTGTCGCCGCCGATGCCCACGCGCAAGGCGCGGCGAACTATCCGAGCAAGCCGATACGCTATCTCGTCGGCTATACGCCGGCGGGTGTGGCCGATATATTGGCGCGCGCGGTCGGCGCAAAACTGACGGAGGCTTGGGGCCAGCAGGTGCTGGTCGAGAATCGTCCGGGCGCGGGCACCAACATTGCAGCGGAAGTGGTCGCCAAGGCCGCGCCGGACGGTTATACATTGTTGATGCCGACGGTGGCCAACGCGATCAACCCTACGCTGATGGCGAAAATGAATTTCGATCTGATGCGCGATTTCATCCACATTACCAACTACGCCAAGGTGCCCGGCATTTTAGTGGTGCATCCGTCGGTGCCGGCGAAAAACGCCAAGGATTTGATTGCCATCGCCAAGGCGCGTCCCGGTGAATTGCGCCACGGCTCCACCGGCATCGGCAGCCCGCACCATCTGGCGGCTGAGATTTTCAAGAGCATGGCCGGCATCAAGATGATCCACGTGCCGTACAAGGGCGCGACGCCGGCGCTGACCGATGTGGTGGCGGGACACATCGAAATTTACTTCGGTGCGATGGTATCGACGATCCCGCATGTCAAAAGTACTCGCGTGAAAGCGCTGGGCGTGACCAGCCTGAAGCGCGTGGCGGCGGCGAGCGACACGCCGACGCTGCATGAGCAAGGCTTGACGGGATTTGATACCGGTTCGTGGTTTGGCATGTCGGTCCCCACCGGCACGCCCAACGACATCGTGATGAAACTGCACGCCGCCGCGACCAAGGCGATACAAGCGCCCGACATCCGTGATCGTATGAGCGCGGAAGGCGCCGAGTTCGTCGGCGATACGTCGGTGCATTTCACCGCTTTTATTCGCGAGGAAATCGTGAAATGGGGCAAGGCGGTGAAGGCGTCGGGAGCGAAACCTGAATAAAGCAAGGATTAAGGACTTGGGAGCAAGGATGAAGGCTGAAGGATGAAAGATGAAAAAGGGTGGGGGTTGTCGCGAGTTGCGCTTACCTGTGCGGCTGCGTTGTGTGCTTACAGTGTTTCGTCGGCGGACTATCCCACGCGTCCGGTTCGTCTGATTGTCGGCTTTCCGCCCGGCGGGGCAGCGGATATTCTGGGGCGCCTTGCCGCACAGCAGTTGACCGAGCGCCTAGGGCAACAGGTGGTGGTGGATAACCGCGGTGGCGCGGGCAGCTTGGTGGCGACCGAGATCGCGGCGCGCGCGCAGCCCGACGGCTACACGCTGCTGTTCACCTCGATACCGCATGTGATCAATCCGCATCTCTACAAAAAAGTGCATTACGACGCGCTGCGCGATTTTGCACCGGTGGTGCAGTTTGTCAGCGCGCCGTTGATGATGGCGGCTACGATCTCGCTGCCGGCGAAATCCGTGAAGGATCTGATCGCTTACGCCCGGGCGCGACCGGGGCAGATCAACTATGCGTCCAGCGGCAGCGGCGCGTCCAGCCACCTTGCGATGGAACTGTTCAAAACCATGGCGGGTATTGATCTGAATCACATTCCCTACAAAGGCACCGGCCCGTTGATTACCGATCTGATCGCCGGGCAGATTTCACTCACGATTGCCAGTGCCGTGCCGCTGGCGCCCCAGGTCAAGGCGGGCAAGTTGCGGGGTATGGCCGTAACGGGGCCGAAGCGTTCGCCTTCGTTTCCCGACTTGTCGGCGATTGCCGAAACCGTACCGGGATACGAAGTGGTGAACTGGTTCGGCGTGATCGCGCCGACGGGCACGCCCGCGCCGATTGTGGCCCGTGTCAACACGGCATTGAACGCGGCGCTGAGCGACGCCCGCATCAGGGACGGTTTGCGCGCACAGGGCGCCGATGGCGTCGGCGGCAGCACGGACGAGTTTGCGCGCATCATCCGCGCGGATTTTGCTAAGTGGGCAAAAGTCGTGGGCGACTCCGGCGCGCGTGTGGACTAACGGGATTCTTTTAATGCAACTGCCTGATCCGCGTCACTGGCGCACGCCGCCAGCCGATTCCCATTTGCATGACATGGCTGCGGCCAGCCTGAACGGCGATGTTGCCGCGCGCGCCGGTCTCAAGCTCGAACTCGATGCCTTGCTCAACAGCGGCGCCGACGAAGTGGTGCAATCACTGTTGCGCGATGCGCCCTTCGCCGAGTGTTACCGTCACCTTCAGCAGATGCTTGCCAGACTGGTCAACAAACCGGAGCAGGGCGAAGCGCTGATCGCGCGCCTGTTTGCGATACCCTTGGTGATCGTCGCCGGGGCTAAAAAAACATTGCGGTTGCCCGATGCGCTACCGGATATTGCCGCCGTCACGGCGTTGCTCGAACAGCATGGCGTGCTCGGCGCGGGACGCAACTTCGGGCTAGGCAATGCCCTGTGTTCTGTTGAGACGCTGGATTGCCTGCGCCCGGGGCTGTTGCGTAGATGGGCGGCGCAGCTGCGCACCGGCGCTGCGCCGCTGGAGCTGGCCGGCAGCGCGATGGATATCGTACCGGGCCGCGAGCAGGTTTACTTGCGATTTCTGGTGGGGGCGAGTGTCACGCCCGCGCATGTGCCGCAGGCGATGGAAACCAGCGTCGGCGCGTGGGGCATTCCGCTGACCAAGATGCTCGCAGGGCAACTCGCGCAGCCGGGCCTTGAGGTGCTGCCGATTCCGCGTGCGCCGGTGGCGTTGTATCTCGCGTCCGACGCGGGCCGTGCGGCGCAGATCGAGTTGGCGTTCAGCCTTTTCCTGAGTAACGAAGTGCGAAAATTTCGAATGTCGGTGGGCGATCCCGCCGTGGTGTTGTCCGCGCATCGCACTGACGGCGGCGGCGCGGAGTTGCGCGTGAGCCTGAGCTCGGTGTTTGATGAATCGATGCTGGAGGGGTTTCGCTGGCCGCTATACCCATCCGATGACGAGATTGAAATATTCAATAAAATCAAACACTTACTGGATGAATGCCGACTGGTCGATATATCGGTGCTGGCGACCATCGGCGCCAATCTGAATGCACGTGGCGGACGTTTTTTGTCTGCGCGCGACGTGCGGGAACCCGACGCCGCGCCGCGGGCTCACTGATGTCGCGCGCGGCGCGCGTTACAGCCAGCCCCTGCGCCGCAGCAGCAGCACCGGGCACACGGCGGCCAGCACGATCAATCCAATCGCCATCGGGTATCCCCATATCCAGCTTAACTCCGGCATGTTCTTGAAATTCATGCCGTAGATGCTGGCGATCAGCGTCGGCGGCATCAATACCACCGACAGCACGGTGAATACATTCAGCCGTTTAGTGTGGGCGATGTTGGTCATGCCGATGGCGGCTTCCAGCAAAAACTTGGTGCGGTCGGCCAGAAAATCCGAAAAGTTCATCAGCGACTCCACGTCGCGCAGCACTTCGTTCATGGTATCGGCGTTGACGGTGAGATCGGTGGTGCGTGACAGGTTGGAATAGGCGCGTTTGTTTTCCATGAAGCCCAGGCGCGCCTTGCTGTTGATATCCTCGATGCGCGCAAGCGCCTCCAGGGCGGTGGTCATCTCGCGCACGCCGGTCTTGAAAATGCTGCCGCTGACCGCATCCAGATCGAGTTGCAGTTTTTCGAACACATCCGCCATCATGCCCACGCGCGCGGCGATCAGCCCCAGCAGCATGCTGGCGGGTGTGGGGTAGCTATCCCCCTCTTTCGACGCGTGGGCAAAAAACGTGCGGACTTCCGGCAACTCATCGGTGCGCAGGGTAAACAGCCGGTGATGATGAATGGAGAAGGCGACGTTGACGTTGCGCGCAAGGCCATTTTCGAGCGCCAGGAAATACAGGTTGATGTGCAGGCCGTGTTCGTCGCGGTAGTAGCGTGAACTGGCTTCGATTTCGCCGAGTTCCTCGATGAATTGCAGCTCCTGGCCGTATTGTTCCTTGACCCAGTTGCGTTCCTGATCCGTAGGATCGTTCAAATCCACCCATACGGCGTCCTGCGGCAGTTCGGCGCGCAGGTTGACGAGTTTTTTGCTGAGTGTTTGGCCGCTGCGCGTGTAGGCTGTTAGCATTGCATCTCCCTCGTGTTTGCGCGCATTCTATCCTCAGAGTCCTGTGATGCCCAAGAAAAATCATGCCGTGAACGCTGCCGCCGATGCCGCCCCTTACGCGGCGCTGACGCCGGAGTGCCTGCTGGATGCCATCGAGACCACCGGCCTGCGCTGCGATGGAAGGCTGACGGCGCTCAACAGTTTTGAGAATCGCGTCTACCAAGCCTGGCTCGACAGCGGTCAAAGCGTGGTGGCTAAATTTTACCGGCCGCGGCGCTGGACGCGCGCAGCGATCCTTGAAGAACATGCGTATGCGCTGGAGCTGACCGATGCAGAGCTGCCGGTGGTGGCGCCGATGGTGTTGCAGGGGCAGACGCTGCATGAGCATGCCGGATTTCTGTTCGCGCTGACGCCGCGGCAGGGCGGACGCACACCGGAATTCGAGGATGAAGAAACGCTGCGCTGGCTGGGGCGGTTTATCTCGCGCATCCACGCGGTCGGTGCGCTGGATGATTTTACGCACCGGCCGACGATAGGATGGCAGGAGTTTGGCGAGGAGCCGGTGCGCTACGTTCTGGACAACGACTTCGTGCCGCCGGATCTGCGCGTGGCCTATGAGAGCACCGCGCTGGATGTGCTTGAGCGGTTGAAAAATCGTTGGGACGATGCTGGTGGCTTCAGCACGTTGCGCCTGCACGGCGATTGCCACGCCGGCAATATTCTATGGACGGAGGCTGGGCCGCACTTTGTTGATCTCGACGACGCGCGCATGGGCCCGGCGGTGCAGGACATCTGGATGTGGCTGGGCGGAGAACGCGAGATGCAACAGCGGCAATTAGCCACGATCATCAAGGGTTACCGTGAGTTTTATGATTTTAACCCGAGGGAACTGGTGTTGATCGAGCCGCTGCGCACCTTGCGCATGATTCATTACGCCGGGTGGCTGGCGCGTCGCTGGGGTGACCCGGCATTTCCCGCGAGCTTTCCATTTTTTAATACTCAGCGTTACTGGCAGGATCACATACTGGCGTTGCGTGAACAGGCCGCTGCGCTGGATGAACCACCCCTGGAGTTGGAGCGATGAGCAACGTGTTGAAAATGCTGACGATGCTGGCCGCGGCCTATGCCGTGGTGCTCGGACTGGTATTTGTGTTTCAGGCACGGCTGGCTTTTTTTCCGATGAGGGGCAGTTACAGCGCCACGCCGCAGGCGTACGGCCTGGCGTTCGAGCGCGTCACCTTACCGACGGAGGATAGCGAAAAACTGGCTGCGTGGTGGATACCCGCGCTGGCGCCGGCGCGCGGCACGGTGCTGCTGTTTCATGGCAAAGCTGGCAATATCGCGCATCGCATCGACTACGCCAAAATGTTTCACGGCATGGGATAACACACGCTGCTGGTGGATTATCGGGGCTACGGCGAAAGCACCGGTGCGCCGTCGGAGCAGGGCACTTATCGTGATGCTGCGGCAAACTGGGCCTGGTTGACCACAACGCGCGGCATCCAGGCATCCGACATCGTGATCTTCGGTGAATCGCTGGGCGGCGGTGTTGCCACCTGGCTGGCGGCGAATCATACGCCGCGTGCGCTGATACTCGCATCCACGTTCACCTCGATCCCCGATCTGGGCAGCGAGGTCTATTCGTGGCTACCGGTGCGATGGTTAAGCCGGATTCACTACAACAGCGCGGCCAATCTGGAGAAAATCAGCGTGCCCGTGCTGACCGCACATAGTTCAGGTGATGAGATTATTTCGTTTGCCCATGGTCAACTTTTGCACGTGGCGGCACACGAACCCAAGACGTTTCTCGAGTTAAGCGGCGGACACAACGAAGGGTTCGTGTTCGCGCGGCCAGAGTGGATTAAGTCGGTTGAAATGTTTTTGAAGATGTACAAGCCAAAGTGAATGGCCCAGTATTCCTGCCCGAATTCTTTGGCTAGGATGCACGAACGCACTGAAGTATATCGTGCAGAGCGGTAATTCATGACAGTGGTGATCTTATCGAGCCTCCTTCTTTGATTTCAGGTTCGGAATATTAGCGATGCGCTTTCTCCTGATTTCATTTTTGCTGATTTCAACTTCGTTACCGGCAGCGGAAAACCGTATCGCTTTGGTGATAGGCAACAACGCG
>CAWUUY010000095.1:0-6104 GCA_963924885.1 uncultured Burkholderiales bacterium | reverse complement strand
GGCGCATCCGCCTGGGCGTTTGGGCCTGTCCGACTTCACCCACGCGGCGGTGCTGCGGGTGGCCGGCAGAACGTTATCTGGCCGCGGTGATGGAGCACGAGCTGGCGGAACGGGAAACCCGCCGCCTGGAACGGCACCAATTGGAGGCGCAACTGCTGCCAGACAAGCTGCTATCGAGCTTTGATTTCACGGCCGTGCCGAACCTATCCAAAGCCCATGTCACCGCACTGATCGAGGGTGATGGCTGGATCGAACAGGGCGCCAACCTGCTTCTGTTCGGGCCACCGGGCGTTGGCAAGAGCCATCTGTTGTGTGCCATCGGCAACGGGCTGATCGATCGCGGCTACCGGGTCTACTTCACGCGCACCAGTGATCTGGTGCAGCGGTTGCAGGTGGCGCGCCGCGAAATGCGCCTGCCAGCCGAAATCGCGAAACTTGATCGCTTTGACTTGCTGATTCTGGATGATCTGAGCTATGTGCGGAGGGATCAGGCGGAAACATCGGTGCTGTTCGAACTGATCGCCGAGCGCTACGAACGAAAGAGTCTGGCGCTGACGGCGAATCAACCGTTCTCCGGCTGGGACCAGGTATTTCCGGAAGCCGCGATGACGCTCGCCGCCGTCGATCGGCTGGTGCATCACTCAACAATCTTTGAACTGAACGTCGAGAGTTATCGACGCCGTGCCGCGAAACCGGGCACCGTCCCGGCACAAGGGCAGACCAAGAACAAGAAGGGCTAAAGCGATCTCGCTTCACCGGCCAAGATAATTGACGCCGACCGGCCAAGATAGATGACGCCGCCCAATACCCCACTGACCAAGGAATCGCATGAGTAAAAACCCCTTCGATAAAATTTCCGAAGCTGCCGGGCGCTTGTCTACCTCCGTGCAAAAAGCCGCCGGCGAAGTGGGCAAGGCGCTGCCTTCCGCCGATAGTCTCAAGCGCGGCGCGGGGCGCGTGCTGATGACCGGCGGGCGCATCCTGATTGATCCAAAAGCATTTGTCGGACAGGTCGCGGTGTCGGTCGGCGCGAACCTCGCCAAGTCCGCGGATTCCAATGAATGGCTGGTGGTGGAGGCGAATGCCGTTGCGCTGGTGGTGATCGAACGGGGCACCGAGGCACAGGCAAAACTTGTGTTTGATCGCTGTATTGCCGAAGGTAAATCGGTGATGCTGTGCCACGTGCGCGCGGCGTATTCGGGGTTGTGACCTGCGCTTGACGTGCTTATTCCGTCCGTCGCGTGAAAAATTCCGTATAACTGCCGGAACCCTCGTTCACCGTCACGGAGGTCACCGCCGACATTGGCGGCCCTCGATGCGCGCGGACGATTATCGCGGCGACGTTTTCCGGCGTGCCCTGAATTACGGCTTCCACGCTGCCGTCTAGGCGGTTGCGTACCCAGCCTGTGCAGTGAAACTGCTTGGCCTTATGCGCGACGTAGTTGCGAAACCCCACGCCCTGTACGCGACCGGTGGTGATGAAATGTTTGGTGTCCATCAAGCCACCCGCTAGCGGTTCAATTCACGCGGTATTTCTTGACTATTTTTTCGTCAAGCTCAATACCGAAGCCCGGCAGGTTCAGAACTTTGATATGGCCGTTTTTCGCCTGCGGGCGATTGACCCACATGCGCTGCCAGATGGGATCGCGGTCCGGGTGGGCAAAACATTCCGCGTAAGTGCCGTGCGGCACGGCGGCGAGTAACTGCGAGGCGATTTGCGCTTCTTCGTGATGCGCCATTTGCACGCCCGCGGTGGCGCACAGGGCCGCCACGCGCCGCCAGTCGGTGACGCCGCCGCCCTCGGACACATCGTAGTTCACGTAATCCACCGCGTCCGCATCGATCAGCCGCCGCACGCCTTGGCAGGTGATCTCGCTTTGACCCGCGGTGACCGGCATGCGTATCGCCTGCCGCACCCGCGCCATCATTGCCGCGTCGTCATACCAGTGGCAGGGTTCTTCAAACCACGCGATGTTCAGGTGCTCGATCAGCCGCGCGAAGCGTATCGCATCCTGCGCGCTCCAGCCGCGATTGGCATCCACGCACAGCATGAAGTCGTTGCCCACGGCCTTGCGTGCAACGGCCACGCGCTTCGCGTCTTCCTCGGGTGACAAGCCGCCCACCTTGAACTTGCAGCCGGCCATGCCGGCTTTTTTGTAGGACTCCACTTCTTTGGCGAAATCCGCGAGCTTTTTGCCTGGCATGTAATAGCCGCCGATGGAAATAATCGGCAGCGTGTCACGATAACCGCCCAGCAAGGCGCACACGGATTTGCCGAGCGACTTGCCAATCAAATCTCAGATCGCGCAGTCGAGGCACGAAATCGCTTCTATCAAAATCTTGCGGTCGCCCTGCGCGGTGGAGAGCGTGAAGAGTTTTTCCCAGATGCGCTCGTATTCAAAAATGCCCATGCCCTTGATCAGCGGAAACAAATCCTCGCGCACCATGCGCGCGATCTCGCCGGCATGACTGCGGTTGTCGCCGTTGTAGACGTTACTGACGAGGCCGTCTTTGGTACGCAGTCGCGTGATCACCGTGCTGCGTTTCAACACACTGTACGTCGCACCGCCGAAGTTTTGCTTCAGCGGGATGTCGATGGCGATGGTTTCTATGCTGTGTAGTGTCATGGGAAAGGGTAATAATTATTATTTAAAAACATATGCTTATGTTACTTCACTTTCATGCCCGGCTGCGCTCCGCTGTCGGGCGAGAGCAGAAAGAGTCCCGGCGCATCCCCGCTGGCGGCCAGCACCATGCCTTCGGACAGGCCGAACTTCATCTTGCGTGGCGCGAGGTTGGCGACGGCCACCGTGTGCTTGCCGATCAACGTGGAGGGGTCATAGGCGGATTTGATGCCGGCGAAGACTTGGCGTGTGCCGAGCGCGCCGACGTCGAGCGTGAGCTTTAGTAACTTATCGGCGCCTTCGACGTGTTCGGCGTGGGTAATTTTGGCTATGCGTAGATCGACTTTGGCGAAGTCGTCAATCGTAATGTGGGCGTCGCTTGCTGTCGCCTCTTTCGCAGGGGACGTAGGGTGAGGTGTAGAGGCGGTCACTTGCTTTGTTTCCTTTGGAATTTCAAAAAGGGCGTCGAGCTGTTTTTCATCGACGCGAGTCATTAGATGGGAATAGGTGCCAATGCGATGCCCGAGTAGTGGTTTGTAGGTGTCGCCTCCCCAAATTTTGGCGTCCTTCCACGTAAGTTCCGAAATGTTCAAAAACTTCTCTGACTTTTCCGCGAGATTTGGCAATATTGGTTTTAAAAGAACGGTGAGGTGCCTAAACAGAATAATCCCCAATGTGCAGACTTCATGCAGTAGACCAGATCGAGTGGCGTCTTTTGCTAAGTCCCACGGTTTCATCTGGTCGATATACTTGTTCGTCTTGTCGGCAATTTCCATGATCTCGCGAATGGCTTTTCCAAATTCTCTCGCATCATAGAATCGAGCAATAGCCTCAAAGTGTTCCGGGCCAATGTCATTATCTGCTTCTACTACGAGTGTAGTTTTTAGTATGTTCTTCGCATCAATCGACAGAGACCGACATAACTTTCCGTCGAAGCGTTTTTCAATAAACCCCGCACACCGACTAGCAATATTCACATACTTGCCAATCAAATCACTATTCACCCGCGCCAGAAAATCATCGGGGTTGAACTCAATATCCTCCACCGAACCGTTCAACTTGGCGGCGATGTAGTACCGCAGCCACTCCGGGTTCATGCCGATATCGAGATAGCGCAGCGGGCTGATGCCGGTGCCGCGTGACTTGGACATTTTTTCGCCGCCGACCTGGATGAAGCCATGCACGTAAACGTGGTTCGGCGCTTTGTAGGGCTTGCCGGCGAATTCGAGCATTGCGGGCCAGAACAGGGTGTGAAAATAAATGATGTCCTTGCCGATGAAGTGAATCTGTTCGGTCGCGGGATCACTCAGGAATTTTTCGAAGTCGATACCGGTGCGCATGCAGTAGTTTTTGAAGCTCGCGAGATAACCGATCGGCGCATCCAGCCACACATAAAAATATTTTCCCGGCGCGTCGGGTATCGGGATGCCGAAGTAGGGCGCGTCGCGTGAGATATCCCAATCGCCCAGCGCCTTGTCGTCCTTGCCTTCCAGCCATTCGCGCGCTTTGTTGGCGACTTGCGGTTGCAGGCGGCCTGGCGCGTCCAGCCACTCGCGCAGGTAGGCCACGCATTTTTCGTCCGACAGTTTGAAAAAATAATGGTCGGAGGTTTTCAGTACCGGCGTTGCGCCGGACAGCGTTGACACCGGGTTAATCAGTTCCGTCGGCGCATACACCGAGCTGCACGCTTCGCAAGCGTCGCCGTACTGATCCTTGGCGTGGCATTTCGGGCATTCGCCTTTGATGTAACGGTCGGCGAGGAACATGCCTTTGACCGGATCAAAGTGCTGCTCGACGGGCTTTTTGTATATCAGCCCCGCCTTGGTCAGCCGCCGGTAGATGTCCTGCGACAGTTCGGTGTTTTCTGGCGAATCGGTGGAGTGCCAGTTGTCGAACTCGATGTGAAAACCATCGAGATACTGCTTGCGGCCCGCCGCGATATCGGCGACGAACTGCTGCGGTGTTTTGCCGGCTTTTTCGGCGGCGATCATGATCGGCGCGCCGTGGGCGTCGTCGGCGCCGACGAAGTGAACCTCATGGCCTTGCATACGCTGGAAGCGCACCCAGATATCGGCTTGGATGTACTCCATGATGTGCCCGATATGGAACGCGCCGTTAGCGTAGGGCAGGGCGGTGGTGACGAAAATGCGACGTTGGGTCATGGCTGTTACGGGGCGAGGGCGGCTTAAGGGCTTGAATTGTAGCAAAATCGGCCCTCTTTCCCTCGTGGTTAATCACACCTGCGAGGCAAATCTCATTACAATTCCGCCCTCAGTTACCGCTCACCGCAAACCGGAAAAAACGCCCATGGCCATCACCGAACAGCAAGTCAAAGATGCTCTGCAAACGCTCGTCGATCCCAACACGCACAAGGATTACGTCACCAGCAAATCCGCGCGCAACATCAAGGTGGATGGCAACAACGTGTCGCTGGATGTGCAACTGGGGTATCCGGCGAAAAGCCAGTTGACGCCGATACGCGATGAGATCACCGCCAAGCTGAAAACGTTGCCGGGCGTGGGCAATGTCGCCGTAAATGTCGCCATGAATATCGTCAAACACGCGGTGCAGCGCGGCGTGAAGCTGGTGCCAGGGGTGAAGAACATCATTGCAGTGGCCTCGGGCAAAGGCGGCGTGGGCAAAAGCACCACGGCGGTGAACCTTGCGCTGGCGCTGGCGGCAGAAGGCGCTACGGTGGGCATGCTGGACGCGGATATCTACGGCCCGTCGCAGCCGATGATGCTGGGTATCAAGGGCAAGCCGGTCAGCAAAGACAACAAATCTCTGGAGCCAATGGAGGGTCATGGCATACAGGCGATGTCGATCGGTTTCATGATCGACGTGGAAACGCCGATGGTGTGGCGCGGCCCGATGGTGACGCAGGCGCTGGAGCAGTTGCTCAACGAAACCAAGTGGCGCGACGTGGATTACCTCGTCGTCGATCTGCCGCCGGGCACCGGCGACATTCAGCTTACGCTGGCGCAGCGCGTGCCGGTGACCGGCGCGATCATTGTCACTACGCCGCAGGACATCGCGCTGATCGACGCGCGCAAGGGCTTCAAAATGTTCGAAAAAGTCAGCATTCCGATCCTCGGCATCGTGGAAAACATGTCGATGCATGTGTGCTCGAAGTGCGGCCACGAAGAGCGCATCTTCGGCGAAGGCGGCGGCGCAAAAATGGGCAAGGATTACGATCTCGAATTGCTGGGGTCGTTGCCGCTGGACATTAAAATTCGCGAGCAGGCCGATTCCGGCACTCCCACCGTGGTGGCCGATCCAGACGGGCGCGCCGCGCAAATTTATAAACAGATCGCGCGCCGCGTGGCAGTGAAAATTGCTGACAAACAGCAGGATCTCACGTCTATGTTTCCGAAGATCGTGGTGCAGAATACCTAATTCTAGATCCATTGATAAGGCCGAAAAAGCTTGCCCCGTTCGGGCTGAGCCTGTCGACACCCCTCTCGTTACCACGCTCTTTGA
>CAWUUY010000094.1:0-2889 GCA_963924885.1 uncultured Burkholderiales bacterium | reverse complement strand
TGACACAGACACGCTATCAACGCATGCTCGAACTCTTCACGCCCGGTCGCGGCACCATGATGCCGGGTGCGCATAATGCGCTGTCGGCGCGCATCATGGAATCCGCCGGGTTTGAAACCATCCTCTTCACCGGGGCCGGCTTCGCCAACACCTATCTCGGCGTGCCCGACATGGGGCTCACCTCGTTGAAAGAAGTCGTGGATCAGGTCGCCGCGATCAGCGATGCGGTCGACATTCCGATTCTGGCCGATGGCGACACCGGCTTCGGCAACGCCTTGAACGCGCGCCGCACCGTGCGCATGATGGAGCGCGCGGGCGCGAATGCGCTGCTGATCGAGGATCAGGTGTATCCCAAGCGCTGCGGACACTTCGAGGACAAGGGCGTCATTACCAAATCAGAAATGGTGCAAAAAATCAAGGCCTGCGTGGATGCGCGCCAGACCGGCATGCTGATCCTCGCCCGCACCGACGCGCGCGCGATGGAAGGCATGGACGCCGCGATGGACCGCATGCGCGCCTATCAGGAAGCCGGCGCCGACCTGCTGTTCATCGAAGCCCCCACCTCACTCGAAGAACTCGCGCGTATCCCCAAGGAAGTGCCGGGCCGCCACCTATGCAACATGGTCTACGGCGGCAAAACGCCGATCCCGTCGCAAAAAGCGCTGGGCGAGATGGGCTACGGCGTGATCTGCTACGCCAACGCCGCACTGCAGGCGTCCATGCTGGCGATGAGCAACGTGATGAAACACCTGAAACAAAAAGGCACGCTCGAAGGCGTGGAAGACGCCGTGGTGCCCTTCGCCGAGCGGCAGAAGTTCGTGGATTACGAGCGGTATGTGGCAATGGAGAAGAAATACAAGGGTGCGTAACCGGCACGCAGCGTCGTCGCACTGTTACTTCTTCTCTCCCGCCACCACATAAGCCCACAGCGCGTTGATCTCTTCGGGCTTCAACAGGCCGTCCCATGGCGGCATGTTGTTCCTGCCCTTGGCCACGGAATTCTGAAACCGTCCCGGCTGATCGGGCGGAAACGTTTTCAGATCGAATGCGCCTTCGGGTTTTTCCATGCGCACGCCATGGCACGCCGAGCAATGCCGCGCATACGTATCCGAGCCCAGCTTGATCTGTACCGGCGTGAAGTCTTGCGCCACAGCGCTTTGCCAAGCCGCTAAAACAGCGAATATCGTCCCACCGAAGAAATATAATTTATTCATTTAAATCAGATAGTTAAAGTATTTTATCGCCATAAAAATTCCCGCCGGCGCTAACCGGCGGGAATCACGAATACCAGTACCGTCGGCTGGATCAGTCCACCAGCGCGAACGTCCACACCGAGCCGCCTGGCAACACCACGCCATCCGTGCCGCGACGCGACGAGGTGCCGCCGCCCAAACCCGAGAGCACTGTCACGTATTGCTTGCCCTTGACGGTGTAGGTGATCGGCTGCGAATTGACGCTGGAACTGGTCTTGAACTGCCACACGATTTTTCCGGTGTCCTGATCGAGGGCGATAAATTCGCCGGTGGCCAGGCCGGTGAAAATCAGCCCGCCCGCGGTAACCATCGTTCCCGACCAGCTCGGCAGGTTCCCGGTTGGCACTCGCCATTGCGGCTTGCCGGTAAAGGGATCGACCGCACCAAAGTAGCCGCCTTCGCCGGGCTTGCGGTCGGCGGTGGCGCTGGTAACACCAACATAGCGCTCGCCCGCTTTGTAGGTGGGCAGATCCGGGTTGAGCTGGTAGATTGCGGTTTCTTCCAGCATCGACATATACAACTTGCCGGTGTTGGGATTGAACGACATCGGGAACCAGTTCTTGCCGCCGGTCCAGCGCGGCTGGAGTTCAACTTTCTCTCCCGCGCGCAGACGCTTGGCCACATCGGTCTCCACGACACGGCCGGTTTTCAGATCAACGCCCGTGGCCCAGTTGGTTTTCACATACGGGTTGCCCGCAAGCACCTGGCCGTTGGTACGATCCAGCATGTATAAGAGGCCGTTGCGGTCGGCGTGCATCAGCACCTTGCGCTTGGTACCGTTGACCACCATGTCGGCCAGCACGTTTTCGTTGTTGCCGTCGTAGTCGTAGGTTTCAGCGGGCGTCCATTGATAGTGCCAGGCAATTTCGCCGGTCTTCGGACGAATCGCGACCACCGAGGCCACCCACAGATTGTCGCCCGGACGCGCTTTCCATGTCCACGGGCCGCCGTTGCTGGTGCCCCAGTACGACAGATCCAGCTCCGGATCATACGAACCAGTGATCCAGGTCGACGCGCCGCCGCGTTTGTAGGAGTCGTCCTGCGGCCAAGTTGCGTATGCCTTCTCGGCCGGGTCGGGTGTGGTATGCCGGCGCCAGACTTCCTTGCCGGTCTGCGCATCCAGACCCACCACGAAGCCGCGCACGCCGAATTCGCCGCCGGTCATGCCGCTCATCACGATGCCGTTGACCACGCTCGGCGCGCTGGTGATCGAATAACCTTCCTTCCACTCGGCGATTTTGGTTTTCCACAGTTCCTTGCCGGTCTTGGCGTCGAGCGCGCGCATATGCGCATCGAGCGTAGACACATACAGCTTGCCATCAAAAAGCGCGATACCGCGATTGGACAAGCCGCAGCACACCACACGCGCCACCGCCGGATCCCAATCGAGATTGAAATTCCACAGTTGCTTGCCCGTGACGGCATCGATCGCCACCACGCGCTTTACATTCGCGGTGTAGAGCACGCCGTTGTGCACCAACGGCTGGCCTTGTTCGCCAAACTCGTTGGCCAGCGATGCGCTCCAAACCGGCACCAACCTCTTGACCGTATTTTTGTTGATTTGGTCCAGCTTGCTGAAACGCTGCTGGTGATAACCCATGCCGTAGGTCAGCACGTTGTCGGTGCTGCCGCCATT
>CAWUUY010000093.1:0-5226 GCA_963924885.1 uncultured Burkholderiales bacterium | reverse complement strand
CTCGATCTTGATAACCTCGGCGCCCAGGTCCGCCATCAGCATATAAGGCACCGTGCCGGCCTGCGCCGTGGAGCAGGCCACGACTTTTACGCCGTCGAGCGGGCCGCGAGTTTGTGTCATCGCTCTGATCCTCTGCTAGGGTTTCGACTTCGACTCGCGCTCTTTATGTAGCGCCGCACGAAACAGTTTTTCATAAAACTGGATTTTTGCGCCGTATCCATTCGGATCGACAAACCGGTTGGGATCGTACGGATCGCCCGGCTTGTATTTTTGATGCATATTGAATTGCGCGGCGTGAGAGGCCAACCAGATATCCGGCTGCATCTGCTTCTGCCGTGTCAGCGTACTGGCGTACGCATCGGTGATTTCAGCGAAGGCCGGCATGCCGCTCACCGTCACGCCGGGGTTGATGCTGCCCATATTGAGAATGAGCACGTTATAGTCGCGCCCGGCATCGCGTATCGTGAACGAGAACGACGAGGATCCCTTGGTGTGCCCAGGGTGGTGTAACACCGTCAACTCCATGCCGCCAAGGCGCACTTTATCGCCCTCCTGCAGCCGCCGATCCACCTTCACCGGCTCAAAGGCAATGCCGCGGCCCTGCGGAAAACGATAATCCTCGCTGCCGCCGCTTTCGACCAGCCCCGCGTCATCGGCATGCACCATCAGCGGCGCGCCCGTCATACGCTTGATATCCGCGAACGCGCCCACGTGGTCCCAGTGGCCATGCGTGGCGAGCAGCACTTTGATATCGGAAAACTGAAAGCCCATTTTTTCGACATTGGCCTTGATCACCGCTGCCGAATCATTAACGCCCGTATTGATCAGCATATGGCCTTGCGGCGTGGTAATCAGGTAAACCGCCAGATCATAGGTGCCGACGTAATACAGGTTGCCGACGATGCGAAACGGCTGGAACGGACGCACGTAGTGCTCCTGCACCTTCAGTTGCACAGTCACCATCGGCTGTGCCACGGACGACACAGGCAAAGCAGCCGTCAAGGCGATTGCCGCGGCCATCATCAGTGTTTTCAGATTCAAGATCATTCTCCTCAGCAGGGGTTCATTATTGGCGGAACGAGAACACGGCGCTTACCGCCCGTGAAATACCGGCTTGCGCTTCTCCATAAACGCGGTCGCGCTTTCGCGAAAATCGTCGGTGAGATGCAAACCATGCGGGCCGGTTGCATACGCTTTGACATCCAGTTCTTGCAGCTTCGCACGCCGCGCGGCAACAATCGCCTGCACCGCCAGCGGCGGGTTTTTCAAAATGTCCTGTGCCAGCCCCTCGGCCACCTTGACGTGTTCGCCGGTCTCGCACAGGCGCGTGAGCAAGCCGTTTTTCGCGGCTTCTTCGGCGCCCCAGGTGCGCCCGGTAAGGCATACATCAGTGGCGAATGCCCCTGCGCCCGCGTACGCCAGCATCATCCAGAACGAGGTGCTATCCAGACCACGCGGGGTTTCGGTGATCTGAAACTTGGCGTCACGCGCGGCCACCAGCAAATCCGCGTAAAGCGCGATGCGCACTCCAAGGCCGTACACATAGCCATGCACGGCGGCGATGACCAGCTTGGAATGAAACGAGCGGAAAAAAGGATCGCGAAAATTGCCGCCGCGTCCCGCCGGGCTGCCGAGTTTTTGCAATTCCTCCTTGGCGCGCATCTGGCGCTGGCGCACATCCGCGCCGCTACAAAACGCGCGACCGTTACCGGAGATGATGCCTACGCGCGCATTGGCGTCGTCGTTCAACTGATACAGCGCATCACAAAACGCCGCGCTCACTTCATCAGAAAACGCGTTGAGTTTTTCCGGACGGTTTAACGTGATGTACGCAATACCGCCTTCTTCTTTGTATTCGACCAGTGCCATTGATCCCGCTCCTTATTGTATAAAATATTCAATAAAAACATATACTTATGATATTTCTATTCTGCCTTGGCACCGGTGGACTTGACCACGCCGCCCCACAGCGCATGCTGCGTGCGGATGTAGTCGCCAAATTCCGCTGCCGTGCTTGGCACGGGCTTTTGCGCCAGTGGCTGCAAGCGCTTGTGCACATCCGGTGCGTTCAATGCGCGTACCATTGCCGCGTTCAATCGCGCGATCACATCCGCGGGTACGCCGGCGGGCGCGACAATACCGTACCACTCGCGCGCGTCGCCGAAATCCTTGAAGCCGGATTCCGTCATGGTGGGCACATCCGGCAGACTTTCCTCGCGCTTACTACCCGACACCGACAGTGCGCGCAGCTTGCCGCCGCGGATATGCGGGTTCACCGACGTCGGCACCGAGAACATGATGCCCACGTGGCCGCCGAGCAGATCAATCACCGCTGGCCCCGCGCCTTTATACGGCACATGCACCATGTCAGTTTTGGTCATCAGGCGAAACAATTCGCCCATCAGTTGCGGCCCGGCGGAGGTGGAGGCAAAGGTAAGTTTGCCGGGATGCGCCTTCGCCAGTTGCGCCAGCTCTTTCATGGTCTTCGCCGGCACCGACGGATGCAGCACCAGGATGTACGGCATTTCAGTACCGCGCGTCACCGGCGAGAAGTCCTTCAGCGTGTCATAGCCGGGGTTCTTGTACATATGCGGATTAATCACCAGCGCACCGGAGTGACCCAATAAAATAGTGTAGCCATCCGCCGCCGCCTTGGCGCCGAGCGCGGTGCCCAAACCGCCTTGCGCGCCACCGCGATTGTCGATAATAACCTGCTGCCCCCAGCTTTCGGTGAGTTTGCCCGCGAGGATGCGTGCCAGTGCATCGGTGCCGCCGCCCGGCGGAAACGGCACGATAAAGCGCACGGATTTTTCGGGGAATTCGGCCGCGATGGACGGAACAGGAAATACCAAGGTCACGGCGACCGCGGCCAAAGCGAAGCACGAGAAAACGAACACAGCGACAGCGGGCATGGGATTACGCATGAGGTCTCCAGGGATGGCGCGACGTTACGGGAAAAACAGTAGCGGATTCGTCAATCTATCGCCCCCCTGCAGTGCCGTCAATCCAATGCCTCCCATTTTCCATTCTTCGAGTCGTATTCGTAACCGATGCGAAACGCGTAGCTGTACATCAGGCGAAAATGGTTATCACGGAAGCGATAATGAAATGGCTGCTCCTTGCCGGGCCGTAAAATCAGCACCGGCACCGTGGCGATATCGCGCGGCCTCAACGCGTCGAGCGTGTCCGGATAGCGGCCTTCTCTGGTGCGATACGCCTGACGCGCGGCGAACAGCGCCTCCCCCTTCTCGCGCCCCTGTGCCGCATAGTGGCCCATCACCTGCCCCACGCCCAGCACCACCGCCATCCATAACAACAAGCGCATGCCGGTCAACTTGAGGCCGCGCGCATTGCGGCGCACCGCGTAATACAGCAGACGCACCACCTGCCATGCGATGGCCAGCATGCACACCATGATGGTGATCGTGATATCCAGCAACCATGAGCCAGCCACCAGCATAAGCATCACCGCCAGACTGATCATCAGCGGGCGTTTGAAGGACATCGTGTCCATGGCATTTCCCTTGTAGAATGCCTAACTTCATAATAACTTTTGAATCACAAACTTCCGCGCTTCGCGTTATGATGTTGCATGCGTTGCCGACTGATTCTACTGATGTGCGCCGCGCTGCTGCCAGCCTGCGCCAGCCATCGCACCGCGCCGCCCGCGCCCGACAGCGGCTATGGCGCGCGGCATCTGATGAAGACCGATCTGGATCGCGTCACCGAGGCGCACCAGCAGGAAGTGTTCGCCAGCCTGCGCCTGCTTGCCGAAAAACTCTATCGCCGCAATCCGCGCGAATTCAAAAAGAGCGGCCAAGCCAGCGTCGAGGCGGCGGTCTCGCGCATATTCGATCGTCACCACGACTGGCGCTTTGAGGATATCCAGCTTCAACGCGGCACGGAGGCCATACATCTGGCATTTCGCGAGAATTATACCGGCGACCGCATACTGGCGTACGTGGTGGGTATCGCAAGCATGATCCAAACCGCGTTTAACGATAAAACCGAGTTTTTCGTGCTCGACGATGTCAGTCCGCAGGGCCTTTACAACGCCGCGCGCAACGTCGAAATCGCTTTATGGAAACTTTCCAACGCTCGTAACACACAGGGTGAGTTGCTGCTACTGTCAAACGAGGGCGCGGCGCCGGTTCCCAACCTGAGCTTCGAACGCGAGTTCGGCAAAATCATTGCCAGCCTCGACGTCTTGTCCAAAGTACTGGCCGGGCGGTACGACCGCACCGTTGTAAAAGTATTACAAAGTCTGGCCACTGCGGTATTTTTGCCGATACGATAACGGCGTGGCGAATAACTGTTGAGGAGCCCAGGATGAATCAAGTCAAAACCACCAGCGGCAAATTCACCCCACCGCAATTCAGCGAAGTCATCTTCAAAACCTCGCGCTTCGCCGCGATGAAGGACTGGTACGAAGCCGTCACCAACGTGCAAGCTTTTTTTGTGCGCAATGACGCGAAGAAACCGACTTGGGCAGGCGCCTACAATATCGCCTTCATTCGCATTTTTGCCGATCACCCGTACACACAGGTGCTGGGCATCTTTGAAATACCCGCAATCACGGGCCGCGCCGACAATCACCAGGGCGAGCCCGGCATGCACCACATGCAGTTGCGCCACGCGGGCCTGGATCACCTGTTCAGCCGCTACGAAGACCTGCGCGCCTGCGGCATTACGCCGATGCGCTGCTTCAACCACGGGCCAGGCACGAGTTTTTACTATTACGACCCTGACGGCAACACCGTAGAATTATCCGCCGCGAACTTTGTGAACGAAGCGGATTACCTCACCTACTTCAAATCAGAATCGTACGCGAAAAATATTTCGGGCATTGAGATCGACCCCGCCGACTATGTCGCGCGCTTTCGCGCAGGCACGCCACAGGCGGAGTTAGTACGGTTTTAATTTGCCATATCAGACGAACCGAATTCAGTTCACTTTAAATTTGTGTCTGGTAAGCCGCTATGAAGTAAGCGACAAATGGACCCACGGCCAGTTGCTGCCCGTGGCGCGCAGCGCGCAGTTGATCACCGAGCTGCTCGGGCTCACGCTATCCCCAGCCACGGTGTATGCTGGAAGCCGTATTGGGATTTGGATTGCGTGCATGCGCTTTGCAATGCGCATTTGCTGCGTGAACTGACGTTTGTGCATGAGACCACACGCCAACGCTGGCCGCAGCGCATCATGAGCCTGCTCAGGCACGCCAATCGG
>CAWUUY010000092.1:0-14415 GCA_963924885.1 uncultured Burkholderiales bacterium | reverse complement strand
CGAGCTTGGCGCGCTCGGCGGTTGCCGCACCGTTCAGTGCAAAGCCCAGCAGTTTCCCGGACGCATCAACAAACAGTGACTTCACCCCGTCGGCGGTTTGCTCGACTTGCCATTCGCCCAGGGCACCCGGCGCGGGCGGTGACACGATGGTTGGGCAGGCGGGCGTTTTCACCATCACCGGCATGGCGGGGAAGCTCACTGGCGTGGGTTTGCCGCCGATCGTTGCGCCCAGCGCGCGCGCCGCATGCATGATGGGCATTACGTAAGGCATCACCAGGCCTTCAATTTCCATGCAGTCGCCCAGCGCGTAGATGTCGGCGTCGCTGGTTTGCAGATGGCGATTGACCACGATGCCGCGATTCACTTTCAGGCCTGCTGCCTGCGCCAGCGTTGTGCGTGGCTTCAAACCGACCGCGGAGAGCACGATATCGGCTTGCAGTGCCGTGCCGTTGTCGAGCGTGACTTTGAGTTTGCCCGCGTCGTGATCGACGGATTTTGTGCCAGTGTCGAAATGCCAAACCACGCCCAGTGCCGCGAGTTTTTGTTGCAGCAGCGCGCCGCCGGCGGGCGGGAGTAAGCGGCCCAGCGGTTGATTCGCGATGTCGATCACCTCGACGTGATGGCAGGCAACGGCAAGGTCGTTGGCGAATTCGCTGCCGATGAGACCGGCGCCGATGATGACCACTTTTTTCGGGCTGTCGAGCAGATTGTGAAAGTGTACGTAGTCATCGAGATCGTTGACGGTGATGATGGCATCGGCGGCATCGCCCGCGATGGGCAGGCGTATCTGATCCGCGCCCAGTGCCAGCACCAGCTTCGAGTAAGTGAGCGTTTCGTCCCCGATCTGCACAGTGTGCGCGGCGGCGTTGATCGCGGTCACGCGCGTGTGCGCGCGCACCGTCGCGTTGATCTGCGCGGACATCTGCTCCGGTGTATTCAGCGCAATCGCGGCAGGCGCTTTTTTTCCGGCCAGCGCGTTGGACAGCATCGGCTTTGAGTAAAAGAATCCGCTGTCGGCGGTGACAAGGGTGAGCGGCGTTTTTTTGTCGAGCTTGCGCAGTTCCTTGGCGACGTTATAACCGGCTAAACCGCTGCCGAGGATGATGATGGGGTTCATGGTGGGTCTCGAAATCAAGCAGAAAAAAATCCCGCCGCGTGGGGTGAGCGTGGCGGGCGTGCGGCGGGTATTTTAAACCAGTTGGTCTGAAGCCAATTTGCAATCAGCCCGCAGCCATCGCACGCTCTCAACGTTCTTCCGGGCGGCGTTGTTCAACCCAGATCAGTTTCTCGATGTCCACGCCCAGCGCGCGGGCGCGGGCAAGCAACTGTTCCCGGATATCCGCCGGCAACTGTTTGTCTCTTGCCAGTATCCACAGATACTCGCGGCTGGGGCCGATCACCATGGTCCAGCGATAGTGTTGCTGATCCAGTGCCACCACATGGTAGCCGCCGTAAAACGGGCCAAAAAAAGAAATCTTCAATGATGCGCGGTTTGTGTCCCCGGTGAATAAGGCACGGCCCTTGGCCTCGCGCCATTCGTTGCGGGCGGTATCGAAGCCGCGGTTGATGACTTCAACGCCGCCGTCCGCCAGCAAACGGTAGTTCGCGGACACGTCGCTTAAGCCGCGTTCAAACGGATGATCGAGTCGCGCGATCTCGAACCACTTGCCTTGGTAACGGTTAAAGTCGAACGGCGTAACGGGCGTCACGCCTTCAGGCGGTACCGTCGAGCAGGCGCTCAACCCCAGCAGCGACGCCAGAAACAATGCCGCCAATGCCAGCCACGACTGGGCTGTTTGTGGAGAATAGGTCATGTTGGATAGTATCGATGATTGATTTTCTACCAATCTACCACGCTACCACGCGTCTCATCTGATCGAAGAATCCGCCGCTGGACGCCGGTGTCAGTGTGTCGAGCACGTTCAGAATTCTCGCAGCCGCTGTCTCCGGCGACTGAACCTCAAGCCCCGACTTTACGAAACGTTCTGAAAGTCGCGTCGCGACGGTACCAGGATGTATTGCCACGCAGAGCGCATCGGGCCGAGTGCGGCCCAGCTCTATGGCGGCCGTGCGCACGATTTGATTGAGTGCCGCCTTCGACGCGCGGTAGCTGTACCATCCGCCCAATTGATTATCGTTGATGCTGCCTACGCGTGCGGACAGGGTGGCGAATACGCATTTGCCAACAGCCGGCAGCATGGGCAGAAAATATTTCATGAGTAGCGCGGGCCCAATAGCATTGACGGCGAAAGCGTGCGCCATTGATACGGCACTCACTTGCCGCCAGGTTTTTTCGGCGACGCATCCATCTCCCTCCAATACACCGGTCGCGTCGATGATCAGCCTGATCTCCAGGTTCCGGTTAGCCACGTCTGCCGCGACTGCTTCGATACTCGACGGTACAGCCAAGTCGAGTGCGATTACACTCGAACGGGAATATCCCAGAACGACCGAGAAACCACCAGCCTCCAACTGCGTGATGAGGGCGCGGCCAATTCCGCCACTAGCCCCAAAAACTACTGCGGTACCGCCCGAAGGATATGACGCGAAACAGGGCGCTGATTCGGTGCTCAGGCTTTTTTCGCCCATACGACGCACCAACCCTTGCCGTTTACCAGCTTGCCGCCCACGGCTGCACAAGGCCCCCAAGGATCGGTGGGCTTTGCCTGATAGAGCTGACAGTTGGCGCAATCGCGACCGGCCGCATAAGCGGGATATTTCTTTGCATCGATCTTGCTTGCATCGTGCTTGTACCCCAGCGACATCGCCATTGTATCGCTCTCATCGAGTCGCGCTGGCTGAGCCGATACCGCGCGGCTCAGCGCCAGTGCGAGGGTTGTTGCGGGAACTGCATAGATAAATTGACGGCGTGTGGTCATGATGACTCCTTGGGTTAACGGTTGGATGAATGGGCGAGCGTTATGATTTCGGCTGAAATTTATCCGGCAGCGTTCGGCAAGTGGACGCGGCAGGTGGGCGCCAATAGCGCCGTAGACGCAGAAATCCGGAGTACAGCACTTCGAGCATTGCCAGCGCCTGGCGTCCTGAACAAACACGCGCAAGCCAGGCGAATGCCGGCATCCGCTTCCAGATTTTGACAAACGCCGCCACCCCCGAAACCAGTGTGCCGTCGGCGCACCGGACGTGGAGGCGTTGCAGCGCTGCGCGACGATCGAGTCCGGGGCCGAGAGCCGCTTCATCGCAGCGCGCGACATCCAGCCAGGTGATGGTTTCGCTGCTGCGCATACCTTGATAGACGGAAATTTCGCGGCGACAAACTGGGCACACGCCGTCGAAGTAAACCGTGCAGGCGGGCAGCGGTTTCGAGGAATCTGGGCTGGAAGCAATACGGTAAGGATGCGTGCACATATTGATGCGGTGATACGCCGGATAGGGTATTCGAGGAACTGTCCTGCTGTGTGTATGAATTGTCCCGCTAAATAGTGAAAAGTTTACAGGACAATTTCGGATCATCAATAAATCGCGTTATTGAACTGAGGCGTCATTTCGGGCGGCGCTAAGGTGCGTAACCGCTGCGTAGAACTAACACTAACCGCGCGATGGTTTCGCCGTTGGTCCCTTAGTTGTTGGACCTTGGACCCTTAGTTGCCGCGGTTCACAACGGATGCCGTCGCAATCAGTTCGTCAAGCAACGCCATCGACGCCAGTCCGGAGCAGGTAAACGGATTCAGCGCGGCCTTCTCCGAATATTTGAGCAGCAGCGACGGATTCACTTTGGCGATATTTACTTGCCCCATGCTCCATCCGCCAAACCGGCGTTCCGCAATCTCCTCGTAGGTGAGGATGCGCACGTCTCGATGCCGGTCGTCCTGCGCGATCTTGTTATACAGCTCGCACACCTCGTCCCGACCGCCTTCGAGTACCTGTATAAAGAGATCGTCACTAAAACAAAGTATCCCGGTGATGCCTTGCGGCGGATTGTTTCGGCGAGACTGCTCCAGGATGGAATCCACAATGGTGGTGGAAAGGGTAGTGGTGGCGCGGCTGGCGTAAAGTAATCGAACAAGCATGTTGGCCTCAGCTTTTTAAATTGATAAGGGCTAGGAATTCGCGGCGCAACGAGGCGTCCTTGAGAAAGGAGCCGCGCATCACGCTGTTGGTCATCTTGGTGTCGGCGTCCTTGACGCCGCGCCAGTGCATGCAAAAGTGATCCGCCTCCATCACCACCGCCAGCCCATCAGGACTGACCTTTGCCATGAGCAGCTCTGCCATCTGCGTAATGGCTTCCTCCTGAATCTGCGGGCGGCTCATGATCCAGTCGGCCAGCCTCGAATACTTCGATAACCCGATCAAATTGGAATGTTCGTTGGGCATCAAGCCGATCCATAGACGCCCCATGATTGGACAAAAATGATGGCTGCACGCGCTGCGCACGGTGATGGGGCCCACGATCATCAGCTCATTCAGGCGCTCCGCATTCGGAAACTCGGTCACTGGCGGCGCTGTGACATAGCGTCCGCGAAACACCTCGGTCAGATACATCTTGGCGACGCGGCGCGCGGTGTCCTGGGTGTTGTGATCGCTGGCGGTGTCGATCACCAGGCTTTCCAAAACCCCCTGCATCTTGCCGGCGACTTCGTCGAGCAATGCCTCCATTTCACCGGGCGCGATGTGCGCGGCGATGTTGTCGTTGGCGTGAAAGCGTTGCTTCGCTTGCTGAATACGAGAGCGCACCCGCGCGGAAACGGGCAGCGCAGGATCATCGAGCGTTTGAATTGGCGTGTCGGCCATGATCATGAGTTTCTTGTTGAGATTGTTAAGGCGCTGGTTGAATCGGATGGCTGGTCGATGCACTCAGGCTGTCAAGATTTCACGGAAGTCAGCTTGATACCGTCCACTTCAACGACGTGTGCCAGGGCGGTTTCCAATAATACGCGTGCACTGCCTGCCATCTGATTCAAATAGTGATGCAGTTTCGCGTCAGCCGGGTTGCGGTTCTCGCATTCGAAGCTGTAGGTTTCAAAACCGCCCAACCGCACCAGAAGATTAGCGAGATGTTGTGGGCACTCGCAATTCAGTGCAAACGACGTCGTGGCGATTTCCGCAAGCGCCTTATTGTTAAAGCGGCGCGGCGAGACCCCTCTGAGTTCCGGGAATGGGTTGGAGAGTAATACACCGAGCAACAACTCCAGTTGATTCATATCAAGAGGTGAATGCACCAGGTGATAGCCCAGTTCGCGCAACTCCTGTTCAACCTGTTTCGGGCCGAAGCCGTACTCCACCACAACAAATCGGGCGCCTACTTGTTGTGCCAGCGCTCGAATCGCCTGCGGTGTTTCAAGCTGCAGGGTCGGCAATTCGACGATCAAGGCGTCAGTCTTTACTTCTCGCAGAGACTCCAGCGCAAGTGCCATGCTCGGACTGGAGGCGGCCACTTGTAGCGAGGGCAGCCGATGGTGCTCCAGTCGTAATCCGATCCCTTCACCGACGGCGGCCAGGCGTAGCGGCAGATTCGTGCCGGTGGCTGCTAAGCTTGGGGCGCTTGCGGCAAGCGGTGCGGCGGGCGCGTCCTTATCCAGCATCTCGCGTAACTGTTCAAGGTTAAGCGCCGCGATTGAGCCTATGGCGTATCCAGCGTCAACGAGTTGTTTGACCACCTTGAGTCGCGTCACTTCCGCGGGTGAATAAAGGCGCTGGCCTTTTTCGCTTTGATGAGGCCCGACAACCTGGTACCGCCTCTCCCACACACGTAGCGTTTCCACCGGAATGCCGGTGAGTTTGGCTGCAGCGCCGCTGCGGTAGGCGGGCCTCTCCGCCGCAGTGTCTTGATTGTTAAGCATAAAACCTCTTATTTGAACTGTATTTGAACTTATGTTAGCAGAAAAATAACAAGATAATTTACCTTAATGGTGAGGATAGAAAAAAATAATCGAAATATACCTGTTCATTTACGTATGATTTATGTACTATGCACGGGTATTTTGAAAAAAATGAGACATTAACGGTTCATTATTAGTTTCGGAATAGCATGCTTAAGACCCATTTGACCCCTCGCTTCAATCCAATCGCTTAAAGGAAATATCATGAAAAAACTCATCTCTGCATTGTTCGTTTCAATCTCCATGGCCTCGTCTGCTAACGCGGCCGATATTGTCGACACCGCCGTGGCGGCAGGCAATTTCAAGACGCTGGCTACCGCACTGAAGGCCGCCGGCCTCGTCGAAACACTCAAAGGGCCTGGCCCGTTCACGGTGTTTGCGCCGACAGACGCCGCGTTCGCGAAAATACCGCCGGATCAACTGAAAGCATTGCTGAATGACAAAGCAAAGCTGACCGCTGTCCTTACCTATCACGTCGTGTCCGGCAAAGTGCTGGCCAAGGATGTCAAGGCCGGTCCGGTGAAGACTGTGCAAGGCTCGGCGCTGACCGTGAGCACGATGGGCGGGGTCAAAGTGGATAACGCCAACGTTACCGCGGTCGATATCCTTGCCGACAACGGGGTTATTCACGTCATCGATAGCGTCGTACTGCCTAAATAAGAACTGCCAGCCATATCGACTGCACATGTAAGTGTGCAGTTGAACCACCCCTGTAACGTACCACGTACCACGAATACCGAATCGACAAGGAGCCCATTGCATGCCAATTTCCTTAGAGAACGCCTTAAAGGACACTCAGGTTACGTTGAGGGTGCTGAAGGCCCTAACGGAAAACAGTTTCGATTCCATTCTCATCACGGATGCAACCGAAGTCTCGAAGATCATTTATGCTAACAAAGCGTTTAAACAACTCACCGGCTACGATCCGCGCGAGGTTCTGGGAAAAACGCCAGGCTTTTTGCAGGGGGCCGCTACCGACAAAGCCGTCATCACACGACTCTCGAGGTGCCTGAATAAAAACATCACGTTCGAAGGCAAGGCCATTAACTACATGAAGGATGGCACGCCTTTTATCATGCACTGGCGCGTTCTGCCGGTGAGCGTTGGACGGCAAACCAAGGTCTGGGTTGCCATCCAGCGCGCGGGCTAAAAAATTCTTAATAATCAGCTTCGTTCGCCCGCCACATGCAACCCTACCTAAGTCGCGCCACGCTAACTGCGTGCAAAGCATTCATTGTCTCAGGCAACACGCTGACCTTGGTCGGCTGCCTGGGCCTGCTGCTAGTGGCCAGCGGGCTACTTAAACATGATTTGTTCGCCATCGGCATCTCGTCGGGCATACGGGTTATTGGGTCAATAGCAATCTCAGGCTGTCTATTGAGCGCCATCGGCTATGGAATTTTGGACTATCATAGCAAATTAAAATAACCATCTGGGAGCAAGCGCATGTTAAAAAAATCTGATTTCTTCATTCTGTTAGCGGTAATGATTTCGTTCTTTATTTCTGCCTTTCTGTGGTTCGTCGAGCAAGACCGTGAGCAGGCGATTTTCACCGCGATCTGGATACCCTCGATTTTTGGATTTGGCATCTATTTTAAGGTGGCGGCCTTATTGGGAAGGGGACGCTAATGGCTATCGACTTGCTGGCAATGGGCGCTATAGTATTCGCTTTAATTCTTCTCGGTATAGTCTATACGATCATTGAATTTCACAAGGCGAAGTAGCTTATCGTCGCGAGAAATGGAAATCAGGATTTGCAATTCCTTAACGCCCAATGGCGCTGCAATAACATTAGCCTGCATGATACTTAGGCGCTTCTGCCATTGCCCGCGATAGTACTGGGTCTTCGCGGTATATTGCCGTTCTTGGCGTTGAACGCCCTCATCGTGTTTGGTCCTGAGAGTTGGTATGGCTACTGGCTGCTAGTGCTTTCTTGCTATGGCGCTGTTATCCTGGCATTCGTCGGCGCGCTGCACTGGGCTTTTGCCCTGAAGCGAGCCCCACTCCGTGGCTAGGCATGGCTGCAATATGGGTTTAGCGTCGCTCTTGCGCTGATTGCGTGGTGATCCCTGCTTTTTCCTGTACGGACAGCATTGCGCCTGCAGGCTGCCTAGCTACTGCTTTGCTACGTTTTTGATTTGGTGATGGCACGTATTGATCCGATGCCGGCGTGGTTTATGCGACTGCGTGCGTGCCTGACCAGCGTGGCGGCGACATCGCTAATTCTGGCGAGTATTGCGTAAACCCGAAATGCGGTTCGCACTGCGGCAGCCAGAAATTATTGATCTGAACCATGGCAAAGCTCCCGATCTCAATAGACTGCATGGCAGATTCAAAAAAGGTACGCATTACCCACACGCCGGGCATCGTCATTGTGGCCGATGCTAACACCACCCTCGGTTACTGTCGGTACACGGAATCGGGCGAGGCGGAATATATATTTGTGAGCAAGTATTGCAGACGCCAAGGGTATGCCAGGCAACTGTTGAAGTTAGTGGAAGCGCGCGTTAGGAAGCGAGAAGATATTAGTTGTACGTGCTGCGATACTTTCAAATAATTTCTATTCAGAGAATTGGCTTAGATCGTTACATTTCGTTCAAGTTATTTTGGCTCGAAGCCTTAGGCATAAGCTCAGATTTCAAACGCCGATAAGTCCCCTGGGTAAAAAGCTACTGGATTTCTACAGCAGGCATGGCGCGCAGTGAGTTATTGACCGTCTGCCTTAAGCGCTCCGACGACGGATAGAGTGCCGTCTTTCGCACGGCGCATGACCACGATTTCGCCCGGGGCGGGATAGACGCCGCTGATCGCCGTAATGTTGACCTGATGGGTAACCAGAAGTAGCGGCTGTTCGAGGTTTTGCCCTGCCAGCCACTTCTTGAGGGCCTGGCTCTGCGAGCTTTCCCGGTCACCGTGCTGAAAAAAGGAATTCAGTATCGGCAGTTCGGTGACTTTTCCCATGCCGATCAGTTTTGCGGTATCGAGGCAGCGGCACCATTGGCTGGAATAGACAAGGGTGAAAATGACGCGATTAGCGCGCAATTGCTGGCCTATTTTCGCCGCCTGACCCCGTCCTTCTTCGGAGAGGTTTCGCTGCGTGGTGCAGTCGCGCAGCGAGAAGTTAGACGGGTCACCCGTACCTGGCGCAACCGCGTGACGAATAAGGGCAACGTGCCCACCCTTGCGAAGGACGTCCCACAGCCCCGCTTCTCCCTCTGCGGCGGATGCTAACGGCGACCATAGCAGACTGAATATCAACGCTAAGACTGCAGCCAGACAAACTGAAAAGCGGGGCGTGTTGTTCATTACCGCAAGACCTGTTCGAAACACGAGCAAGCCCTGTCGGCTAAGCTGAAACGCGGGTAGTCAATTCCCGGTTAGAGCTATGCAATGCCTGCTCGGCCAATTTCCGGCCGCTCAGCCAAGCGCCTTCCACCGTACCGCCGTTGAGCCAGTCGCCGCACAATCCGATACCCGCCTCGGCGTCCCATACGCATCCTTTACTCAGCGCAGGCTCGGTGCTGGCATAGCGCCAGCGATGTGCCGTCCACGCTTCGGGCGCGGGCGCCCCTAACTGGCCGAAGGCCTGCAATAGCGAATCGGCTACGCTGTCAGCGTCCTGTTCCAAATGGGCGTCGCTCCAGTCGGCGCTGGCATGGAGTACCCACGCTTCCTGTCCGCCGCGTCCCGGTTTGCTGCTATCACGGGCAACCCAGCGCAGAGGGCCGAAATTGACGAAGGCAGCATCAAACGGCAGTGCAAGTGGTGCTTCAAAACGAACCATCAGGCACCAGCAGCCGCGCATGTGGGCGCTGTTCGCCACGGCTGCCAGTTCGGGCGCCGGTGCCTTCAGCAGCCTTGCCGCCTGCGGTGCGGGTAGCGCGAGCAATACCGCATCGAAGCGCTTGTCCAGCCAGCCACTCGCGGCAGTATACAAATACCAGCCTTCTGCCTGCCGCGCTATGCGCTGGATGGTTGTTTGGGTTGTCAATGCCAGCGTGTCACACACAAAATGCGCCGGTGTTGTCATTCGTGGAACACCGACAAAACGCTCCATGACCTGATCCTGAATAGACAAATTACCGCCGCCCAGCACTTGTAATCGGGGAGCCCACAATTGCGCCACGCCCGCCTGTTGCCAGCGCACCACTTCCGCCCGAAACGCAGGTTCTTGCGCGGTAAAGTATTGGGCGCCGTGATCGCATTGCCATTCGTTGGCGCGGCGAGTGCTCATCCGGCCAGCCGGCCCCGTGCTTTTGTCGAACAGACTGACTTTCACGCCGGCTTGCTGGAGAGAATAAGCACAAGAGACGCCGGAGATGCCGGCGCCGATTATGGCCAAATGGGTCGTGTGCTCCATAGCGGTCATTCCGGTATTCGATAAACTTTATTTGAACTGCAGATTTGATTTTTCTGCCACGGTATGCATATCCTTGTCACCGCGGCCAGAGAGATTGGCCAACAGGATTTGATTCAGTTTCATGCGCGGCGCGATTTTTGCCGCATACGCCAGCGCATGGCTCGACTCCAGCGCCGGGATAATGCCTTCAAGCCGGCACAGATCATGAAACGCCTGTAGCGCTTCATCGTCGGTGACGGCAACGTATTCGGCGCGTCCGCTGTCTTTTAACCACGCATGCTCCGGGCCGACGCCGGGGTAATCGAGGCCGGCGGAAATGGAATGGGTTTCGCTGATCTGGCCGTTCTCATCCTGAAGCAGATAGGTGCGGTTGCCGTGCAGCACGCCGGGCCTGCCTGCGGTGAGGGTGGCTGAGTGTTTGCCGCTTTCGAGGCCATGCCCCGCCGCCTCCACGCCGATCAAACGCACACCAACGTATTGCAGATACGGGTGAAAAATACCGATCGCGTTGGAGCCGCCGCCCACGCAAGCGATTACCGCATCGGGTTGGCGTCCGGCCAGTTCCGGCATCTGCTCTAAAGACTCGCGGCCGATCACCGACTGAAAATCACGCACCATCATCGGATACGGATGCGGCCCGGCTACCGTGCCGATGATGTAGTAGGTGTTCTCGACGTTGGTCACCCAGTCGCGCATCGCTTCGTTCAGCGCATCCTTCAGCGTTTTGGAGCCGCTTTCCACCGGCACCACCGTCGCGCCCAGCAACTTCATGCGATACACGTTTTGCGCCTGACGCTTCACGTCTTCGGATCCCATGTAGACCACGCATTCCATGCCGTAGCGCGCGGCAATGGTGGCAGTGGCCACGCCGTGCTGACCGGCGCCGGTCTCAGCGATCACGCGCGGCTTACCCATGCGTTTGGCGAGCATGGCCTGGCCGATGACGTTGTTGATTTTGTGTGCGCCGGTGTGATTCAAATCCTCGCGCTTCAAGTACACCTGTGCGCCGCCGAAGTGCTCCGACCAGCGCTTGGCGTGATACACCGGGCTGGGACGGCCCACATAATGTTTGAGTTCGTACTCGAACTCGGCGACAAACGCCGGGTCGTGCTGATAGCGTGCGTAAGCCGCTTTTAATTCGTCGAGAGCGTCCATCAGCGTCTCGGCGACAAATGCGCCACCATAGGGGCCAAAGTGTCCTTGCAGGTCGGGCAGATCAACGATTTTCATGCGGCATACCGCCTTTCGGTTGGGTGATGTTGTTTTGCGGCGGCGTATCGGGCCAGCGTCACCAGCCGCGCCGCCGCGTGATCGACGATGGGCGCGGGATAGTCGCGCCCGATGAGGATGCCGGTGCGTTTTTGCTCTGCGGCGTTCATCAGCCACGGTGCGTGTATGAATTTGTTTTCGCAGGCGGCCAATTGCGGCAGGTACTTGCGGATGAACTTGCCTTCCGCATCGAATCTCTCTGACTGCGTGACCGGATTAAAAATGCGGAAATACGGCTGTGCATCGCAGCCGGTGGAAGCCGCCCATTGCCAGCCGCCGTTATTTGCCGCCAGATCAAAATCATTCAACAGCCGCGCGAAGTAACGCTCGCCCCAGCGCCAGTCGATATGCAAATCCTTCACCAGAAACGACGCGCTGACCATGCGCAGCCTGTTGTGCATATAGCCGGTAGTGTTCAGTTGCCGCATGGCCGCATCCACCAGCGGATAGCCGGTGCGCCCATCGCACCACGCGTTGAAGCGCGCCGTATCGTTATCAAAGCGCACGCTGTCGAACGCCGGGCGGAACGCCTGCGTAACGACTTGCGGATGATGATGCAGGATCATGAAATAAAAATCGCGCCAGATCAGTTCATTCAGCCACGTTTGCGCGCCGCGCCCACCGAGTTGCGTGCGCTCCCACGCGGCCCGCGCTAGCACACGGATGGAAATCGTGCCAAAGCGCAGATGCACCGACAGATACGAGGGGCCTTTAACCGATGGAAAATCTCTCGTTTCGCGGTAGTGCTCGATGCGCTCCAGAAAATCATCGAACAGCGCCGCCGCACCTGACATGCCGGGCTTCAATGCCGACAGTGGCGCATCCGGCTGACGAAAACCCATGCTTTCAAGGCTGGGTAGTTCTTCCGCGTCGCGCGCGTTGAACCGCGCAAGCCGGTCGAGACGTTGCTCGGACGGATGTGGTGCAAGGTCATTCTGCGTGAGCTGCCGCAGCCACGCGTTTTTATAGGCGGTGAACACGGAAAACGGTTGCCTTTCCTGGGTCAGCACCTCATTTTTTTCGAAAATCACCTGATCCTTGCAGGTAATAAACGCGATACCGCGTTTGCCGAGCGCGGCGCTCACCGCGGCGTCACGGGTTAGCGCCGCCGGTTCGTAGTCGTGATTGGCGTAGACGGACGCCGCGTGCAATTTTGCTGCCAGCGCCGGTAAGGTGTCGCCGGCGTGCCCATGCAGCACGATCAATGCGGAACCCTGCTCGACCAGCGCCGCATGCAGTTGCACGAGACTTTCCCGGATAAACCACACCCGGCGATCAGCGCGATCGTCCAGCGCATCGAGGATGTCGCGGTCGAACACAAACACGCAATACACCCGCCGGGCGTCACGCAACGCCCGGAAAAGCGCGTGGTTATCCTCAAGGCGCAGGTCGCGGCGCAGCCAGACCAGGGCGCTTGGATTTGAGATGTTCGTTTGTCCCGTTTCGGGCACGTCATCATCCTAAATAATTTATATTTTGTCTAGGACAAAATGGTTTGATGATACCATATAGTGAATAATGAATTTAAGCAACTAATAATGTCGTAGACAATATGAAAATTGTCCCAGGTCAGACCCATTTGGTAAACATCAGTTCCGTCGAGCGCGACACCGGCCTGTCGAAAGACACCTTGCGCATGTGGGAGCGCCGCTACGGGTTTCCCAATCCGTCCCGCGACAGCAAGTGCGAGCGGGTGTATCCGGCGGAGCAACTGGAAAAACTGCGAGTCATCCGGCGGTTGATGGATAGTGGTTTTCGTCCGGGCAAGGTGGTGGCGGAGTCGCTCGAAGCGCTGACCGCGCGCATACAGGCATTGCCGGCTGGCGCGCAGCGCAGCGGCGTTGAACACGCGATGGCGGACGAGGCTTTGCGCCTGCTCAAGGCGCACCAGTTGGCGGAGTTGCGCCAGTTACTTTCGCATGCGCTGATGCGGCAGGGCTTGCAACGCTTCGTGCTGGAGGTGGTGGCGCCGCTGAACGAATTGGTCGGCAATGCGTGGATTGAAGGCCGCATCGAAATTTTTGAAGAACATCTCTACTCCGAACAGATACAGCATTTGCTACGACACACCATCGGCTCGATGTCCGAGGCCAGGCAGGGGCCGCGCGTGCTGCTGACCACGCTGCCGGGCGAGCAGCACAAGCTTGGTTTGTTGATGGCGGAAGCTTTCCTGTCTGTCGAGGGCGCGCATTGCATCTCGCTCGGCGTGCAGACGCCCGCCTGGGACATCGTGCAGGCGGCGCGAGCGCATCACGCGGATATCGTGGCGCTGTCGTGCAGTCAGGCGGTGCCCGCGCACTTGGTATGCGACGGGCTCGCCGATTTGCGCCGGCAACTGGATGTAAATATTGCAATGTGGGCCGGCGGAAGCCTTTGGCAACACGCGCGCAAATCCGTGCCCGGCATCAATACGCTGGTCTCGCTGGCCGATATTCCCGCCGCGCTGGAAAAGTGGCGTATGCGCGCGCAAGTCCAACCGAGAACCATAGCGAGAAATCAGCCATGAGCAAGACCGCCGGAAAAGCCATCGGCTGGGCCGAACAGGGTTTAATCCCGGATGCGGCAATACGTGCCGGTATCCGTCGACTGCTTGCGCGGCGCCTGATCGAGATCAACACCGGGGATGCCGAGGCGTCCGCGGCAACCAGCGCCGCCTTTGTCGCGCACATGAACGCCTCGGCGGTGGCGGAGCTGCCGGGCAAGGCTAATGAGCAGCACTATGAAGTGCCCGCTGCATTCTTCAATGAAACGCTGGGTATGCATCGCAAGTACAGCTCGTGCTATTGGGGGCCTGGGGTATCCAATCTTGACGATGCGGAGTCCGCCGCGCTGCGCATTACCGCTGAACGCGCCGAACTGGCCGACGGCATGCGCATTCTTGAACTGGGCTGCGGTTGGGGGTCACTGTCGTTATGGATGGCGCGCCACTACCCGCGCGCCCGTATT
>CAWUUY010000091.1:0-4387 GCA_963924885.1 uncultured Burkholderiales bacterium | reverse complement strand
GGTGCGGCCATCGATGCGTGGCTTGGTTACTACCAGCCCTACGCTACCAGCCACGAAGACCTCGACCGCGATCCGGATTTATTCACGCAAGTGAAAAATGCGTCACTCAGTTTGGCCAACATGGTGAAGCAAATCCGTAGCGGCGCGTATCAGGCGCCGAATGCGGGGTTGCACAATCCGCGGGAGAAGTAAACTACGGCACGCGAATAATCACCTTGCCCAGCAATTGATCCGTCTCCACATAACGTTTCGCCTCGGGCAGCTCGTCAAAGCTGAACACACGATCGATCACCGGCTTGATGGCGCCGCTGACAAACGCCGGATACAGCGTCTCCATAAAACAGCGCGTCGCCCGCGCGCGTTGGGCGGGGTTGAGCGGCGTATTGGAAATGCCCATCACGTGCAGCCGTTTGCCGTGCAGCGCTTCAAGGTCGATTTCGGCTTTCATTTGCCCATCGACGTAACCCACCACCACCTGCCGGCCAAAATCGGCCAGCGCGCGCTGGCAATCGGCGAAGGCGCTTCCGCCCACCAGATTCACCGCGACATCCACGCCACGCCCGCCGGTGGCCTGCAAGGCTTGATCGGCAAACCCCGCACCGCGCGCGCATATCGCGACATCCAGCCCCAGCGTTTTTAGCCGCGCGAGTTTTTCTTCAGAACTGGAAACGCCGATCACAGTCGCGCCCAAATATTTCGCCGCCTGTATCGCAGCCACACCCACGCCTGACGACGCGCCCGCGATCAACACCGTTTCGCCCGCCTTCAGCGCGCCGAATTCCACCAGCGCATCCACCGCCGTGACATACGCGATGGGGATCGCTGCGGCTTCCTCCCACGTGAGTTGTGCGGGCACGGGGGACGCCAGCGCGGGATCGACGATCACATATTCCGCAAAGCAGCCGCGCCCGCGAAACATCACGCGCTCACCCGTCTTGAATGCGGCGACACCATCACCCAAGGCAACCACTTCGCCCGCGCCATCTACGCCTGCGGGCCGCCCGCCCTCGGCACTGTGGCGGCCGATGCGCGCCATCACATCGCCGCGATTGATCGAGGTGGCCTTCACGCGCACCAGTATTTCGCCGGGCGCGGGTTGCGGCATGGGTAGCTCACGCGATTCAAGCGTGGTGCTACCGTTCGCGCTTTTGATCCACCAGGATTTCATAAAGGATTCAGCGTTTAACCGACACTCGGCAAAGATCGGGGCTTTTTAAGCGATATCGCATCGAACAATATTTTCCGTCCCGTCGTTCCCGCGCAGGCGGGAACCCATAACGCCATCACGAGAATAGACACCTCATGGATACCCGCTACGCGTAGGAACGCATGGGCAATTTCACGGCATCTGAGAGTTATAAAAATATCAGATAAAACAAATACTTACGTTAACGCCTTGGCGCGTGCACGCTTCGGCTTCTTGTCCGTCGCCGGCAGCAGGCTGGTGTATTGCCGATACAACTCGAACAAAACCGCCACGCGCTCGGCATCGCTCACGAACGATTTCTTGCCATAACCCGCATCCACCGCGCGGTCGAGCGTCTGATGTGCCTTGGTGAGTGGCGGCGGCATGGTCAGCGGATCGTAAAGATCGGCGAGTGAAGAATCCGGGAAGTTAGTGCGCGCGTCGAGCACGCCTTGCGCGGCGGTTTCGATGGCTTTGATTTGCTTGCCGTCCGGATCGCGCGGCCACGGATAGTTGTTGTAAACGATCTGATTCGTGTATCGGTAGTCACTTTTTATTCTCCCACACACGTACTTGACCCAAGCCATATGCATTCGACTTGTAATTACCCCAAAGGTAAATATCGAGGCTGCTGGTATGCAAAGATTGCTGTCCCCGCAAATTACGGTTGGCGGCAGAAATCCAACTGGAATAAACTCTCATCTTTCCGACGAATGCCGCGGAATTAGAATATAACTTTCTTTTGGCTGCCTTCGTTCACCAAACAACGTCGGAAACTTTGCGAGGTCACGAGTAGCTTCACGCGGGCTCTCCTCGCGCAATCGCTTTACCGCAGCAACGCGCTTGCTGACCTCTGGAAGACTCCGCAATTCCTGCGGGTTCATACCTTCAAGCCAAAGACACCAACGTGACTCTCCGTTGATAAATTCCTCCGCACCAAGAAAAGGACGAATCCACTTTCCTGCCATCGGCTCCTTCTCTAGGAGAAATTGCTTTTCGTTATCCTCCAGCAACAACTGCCCGCCGTCATTGGGCATGTTACCAAAAACGATTTCAGGGACACGGCAAATCGGCGTACGCCTAGACGTCAAAACCAGATCGGCGGCGTCAACCAGATACGGATTAATGTTCTGGACTACTAAAGGGTGAGACTCGCCTTTAATATGCTCGTAGTCGAAGATTATTTTTTGATCGGCATCGAAAAAAGCGAAGCCGATAATTACGCAATGAACGGCAGCGACACCACGCGCATCATTGCCCCATTGAAAAGTTCGATGAGCAAAATGGATTTTCGCGCCTAATCGCAATAACGCACCCCATAGCACGCACACCTGCTCGCCCTGTGTAATGGAGTTGGTCGATACGAATGCAATCTTGACCTGCCTCTCGTCTGGCAACTTGGACGCATCAGTACCCGCAAAATGAGCGGCCTTTAAATACCAACCCGCTACGTAGTCAAGAACTCCTGCACCTTTAATCCCGCGAGCAAGTGCTGCAAGATCGGCCTTTTGTTGCTCGCCCTGAAACTGTTTACCAATGAAAGGCGGATTGCCAAACAGGAAACTCAACCGCTCCTTCGGAATCACATCATTCCAGTCAATACGCAGCGCATTGCCGCAAACGATATGCGGTGAAGTCTTGAGTGGGATACGCGCGAAGTAAAGACCGAATTCCTCGGCCGCCAGCAGGTTCATCTGGTGATCCATCAGCCACAGCGCCACCTGCGCGATCTGCGAGGGGAATTCCTCGATTTCGATGCCATAGAACTGATCGACATCCAACTGCAGTTCCTGATAAATATCGACAAACTGCAAGCCGGGTCCTTTATGCACGGCGCGCAGAATTTCCAGTTCGAGCAAACGCAATTCGCGGTAGGCGATCACCAGAAAATTGCCGCAGCCGCAGGCCGGATCGAAAAACGTCAGCGAGCGCAGCTTTTTGTGAAACTCGAACAGGCGGTTCTTGTTGTTTTTGACCTTGTTGAATTCTTCCCACAGCGCATCCATGAACAGGGGCTTGATGAGCTTGAGAATGTTTTTCTCGCTGGTGTAATGCGCACCGAGATTGCGCCGCGCCTTTTCGTCCATCACCGACTGGAACAGCGCGCCGAACACCGCCGGGCTGATTTTGCTCCAGTCCAGCTCGGCGCAGTGGATCAGCGCCGCGCGCATCTTGCCGTCGAAGCTCGCCACCGGCAGCGCTTCCTCGAACAATCGCCCGTTGACATACGGAAACGCCGCAAGCTCCTCGTCGAGTGTTTTCTGCCGTTTATCGTCCGGCGTGTTCAGCACCTGAAACAACTGGTGCAGATGCATGCCGAGATCGGCGCCGTCTTCGCCGGTGTGCGATTCGAGGTAATCGCGGAAACTCTCGCGCGGCTGGAAAATCCCGGTATCGTCCGCGAAAAGGCAGAACAACAGCCGCACCAGAAACACTTCCAGCGCGTGGCCGCTGTAGCCGCTGGCCTTCAACGCATCGTGCAGCTTGCCCATGCGCTCGGCGGCCTCGACGTTGACCGGATCCTGCTCGCGCACGATCTGCGCGCGATAACCGGCGATGAAGCCAAAGCGCTTGATGTGCTTGTGCAGGTCTTTCAGCGCAAACTTCCACTCCTGCCCGGCTTCAAGATCAAACAGCCGAAAGCGCTGAAAATCGGAAACCAGGATGTAGCGCGGCAGATCGCGCTCGGCCAGGCCCTCGAAATAATCCGCCGCCTGCGTGAACGCGCGATCCAGATCGGCGCCCGCGCTTTTGTGTTCGATCAGCAGCACGCCTTTCCAGAAGGCATCAATGCGGCCATCCTTGAATCTGGCCCCGCCGCGCGCCAGCGCGACCTGCTTTTCAAAAATCGCAACGCGCTTGCGGTTGATGCCGAAGACGTTGAAAAAGTCATTCCAGAACGATTGCGACTCGGCACGCTCGGATGCGGCGTCCACCCACTCGCGCGAGAACGCCAGCGAGCGGTCGCGGATTTCGTTCCAGCTTAATGGCATGGCGGGGCTTTTGCCGTTTCAATCCGGCTGTTCGATTATTCGACCTTGATCCCCACTTCCTTAATAATCTTCGCCCACACCCCAAACTCGCGCTTGATGAACGCGCCGAATTCCTCCGGCGTGTTGCCCACCGGCTCCGCGCCCAGCGCGATGATACGTTCACGCACTTCGGGTATCGCCGCCGCCTTGGCAATCGATTGATGCAGCC
>CAWUUY010000090.1:0-6122 GCA_963924885.1 uncultured Burkholderiales bacterium | reverse complement strand
CGCAGGAACGAAAGCCACTCGATATGTCGATGACGCTGCTCGCAACGCGAGATGACGGTTTTCTTCAGTGCAGCGGTTTTCATTGCCTGCGTGCGTAACGGATTCCGCCAGGCGCTGTATATCCACTTCTGGCGGGGTACTCGCGCGAGGTATGTAGCGCTGAAAGATTTTCGCGGTGGGTTTCTTGCGGTTTTGTTGCGCTGCAACTTGACTTGAAGTCTCTTTTTTTCAATGCCTTATCGTGCTATCCTTAGAAGTTATTCAAACCGAAGCTAGGGGTGTCGCATCATGGGTGTTGAAAGGACTTTGTCGATAATCAAGCCAGATGCCGTGGCCAAGAACGTCGTTGGCCAGATTTATTCGCGTTTTGAACAGGCTGGGCTGAAAATCATCGCGGCGCGCATGGCGTCGCTGTCGCGCGCGGACGCCGAGGGGTTTTACGCTGTGCATAAAACCCGTCCTTTTTTCAAGGACTTGGTTGATTTTATGACATCGGGACCGGTGATTATTCAGGTGCTCGAAGGCGACAGTGCAGTGCAAAAAAATCGCGACCTGATGGGCGCTACTGATCCGAAAAAGGCCGTCAAGGGCACGATCCGCGGCGATTTTGCCGATAGCATCGACGCCAATGCAGTACACGGATCTGATTCAGCCGAGAACGCAGCGACGGAAATCGCATATTTCTTCGCGAGCCTGGATATTTGCCCGCGATAGGCGGTCTATCCACGCGCCATGACGCCCACCCGCACGGTCAACCTGCTCGGATACGGTAAGAACGAACTCACCTCGTATTGCGCGGCGTTGGGTGAAAAACCGTTTCGCGCCAAGCAGTTATTGCGCTGGATGCATCAATCGGGCGCTGCTGATTTCGGCGTAATGACCGATGTTTCCAAGGTGCTGCGGGAGCGACTTTCCGCAGAAGCGGTCATCGCCGGCCCAACCGTAGTGCAAGATACCGTAGCCGCAGACGGCACCCGCAAGTGGCTGATGGACGTGGGCACGGGCAACGCCATCGAAACCGTGTTTATCCCCGAAGTCTCGCGCGGCACGCTGTGCGTGTCGTCGCAGGCCGGTTGCGCGCTTGAATGCTCGTTTTGCGCCACTGGGCGGCAGGGTTTTAACCGCAATCTCGGTGTCGCCGAAATCATCGGACAATTGTGGTGGGCGAACAAGTGTCTTGGCGCCTACAACAGCGTCAACAAGGGCGATGCGCGCATTATCAGCAATGTGGTGATGATGGGCATGGGCGAGCCGTTGGCGAATTTCGACAACGTGGTTACCGCGATGCAGTTGATGCTGGATGATGATGCTTACGGCCTATCGCGCCGCCGCGTGACGCTCTCCACGTCGGGTCTGGTGCCGGCGATGGATCGCTTGCGCGAGGCGTGTCCGGTGGCACTGGCGGTATCGCTGCACGCGCCCAACGATGCGCTGCGTAATGAACTGGTGCCGATCAACAAAAAATACTCCATTCGCGAACTGCTGGCCGCCTGCGTGCGCTACATCGAAAAAGCGCCGCGTGATTTCGTCACCTTTGAGTATGTGCTGCTTGACGGTGTTAACGATAGCGTGGCGTTGGCACATGAGTTGGTGGAGACCGTCAAGTCCGTGCCGTGCAAAATCAATCTGATTCCGTTCAATCCGTTTCCGGATTCGGGCTATGGGCGCTCAAAGCCGGATGTCGTGGCGCGGTTTCGCGATGTGCTGTTGCGCGCCGAACTGGTGGCTACCACGCGCAAGACGCGCGGTGACGATATCGCTGCGGCGTGCGGGCAATTGGCGGGGCAGGTCAACGACAAGACGCGCCGCGCCGAGCGGCGCGCGGTTGCGCTGACCCAACGTGATGCTGTTACTTCTTCGCTACCCGAGGTCGTGCAATGACCAGAACCGCTTTGATTGCCATGAGCACCATGAGTAGTATGCTTGCGCTTTCACTGCTGGCCGGTTGCGCCGGACAGATGAAGCAAGACACGCCGCGCGCCACCGAATCCACGATGTCGGATGGCGATGCGGGACCACGAGGGCGCGCACGCATCCATACGGAACTCGCGGCCAACTATCTTGAAGTCAGAAACTTTCCTGTCGCGCTGGAATCCATCGGCATCGCGCAACACGCCGATCCCAGCTACGGACCAGCACACACCGTGGCCGGCTTGATTTACGCCGAGATCAGGGACGATCGTCTGGCGGAACAGAATTTCCAGCAGGCCTTGCGTATCAATCGCCTGGATCCGGATGCCAACAACAGCTACGGCACTTTCTTGTGTCAAAGAAAGCGCGAAGCCGAGGGCATACGTTACTTCCTGGCCGCCGCGAACGATCCCATGTTTCAGTTTCCCGACCGGTCTTTTGTGAGCGCGGGCATGTGCGCGCGTCGCCGTGGCGATCTGGCGGAGGCCGAGGGATATTTCCGCAGCGCGCTCAAGATTCAGCCCAGCCAGATACAGGCCATCTACCAGATGGCGGATTTGTCTTATGCACGCGCCAATTACCCCGAGGCGCGCGTCTATTTGACAAGGCTGGTGCCGGTGGTATCGAGCAGTCCGGAAATCATGTGGCTGATGTTGCGCACGGAACGCCGTATCGGTGACCGCAATACCGAAGCGAGTCTTGCGCACCAGTTGCGCACGAATTTCCCGAGCTCCAAGGAAGCGCAGGCACTGGCTGCCGGGCAGTTTGACTGACGCCATGGCTTGCTTGCCGAATTACGGTTCTGCGGTGCGGCGTGCCAGCGCTCGCGTGCGCGTAGGCCATGTGGACATCGGCGGCGCCGCGGCCATCGTCGTGCAGTCGATGACCAATACGGACACGGCGGATATACCGGGAACGGTGGCGCAGGTCGCGGCACTTGCGCGTGCGGGGTCGGAGATCGTGCGCGTGACCGTCAATACCGCCGAAGCGGCTGCCGCCGTGCCGCACATCCGCGACAAACTCGCCGCCATGGGGGTCAACGTGCCGCTGGTGGGCGACTTTCACTTCAACGGCCACCGCTTGCTGACCCAGCACCCGGCGTGCGCCGAGGCGTTGGCCAAGCTGCGCATTAATCCGGGCAACGTCGGGCGCGGCTCCAAGCGCGACGAACAGTTTGCCACCATGATCGAGTTTGCCTGCCGCTACCACAAGCCGGTGCGCATCGGCGTCAATTGGGGCAGCCTGGATCCGGAGTTGATCGCGCGCATGATGGATGACAACGCGAAACAGCCTGTACCCGAAGAAGCCGCCGTGATTACGCGGCGCGCGTTGGTGGCATCGGCCATCGACAGCGCGCAACTGGCCGAGAAACTCGGCCTTGCGCACAACCGCATCGTGCTGTCGTGCAAGGTCAGCGGGGTGCAGGATTTGATCGCGGTGTATCGCGACCTTGCGGCGAAATGCGACTACGCGTTGCACTTGGGTTTAACCGAAGCGGGCATGGGTTCCAAGGGGATCGTGGCATCGACTGCAGCGATGGGCGTGTTATTGCAGGAGGGCATCGGCGACACCATCCGCGTGTCGTTGACGCCCGAACCCGGCGGCGACCGCACACGCGAAGTCATTGTGTCGCAGGAAATTTTGCAGACCATGGGATTGCGTTCATTCACTCCGATGGTGATTGCGTGTCCCGGCTGCGGGCGTACCACCAGCACTTTTTTCCAGACGCTGGCCGAGCGCATCCAGAACTATTTGCGCACGCAGATGCCGGAATGGCGCGACAAACATCCCGGTGTGGAAACCATGAATGTCGCGGTGATGGGCTGCGTGGTGAACGGGCCCGGCGAAAGCAAACACGCCAACATCGGCATCAGTCTGCCGGGCTCGGGTGAAAATCCCGTCGCGCCGGTTTTCGTGGACGGCTTGAAGACAGTGACGTTGAAGGGCGACCGTATCGCAGAAGAGTTTCAGGGGATCGTCGAAAAATACGTGCAGGATAAATATCCCGCCACCAGCAAGTTACTGGCATGAGTGATTCTCTTCGCGATATTCGTGCCGTGCGCGGCATGAACGATGTGCTGCCGGACGAGGCTTATCTCTGGCAGTACCTGGAAGACATCGTGCGCGATGTGTTCCGCCTATACGGCTATCGCAACATTCGCACGCCGATAGTCGAATACACCAGCCTGTTTGTGCGCGGCGTGGGCGAGGTGACCGATATCGTCGAGAAGGAAATGTATTCCTTCGAGGATTCGATGAACGGCGACCAATTGTCGTTGCGCCCCGAAGGTACCGCGCCGACGGTGCGCGCGGCATTACAGCACAATCTTTTGTACAACGGCCCGCAGCGGCTGTGGTACGGTGGCCCACTGTTTCGCCACGAGCGTCCGCAGAAAGGGCGTTATCGCCAATACCACACGTTTGGCGTCGAAGCGCTGGGCTTTGCCGGCCCCGATATTGATATCGAAATGCTGGTATTGGCGCGCCGGCTGTGGCAGCGGCTGGGCATCGACAACGTTGAGCTACAGATCAATACCATCGGCAGCAATGATGAACGCCGCGCGTTTCGCGGCAAGCTGATTGAATACTTTGAGCAACATCGCCAGGTGCTGGACGAGGACGCGCAGCGGCGGTTGTTGACCAACCCGCTGCGCATACTCGATTCCAAGAACCCGGCGATGCAGGCGGTAATTGAAGCCGCGCCCAAGCTGATGAACCATCTGGGCGACGTGTCGCGAGCGAATTTCGATGCAGTACTGGCGGGGTTGAAGGCGGCTGATATTCCTTACGTGATTAATCCGCGTCTGGTGCGCGGGCTTGATTACTACAACCTCACCGTATTTGAGTGGGTGAGCGGTGCGCTGGGCGCACAAAGCGCGGTGTGCTCGGGTGGGCGCTACGATGGGCTGTTTGAACAACTCGGCGGCAAGGCCACGCCGGGCTGTGGTTTTGGTATCGGCGTCGAGCGCTTATTGCTGTTGCTGGAATCCAAGGCCGCGTCGCTGCCGAAAGGGGAGCCGGATGTGTGGCTGGTGCATCAGGGGGAAGCTGCCGATACAGCCGCGCCTGTGGTGGCGGAACAATTGCGCGATGCCGGACTCCATGTGGTGCTGCATTGCGGGGGCGGCGGATTCAAGGCGCAAATGAAAAAAGCCGATGCCAGCGGCGCACGGTTCGCGGTTATCATCGGCGACAATGAAGCGGCGGCGGGAACGGTCACGGTCAAGGCGTTGCGCGCGACGGTGGAACAACGCACGTTGTTGGTGAACGAAGCCGTTGAAATAGTAAAAAATGGATTATAAACAATGGCTTACGATTTAGAAGAACAAGAGCAAATAGCCGTCATCAAGGATTGGTGGCGCAAATACGGCAATCTAATCACCACACTGGCGCTGGCTATTCTGGTGGGCATCGCCGGTTGGCAGGCGTGGAATTATTACCGTGCCCAGCAATCGTCAGCGGCATCCACGCTGTATGCCCAGTTGGATACCGCTGATCAGTCCAATGAGCCGAAAAAAGTTCAGGACATAGCGACCGCTATCGTTGCCAGCCACGGTTCGACAGCCTATGCCGCCATGGCACAGTTGCGCGCCGCCAAATCGCTGGCGGCGGGTAACGATCTGGCGGGCGCAAAACTACGCTTGCAATGGGTGATTGAAAAAGCCAAAGAAGACGAAGTTCGTGACGTCGCGCGTTTGCGGCTTGCGGGCGTGCTGCTCGACGAGAAAAAGCCCGACGAAGCGCTCAATTTACTGGAGACCAAGCCGGTGGCTTCATTCGAAGGCTTGTATGCCGATCTGAAAGGCGACATCCTCGCGGTTCAAGGCAAACGTGCCGAGGCGCGCGCCGCTTATCAGGCAGCGCTCGAAAAATTCGATACCGGCAGTTCGTATCGACAATTGCTGCAGGTCAAACTCGACGCGGTGGGCGACGCTAAATGAGCACGCGTGCTTTATCGCTGACGGCGGCAACGCTGGCGCTAGCGGCATTGGGCGGATGCGGCACCATCAAGGACACCTACAACAGTTGGTTCGGCGCATCGGTGCCGGCCGCCAAGCCCGCCGAACTGGTGCAAATACGCGCGACGGTAACACCCAAAATCGCCTGGCAAAGCACCGTCGGCGCGGCGGACAAAACGGTGTTCTTTCCGTCGGTGTCGGGCAATACCGTGTGGGTCACCGGTGCGAATGGACAAGTCGCGGCGTTTGCCG
>CAWUUY010000089.1:0-3725 GCA_963924885.1 uncultured Burkholderiales bacterium | reverse complement strand
GTGGCGGTGGCCGATCTGGTGCGCGCGCTGGGCGGCGGGTGGAGCGCGAAGTAAAGTCCGCTACCTGCTGACGGGAAGATAGTCGTCCGGCGCGCCGGGAGGAATCGGCGGATGCGCTTTCAGGCTGTGTTGAAAATCCTGGATAAGCACGCGCAGCGGGCGGCGCACCCAACTGTTCTGTGTGCCGACATCGGTTTCTTCCTTCGGGTCCTGCGTGAGGTTGAACACCCACGGCGTTTCTAGCTGCACCGGGCCGGTGTTGGGCTCGGCTTCCCACACGATGTGCATTTTCCAGTCGCGCCATTTCGCCGCGCGCAACTCGTCCTTGATGTAATACACAAAACCTTCGCGCGCGGATTTTTCGCTGTGGCCGAAAAAGAAATCGCATTGATCCACGCCGTCGATGGGCCGATCGGCAGGCAGTGTCGCACCGGCGATTTTCGCCAGCGTGGCGTAAATATCCGTGACATGCACGATGTCGTTGGACACGCGCGCCGGCACGCGTCCCGGCCAGCGAATAATGAACGGCACGCGCAGCGCGCCTTCCATTGCCGTGTGATAGGTGCCGCTCCATGGGCCGGCGGTGCCGCGCCACGGACGGCGAAACTCCGGGCCGTTGTCGCTGGCGAAGATAAAGACTGTATTCTCACGCAATCCAGATTGTTCAATAAAAACGAGTAGTTGCGATACTCTGGCATCCATCTCCACCATCGCGTCGGCGAAATCGCCCGCGCCGGTTTTGCCCGCGTAGTCGTGGTGCGGCAGCGTCGGATAATGCAGTTGGGTCAGCGGCACGTAGGCAAAAAAGGGTTTGCGCGCCGCGCTCTGCCGCTGCATGAAATCGATGCTGCGCTCGATCAGTTGCGCATCGATCTTGCGGCGAAACTCAAGGTCATACACCGCGACGTTGGTCGCCACCTCGCCGCGTTTGCCGTCCATCACGTACGGCATCGGCACCACCGCCGGATCGTATCCCGGCGTGCTGGTGAACATGCTTTCGTTGGTGGTGCGTGGTATGCCGTACCACTCGTCAAAGCCGCGCTGGTGCGGATAACGTCCGGGCCGGTCGCCCAGATGCCACTTGCCGTATAGCGCCGTGGCGTAACCCTGCGCCGATAGCAGTTGCGCCAGCGTGATCTCCCACGGAATGAGGCCCTGCGGCAATCCGGCGGGCACCGATTGCAGCGCGCCGGTGCGTATCGGGTGCCGCCCGGTCATCAGCGCCGAGCGCGTCGGTACGCAATCAGATTCGACATTAAAGTTGGTGAGGCGCAGCCCTTCGGCGGCCAGCGCATCGATATGCGGCGTGGGCGCGCCGCGCAATACGCCGCCGCCGTAGCAGCCGAGCTCGCCCCAACCTAGGTTATCGGCGAGCACAAAAACGATGTTGGGACGCGTGCCTGACATGGCGGCTTTGACTACGTAGGGATAAGGGGCGTGGGTAAGTATAGCAACACCAGCACCACTGGCGGCTTGACGCTATTGCATCTGAAGTTTGGTTGCTTTCGTAACCTTTAGCCACTTCGCAATCTCCGCACTGACCAGCGCGGCAAATTCGCCGGCCGTGGAGCCGGTGGCTTCGAGGCCATCACTGGCGAATACGGCTTTGACTTCGCGTGAGTGCGCCGACCTGACCGCTTCGGTGTTCAGCCGGGATATCACTGGCGCGGGCGTTCTGGCGGGCGCGAACAAGCCGATCCACGATGAATGGTCATAACCGGGGATGCCGGCCTCGGCGATGGTGGGCAGGTCGGGCGCGGCAGTGGAGCGTTTGGCGCTGGTAACCGCTAATGCGCGCAGGCGACCACCGCTCAGGTGCGGCACGGCGGTGGAGATGGTGGCGAAGTTAACGTGGCATTCGCCTGCAAGCATCGCCACTATCGATGACGCGCCGCCCTTGTACGGAATATGGGTCATGCTCACGCCGGCCATGTGCATGAACAATTCGGCGGCCATGTGCGTGCTGGTGGCGACCCCGCTGGAAGCGGCGTTGAGTTTGCCGGGCGCGGCCTTGGCGAGCGCGATCAACTCTTTCACCGAATTTGCGCGCACCGAAGGATGCACCACCAGCAGGTGCGGCACCATGGCGAATTGCGTCACCGCGGCCAGATCGCGCAGCGGATCAAACGGCAGTTTTTTGTGCAGCGCGGGGATGATGGTGTAGGACGAGGCCACCGCCAGCAGCGTGTGCCCGTCGGGTGCGGCGTTGGAGACAATCTCCACGCCGACGATGGTGCCCGCGCCGGGACGGTTGTCGATAATCACAGGCTGACCGAGCGCCTCGCCCATGCGCTGCGCCACCGCGCGCGCGATCACGTCAGTCGAGCCGCCCGGCGGCTGCGGCACGATCATGCGGATGGGGCGGCTGGGCCAGCCTGGCGTACCTTGGGCGTTGGCGAGCAGCGGGTAAAGCGACAGCATCGCGGCGGCTGCCGCGAAAGCACGTATGAAAATCATGCGGGTATTATGCCGTGAACCGCGCCGCGGTTTGCAGCATCGGCGGCGCGGCGGGTAAACTAAGCTCGCACATTGTTTAACACCCGAGGATATCCCATGGCAATGACCAAAACCCGCATCGAAGTCAATAACGCCGTTTTCTCGCTGCCGTATCACGTGGCCAAGGAAGTGGGTTACTTTGAACAAGAGGGCTACGATGTCGAACTGGTGCCCGCCGGTTCGGGCCGCGACCGCGACAAAGAGGTGCCCGAGCAGCCTATTGAAGACCATCGCGCGGTGAAATCCTACGGCTGGCACGAAGGCATCGAGAAGGGCGAGTTCTGCATGTATCGCGCCTGCGAGTGGGGGCAGATCCGCCGCACGCAGGACAGCGCGAAAAACGCCAAGGTTATCAGCAAGCGCGCGGCGGTGGCCACGCAAGCCATCGTGGTGCGCGCCGATTCGCCGTACAACGTGCCGCAGGATTTGCGCGGCAAGACAGTGGCGGTGAATTTTCACGCCGGGTCGCACTACATCACGCTCGCCATGTTGGGCGGTTCGATGACTGAAAAAAATCAGGTGCGCGCCGTGCATGTGGGCGGCCCCAAGCAGCGTCTGCGTTTTCTCGAAGAAGGCAAGGTCGAGGCGGCGGCAGTGATGGAGCCGTGGATCACGGTGTCGGCGAAAAAAGGTTTGAAAATTATCAGCGAGGCGTTCTACGAGGGCGCGGAAGTTGCCACGCCCGATGTCGAGCCGGAAATGTATGCTGCGATCAATCGCGCCATCGTCAAGGCGGTGGCGAAAATCAACAAAGATATCCGCCCGTATCTGCACTACATGGCGCGCGAAGTGCCGGCGGAGATCATGACGCTCACCAACGACGATTTTTATCTGCCGCGTTTTCGCTACGTGTCGCCGCGCCCGTACACGCGCGAGGAATACGAGCATCTGCACGACTGGATGACAAGCTGGGACTTGCTCGACGTGGAAAGCAACTACGACAAAATTGTCGGCGCGAAGATCGCGGCCGTGGCGTGAGCACGTGAGCATGTTGGGCGACCGGAACCTGCGCGGGTTTGTTGCTGCCGCCCTGTGCGCGCTGGCAGGGCTTTTTGTTGTGGCAACCGCGCACGCCCAGACATGGAAGCCCACCCGCCCCGTTGCCTTTATCGTGGGCGCGGCCGCCGGAGGCGGCAGTCTGGACTTGACCGCGCGCACGCTGCAGCGCATCTGGGATGAGGGCCGCACTGTCGGCACGCCCATCGTGGTCATCAACAAACCCGGCGCCG
>CAWUUY010000088.1:0-3134 GCA_963924885.1 uncultured Burkholderiales bacterium | reverse complement strand
TCCATCACGGCTCCAAAAAGACAGAAAACTACACAGCTTCGGCAAAAAGTACAAGTCCACAGCCAACGACATAACCTTATCATTCATATGGCTTTTTGATGCAATTGCCCACGCACAGGCGATTACCGCCACCAAGCTTGAGTTCATGAACCACGCCAACCAGCGCAAACGCAGTCCGTATTTCTGGGCGCCGTTTGTGTTGTATGGTGTTTGATCCGCGAATCAAAAACTGATTAACCTCGGATAAACACAAATGAACACCGATAAGGTTAGGGTCAAACGCGTGCTGCGTCACGGTTTTCTGGTTGTTGCAGTCATCTGTGTTCATCTGTGTTTATCCGTGGTTTCAATCGGAGTCGTTTCCGCGCAATCGTACCCTGTCAAGCCAGTGCGTTTGATCGTGCCTTTCCCCGTGGGTGGCGGCGTGGACGGTGTCGCGCGCATCGCGTTCGCGCGCGTGTCGGAGTCGATAGGGCAGCAATTCGTGATCGATAATCGCAGCGGCTCCGGCGGGGTGATCGCGTCGGAGACGGCGGCGCGCGCGGCGCCGGACGGCTACACGCTGTTTTTCGGCACCACGGCGACGCAGGCGATTACGCCGCACTACTACAAAAAGCTGCCGTACGATCCGCTGAAGGATTTTGCGCCGATCAACCTGATCGCGGGCGCGGGTTATATTCTGGTGGTGCATCCGTCGGTGCCGGCGCAGTCGGTGAAGGAATTCATTGCACTGGCGAAAGCCAAGCCGGGCGCGCTGAATTACTCGTCGTCGGGCAATGGCTCGGTGCTGCATCTGACCACCGAAATGTTTCGCGGCATGGCGGGCATTCACATCGTGCATGTGCCGTACAAGGGTGCCGCGCCCGCGCTCACCGATCTGTTGAGCGGGCAGGTGCAACTGACGTTCAATCCGGCGTCGGTGATGCTGCCGCACATCCGTTCCAATCGCGTGCGCGCGCTGGGGGTGACCAGCGCAAAGCGCACGCCGCTGATGCCCGAGTTGCCGACCATCGCCGAATCTGGCATGCCGGGCTACGAAGCGTCCGGCTGGTACGGGGTGCTCGCGCCCGCGGGCACGCCGCAGCCGATCATCGCGCGGCTGCATCGTGAATTGCAAAACACGCTGGGCGAGCGCGATGTCAAAGACCGCTTCGCCGCCACTGGTGTCGAGCCGATCGGCATGACGCCGGAACAGTTCGCCGCCTACATGCGCGAAGAACACGTGAAATGGGGCAAAGTGGTGCGTACGGCGGGCGTGATGGTGGATTAAAAATGTCAATAAAAACAAATACTTATGATATAGAGACCGATGTACTGGTGATCGGTGGCGGGCTTGCGGGTCTGTGCGCGGCGATCGAAGCCGCGAATAACGTAAGTGAGGCGGGTGTGCAAGTCGTGTTGCTGGAAAAGCGCATTGAGTGTGGCGGCAGCAGCGTGCTGTCGGGCGGATTGCTGGCGTTCGCCGGTACCGACATGCAGCAGGCCGCCGGCATCGGCGACAGCGACACGCTGCTGTACGACGATCTGCGCCGCGCCGGTGCGCAACAAAACGATGAAGCGCTGGTGCGCACGTATGTCGCGCATCAGCGGGATGCCTACGCGTGGCTCAAGAAACTGGGCGTTCAGTTCAGTTCGGTGGAACTGGCGGCGGGTCACTCCGTGCCGCGCGCGCATTCGTTGCGTTCGCAGGATTTCATGGCCTTGATGGAACAGCGTGCTCGCGAAGCGGGCGGCATCCAGATTATTTTTAACGCGATGGCGGAACGTTTGCTGCGTGCCGCCGACGATGCGCGCGTCGAAGGCATCGTTGCGCAAATCGACGGCAAAGCCATCAACATTCGCGCTCGGCGTGGCGTAATCCTGGCGGCCGGCGGCTTTGCGCGTAATGCGCGTATGGTGAGTCTGTTCGCGCCGCAGCAGATAAAATGCGTGGTGTATTGCGGCGCGGGCTGTGATGGCGACGGCGTGCGCATGGCGTGGGCGCTCGGCGCGGGCCTGCGCGACGTGGCACATATCAAGGGCACGTTCGGTTTTCATCCCGACACCGGCAAAACGCCGGGTCGCGACTGGAGCAAACACTCGGTGTATCGCGGCGCGATTCTGGTGAACAAACACGCCCAACGCTACGTCGATGAATCGAAATCCTACAAGCTGCTGGGCGACGCGGTAATGGTACAACCGGACGCGCTGGCGTATCAGATTTTCGATCAGGGCGTGATGGATACGTCGAGCGATTCCGCGCCGTTGTTTAAATTCAAAGAGGCGCTGGCGCTGGGCCGGCTGCTGACCGAGCCGACCCTGGAAGCGCTGGCGCGGCGCGTGGGGCTGGATGCCACAACGCTGGCGGCAACCGTGGATCGTTACAATAGTTTTGTGCGCGGTGGCCGCGACGACGATTTTGGCCGCACGGGATTGTCGTCAGGCTACGGCAAACTGGTCGAGTTGCAGCACGGGCCTTGGTACGCGTACCCGTCCACCAGTGGTTTGATCGCCACGTATTGCGGCGTCACCGTCGATACCGAAGCGCGCGTGCTCGATGTGTTCGGCGAGCCGATACCGGGCTTGTTCGCGGCGGGCGAGATGACCGGCGGTTTTCACGGCGTGGCGTACATGACCGGCTCGTCGCTGGGCAAGTGCGTGATCTTCGGACGCATCGCGGGGCGAAATGCGGCGGCCGGCAAGGTATGATAGCAACGATCATTTTTCGTTAGGAATAATTATGTTTAAAAACAAATACTTACATTACTTCTGGTTGCTGACTGCCGCGATGGGCGTTTGCTCCGGCGCACACGCTCAAACGTACCCGGTTAAACCCGTGCGCATCATCGTCGGCTTTCCGCCGGGCGGCGCCACCGACATCGCCACTCGCGCAATCGCGCAAAAGTTGAACGAGAGTTTGGGGCAACAGGTGATCGTCGATAACCGGCCTGGCGCGGCGAGCAACATCGGCGCGGAGCTTGCGGCGCGTTCAGCGCCGGATGGCTACACGCTGTTCATGGGCAGCGTGTCGCTGTCGATCAACCCTTCGCTGTATTCCAAACTCGCGTACGATCCTCTGCGCGATCTGGCAGGCGTGGCGCATGTGGTGACCACGCCGTTCATGCTGGTGACGCATCCGTCGATGCCGGTCAAAA
>CAWUUY010000087.1:0-12730 GCA_963924885.1 uncultured Burkholderiales bacterium | reverse complement strand
CGCGGAGCAGCCTGTGCGCATCACGTCCATCGGGTGCGCAGCGGCGGGCAGGGCTTCGAGCACCTGCTTGACCACGTTGGGCAGGCCGCGCAACGTCTTGAGCTTGGCTTTGTAGTTGGCGAGTTCGGCGGCGTTGGGTAGCTTGCCGTGGATTAGCAGGTAAGCGATCTCTTCGTACTCGCAGGATTCGGCGATGTCATAGATGTCGTAGCCACGATAATGCAAATCATTGCCGCTGCGCCCTACGGTGCATAGCGCGGTGCTGCCGGCGGCTATGCCGGACAGGGCCACGCCTTTTTTGGCGCGAACAATCGGTGTGTCGTTGCTGCTCATGGTGACTCCTTTTAATAGCCAAAAAAAAGCGGGCACCTGCAAGATGTCCGCTTTATTGTTTAAAAACAAATATTTATCCCAAGAGGTGCTTGATTGCGTCACGCTCTTCGGTGAGTTCTTTCAGCGTAGCCTGCATGCGTCCGCGGCTGAAATCGCTGACGTCAATACCTTTGACGATTTCAAACTTACCGTTTTTGCACACCGCCGGGTAGCCATACATCACGCCTTCGGGGATGCCATAGCTGCCGTCGGACGCGATGCCCATGCTAATCCAGTCGCCGTCGCGCGTGCCGGCCACCCAGTCGCGCACGTGTTCGATAGCTGCGTTGGCGGCGCTGGCTGCCGAGGACAAACCGCGCGCGGCAATAATGGCCGCGCCGCGTTGCTGAATCGCCGGGATAAAGGTTTTTTCCAGCCAGTCTTGATCGTTAATCATAGGCCAGACTTTTTGGCCATCGACCTCGGCGGTAAATAAATCCGGATACTGAGTTGAGGAATGGTTACCCCACACATGAAGTTTTTTCACGCTGGCCACCGGCTTGCCGACTTTTTGCGCGACTTGTGACAGCGAGCGGTTGTGATCCAGACGCATCATGGCGGTGAAGTTCGACGGCTTGAGGCCCGGCGCGTTTTTCATGGCGATCAGGCAGTTGGTATTGGCGGGGTTGCCGACCACCAGTACTTTTACGTCGCGGCTGGCGTTGTCCGACAGCGCCTTTCCCTGCGGCCCGAAAATTTTACCGTTGGCTTCGAGCAAATCCTTGCGCTCCATGCCGGGGCCGCGCGGGCGAGCGCCGACCAGCAGCGCCACATCCACATCCTTGAATGCGATGTTGGGATCGGATGCCGGAATCATGCTGTGCAGCAAGGGAAACGCGCAGTCGTCGAGCTCCATCATCACGCCGGTTAAGGCTTTTTGCGCTTTCTCGTCGGGTATCTCCAGCATTTGCAGAATCACCGGTTGATCCTTGCCGAGCATTTCGCCGCTGGCGATTCTGAACAACAGGCTGTAGCCGATCTGGCCAGCCGCGCCGGTCACCGCGACGCGCATGGGTTTTTTCATGTTGGAACTCCTGGAATTCGGGTGGTGAAAAATTCGCGCTGGCTGCATCGGGAAACAACGATCTTGCCTGCTCGCGGAAGAGCGGTGATGATAGCCAACGCCCTCGACTGGGTCAACTTTTGAACGTCAATCCGAGATGTATGCGTGGTCCAAAGCGGTGCGTCGATCATGCCGCCGGACTTGCCCATGCGTTGGAACGTTGGCGTTAAACATAGGCGGCTGTGCTGTTCCGCAACATGCTGAAAGCTGGTAGAATTTTCATACCGGTATAATAGTTTTTGCCTTTGTCTCTGTCATTTTCCGCGTCCGCTAAATTCCCTCTTGGATCCAACCGTTAATCCACCATCGAAAGAAGAAGTGATGTCATGCACGCCAGTCGCCCCAAACACCTGAATTTGATGCAAATCCGCATGCCCTTGACGGCATTTGTGTCCATCCTGCATCGCGTCAGCGGCGCGGTGCTGTTTCTGCTGTTGCCGCTGTTGCTGTGGTTGCTGAGCAGTAGCCTCGAATCGATGCAGTCCTTCATGGAAATGAAAAAGTGGGTTGCTCACCCATTGGCAAAAGTTGTGCTGTTGGGCGTGTTGTGGGCCTATTTGCACCATTTCTTCGCCGGGATCCGGCATCTGGCGATGGATCTTCACATGGGTTTAGAGCTTCCAACCGCGCGCGCCATCAGCTTCGCGGTACTGGGCGCAAGCTTGGCGTTGACCGTCTTGATAGGGGCGAAGTTATGGTAAAGCGTGAGGTCATAGGCGCTCATTACGGCCTGCGCGACTGGCTGGCGCAGCGCTTGACCGCAGTGGTGATGGCGGTCTACACCATTGTGTTTCTGGTGATGGTGCTCAAGCTGCCGGATTTCAGTTATATCAACTGGAAAATCATGTGGAGTGCGCAATGGCTGCGCTACGCTACGTTATTGTTTCTGTTGTGTTTGTTCGTGCATGCCTGGATCGGAATTCGCAATATTTTCATGGATTACATTAAAAACGCCGGCGTCCGTTTGGGCTTGTACGCGCTGGCGATCCTCGCTCTCGTCGCGTACGGCGCGTGGGCCGTACAGATACTGTGGGGCAGCAAGTAATGGTTATGGCTAATCAATCTATTCCCGTAAGACAATTCGATGCCGTGGTGGTGGGTGCGGGCGGCTCCGGGCTGCGTGCCGCGCTGCAATTGGCGGAATCCAATCTCAAGGTTGCGGTGCTGTCGAAAGTGTTCCCTACGCGCTCGCATACCGTGGCGGCGCAAGGCGGCGTATCGGCTTCACTCGGCAACGAAGAGCCGGACAACTGGCACTGGCATATGTACGACACCGTCAAGGGGTCGGATTATCTGGGCGATCAGGATGCTATCGAGTTCATGTGCCGCAAGGCGTGCGACGCGGTGGTCGAGCTCGAACACTACGGCATGCCGTTTGACCGCCTCGATAACGGCAAGATTTACCAGCGCCCATTTGGCGGTCACACTAGCAATTACGGCGAGCGCGCGATCAAGCGCGCGTGCGCGGCGGCGGATCGCACCGGTCATGCCATGCTGCATACGCTGTATCAGCGCAACGTGCGGGCACGCACACAATTTTTTGTCGAATGGATGGCGTTGGACCTGATCCGCAACCAACAGGGCGATGTGCTGGGCGTGGTGGCGCTGGAAATGGAAACCGGCGAAGTGATGATCCTGCAAGCCAAGGCCACCTTGCTGGCGACCGGCGGCGCGGGGCGCATTTATTCCGCCAGCACCAATGCGTTCATCAATACCGGCGACGGGCTGGGCATGGCGGCGCGTGCCGGCATCCCGCTGGAAGACATGGAATTCTGGCAATTCCACCCGACCGGCGTGGCGGGCGCGGGCGTATTGATTACCGAAGGCGTGCGCGGCGAAGGCGGCTTTTTGCTCAACAAAAACGGCGAACGTTTCATGGAGCGCTACGCGCCCACCGTGAAAGACCTCGCCAGCCGCGATGTGGTTTCTCGCGCGATGGCGACGGAAATCAAGGAAGGCCGCGGCGCGGGTAAAGACGGCGAATACATTCTGCTGAAGCTCGACCACTTGGGCGCCGATGTCATCGACAAGCGGCTGCCAGGAATACGTGAGATTGCAAAAAAATTCGCCAATGTCGATCCCGCGACCGATCCGATACCCGTGGTGCCGACCTGCCACTATCAGATGGGCGGCGTTCCTACCAATGTGCAGGGCCAGGTGTTGATGCCGGACAGCACGGGTGGCGAAAAAATCGTCAAAGGGCTTTACGCGGCGGGCGAGTGCGCCTGCGTGTCGGTGCATGGTGCCAATCGCCTGGGCACCAATTCGCTGCTGGACCTGTTGGTGTTCGGCAAATCCGCAGGCGAGCAAGTGGTCAAGGATATCGCGGCGGAAGTGGCTTCAATGCCCGAACTGCCCGCCGATGCCGCGGACATGACCCGTGCGCGACTGGCACGGCTTGATTCCTCCACGTCCGGTGAGCGTGTCAACGACGTGGGCACCGAAATGCGCCGCACCATGCAGGCGCATTGCGGCGTATTCCGCTTCCCGGACAGCATGGCCGACGGCGTGAAAAAAATGCTGGCGGTGGCCGAACGCGCCAAGAGCACATACATTCAGGACAAGAGCAAGGTGTTCAACACCGCGCGCGTCGAGGCGCTGGAACTGGACAACCTGATCGAAGTGGCGCTGTCAACCATGATCTCCGCCAATGCCCGGCAGGAATCGCGCGGCGCGCATGATCGCAGCGATTTCCCTAATCGCGACGACGTGAACTGGATGAAACACAGCTTGTGGTTCAAGGACGGCAATCGTCTTGTGTACAAGCCGGTGCAGTTGAAGCCGCTGACGGTGGAATCGTTTGAACCCAAGGCACGCGTGTACTAAAAGACTATAAGAACAAGGCCAGAAAAATGCGCTTTAATATTTATCGTTACAACCCCGACGTGGACGCCAAGCCACGCATGCAGTTTTACGATGTGGCGATGGAGCCGACCGACCGCATGCTGCTGGATGCTCTGATGCGCCTCAAGGTCGAGGACGACACGTTTTCGTTTCGCCGTTCGTGCCGCGAGGGCGTGTGCGGCTCGGATGCGATGAACATCAACGGCAAAAACGGTCTGGCCTGCATCACCAAGCTGGCTGATTTGCAGGAGCCGGTGGAGATACGGCCGTTGCCGGGGCTGCCGGTGATCCGCGATTTGATCGTGGATATGTCACAGTTTTTCAAGCAATACCATTCGATCAAGCCGTACGTGGTCAACGACACGCCGCCGCCGGAAAAAGAGCGCCTGCAGTCGCCGGAAGATCGGGAGGAGTTGAACGGTCTTTATGAGTGCATACTGTGCGCATGCTGCTCGACCGCGTGCCCGTCGTTCTGGTGGAATCCGGACAAGTTCGTCGGTCCGGCTGGTTTGCTGCAAGCCTATCGATTCATCGCTGATACGCGCGATCAGTCGATCAATGAGCGGCTGGACAATCTGGAAGACCCGTACCGGCTGTTTCGCTGTCATTCGATCATGAACTGCGTGGACGTATGTCCGAAAAATCTGAATCCCACCAAAGCCATCGGCAAGATCAAGGATTTGCTGGTCAAGCGTACGGTATAGGATTGAACTCAGCCGTGACGGACGGAAGCAAACCTGATCGCGATCTCGATAGAATCAAGTGGAATTGCCGCCGCGGGCTGCTGGAGCTGGATTTGCTGCTGGAACGCTTTCTGGAACGGCATCTGAGTGCATTGGACGAAGGGCAAATGGAAGTTTTCAAGGAATTGCTGGCCTACGAAGATAATGATCTGCTGGACATGGTCATGGGGCGGGCGGAACCGGTCAATGTGCAACTGTCCGCTTTGCTGCAAATGATGCGCAAAGCGTGATGCTGCCGCAAAAATCGATGTGCGTTTAACTGGATTTAACTGGAGATTGGCATGAGCGAAAAACTGGCAACGCTTTCATTCAGCGACGGCAAACCCTCGGTGGATTTCCCGATTTACGGCGGCAGCGAAGGCCCCGACGTGATCGATGTGCGCAGCCTTTACAACAAGACGGGCATGTTTACCTACGATCCCGGTTTTATGTCCACCGCAAGCTGCCGTTCGAGCATTACCTACATCGACGGCGATGTGGGCATACTTCAGTATCGTGGTTATCCGATCGAGCAACTGGCTGAGACCTGCACCTTTCTCGAAACATCGTATCTGATCCTCAACGGCGAGTTGCCCAACAAGACGCAACTGGACGCGTTCGTCAACACCGTGACCAAGCACACCATGGTTCACGAGCAGTTGTCGCGCTTTTACAGCGGGTTCCGCCGCGATGCGCACCCGATGGCGGTGATGTGCGGCGTTGTCGGCGCGTTGTCGGCTTTTTATCATGACTCCATCGACATCAATGACGCCAAGAGCCGCGAAATTTCCGCGTTCCGGCTGATCGCCAAATTGCCGACCATCACGGCGATGACCTACAAATACACAACGGGACAACCGTTCATGTATCCCCGGAACAATCTGTCGTATGTCGAAAACTTTCTCTACATGACCTTCGGCACGCCGTGCGAAGAATGGGTGCCAAATCCGATATTGACGCGCGCCATGGAGCGCATCCTGATTCTGCACATCGATCACGAGCAAAACGCCTCCACCTCGACGGTGCGTCTGGCGGGTTCGACCGGCGCCAATCCGTTTGCGTGTATCTCCGCTGGCATCGCCGCGCTGTGGGGCCCGGCGCACGGCGGCGCCAACGAGGCGGTGCTGAAAATGCTTGCTAGCATCGGCGACGTGAAAAATATTCCCGAATTCATTCGCAAGGTGAAGGGACAGGAAGATCACACGATGCTGATGGGCTTCGGCCATCGCGTGTACAAAAACTATGACCCGCGCGCCAAGCTGATTCAAAAGACCTGCCACGAGGTGCTGGAAGCACTGGATCTCAAGGACGACAAGCTGTTCAAGCTGGCGATGGCGCTAGAGAAAGTGGCGTTGGAAGACGAATACTTCATCAAGCGCAAACTGTATCCGAACGTCGATTTCTACTCCGGTATCGTTTACAAGGCGCTGCAGATTCCGGTGCCGATGTTTACCGCCATCTTCGCGCTGGCACGTACCGTGGGCTGGATCGCGCAATGGAACGAAATGCTGGGTGACAAGGATGCCAAGATCGGTCGGCCGCGCCAGTTGTTCACCGGCGCCGCACGCCGCGACTTCGTCGCCATGGGCAAACGGAAATAACGCTTGGTGCGGCGTAAGGTGTGAGGGGGAAGGCATACCCCTCAACTTACACCCCCCCCCTCCTCACACCTTACGCTTCACGCAGTTCAAGGCAGGTGCCACCATGATGAAAGAGTTTCTCGGCAATTCCTATCTGAACGGCGCTAACGCCCCTTTTATCGAGGCGCTTTACGAATCGTATCTGGCCGATCCCCAATCGGTGGAGCCGCGCTGGCGCGGCTACTTCGACGAGCTGCAAACGCTTGACGACGGCCCGCGCGACGTATCGCATTTTGCGGTGCAGGAGCGCTTTGCCGCGCTGGCGAAGCAGCGTCCAAACTCTACGTCCGCCGCTGGCAAGCCGCAACTCGGCGAGAAACAGTTCGCGGTGTTGCAACTGATCGCGGCGCATCGTTTCCAGGGCGTGCGTCACGCCAACGTGGACCCGCTGGGGCGGCAGGAGAAGCCGCATATTCCCGAGCTCGATCCGGGGTTCTACGGCCTCACCGACGCCGACATGGAGACGGTGTTTAATACCGGCAGCTTGTTTGCCGCGCGCGAGATGAAGCTAAAGGATATCGTTCAATTTTTGCGCGATACCTATTGCCGCACCATCGGCGTTGAATACATGTACATCAACGACATCGCGCAAAAGCGGTGGGTGCAGGAGCGGCTGGAGTCGGTGCGCGGAACGCCGTCCTATTCGGTGCAGCAGAAGAAGCATCTGCTGGAAAGGCTGACCGCCGCCGAGACGCTGGAAAAATACCTCAATGCCAAGTACGTCGGGCAAACCCGTTTTTCGCTGGAAGGCGGCGATGCATTGATACCGATGCTTGACCACGTGTTGCAACACGGCGGCGCCGCCGGATTGCAGGAGTTGGTGATTGCGATGGCGCACCGGGGCCGTCTCAATGTGCTGGTAAACACGCTGGGCAAGATGCCCAAGGATCTGTTTTCCTCCTTCGAAGGCAAGCAGAACACGGAAGTGCTCGCCGGCGATGTGAAATACCACGATGGCTTTTCTTCCAACATCATGACGCCCGGCGGCGCGATGCACGTTACTGTCGCCTTCAATCCTTCGCACCTGGAGATTGTGAATCCAGTGGTGGAAGGTTCAGTCCGGGCACGGCAGCACCGCCGACGCGATTTTCAAGGTAACCAGGTGCTGCCGGTGCTGATCCACGGTGATGCGGCGTTTGCCGGGCAGGGAGTCATTCAGGAGACGCTGAACCTCGCGCAGACCCGCGGCTATGGCATCGGGGGCACGCTGCACGTGGTGGTGAATAATCAGATCGGTTTCACCACGTCCGATGCGCGGGATTCGCGCTCGACGCTGTATTGTACTGATGTGGTGAAGATGCTCGAAGTGCCGATATTTCATGTCAATGGCGATGATCCCGAAGCGGTCGCGCTGGCAACGGAAATCGCGCTCGATTTCCGCATGAAGTTTCACAAAGATGCGGTGGTGGATATCGTGTGTTATCGCAGGCTCGGACATAACGAGCAGGACGAGCCGATGGTGACGCAACCGCTGATGTACCGGTCCATCCATTCGCATCCGACGCCGCGCAAGGTGTACGCCGAACGGCTGGAGAAAGAAGGCGCGATCGCCGCCGGCGAGGCCGATGCGATGGTGAAAACCTATCGCGATGCGCTGGATGGGGGATATCACACCAACCAGACCGTGCTGTCGAACTTTCGTCCGCCGTTCGAGACCGACTGGAGTCCGTACAAGGGCGCCAAGTGGAACGAAAACGACGACACGCGTCTGCCGCTAGATACGCTGCGGGAACTGGGACGCAAGCTGTGCGAGGTGCCTGCGAATTTCAAGCTGCATCCGCGCGTCGAGAAAATCATCCAGGACCGCAAGCTGATGGCGGATGGCAAGCTGCCGCTGGACTGGGGTATGGCGGAGAATCTCGCCTACGCGTCGCTGCTGGTGGAGGGTTTTTCGGTTCGTTTGTCGGGGCAGGATTCGGGTCGCGGCACGTTCTTCCATCGCCACGCGGTGCTGCACGATCAGAACCGCGAGAAATCGGATCAGGGCACGCACGTGCCATTGCAGCATCTGGGGCCGAATCAGGGCGACTTCGTGGTCATCGACTCGGTGCTGTCGGAAGAGGCGGTGGTAGGTTTTGAGTACGGGTATGCGACAGCGAGTCCAAAGGAACTGGTCGTCTGGGAAGCCCAGTACGGCGATTTCTGCAACGGCGCTCAGGTGGTGATTGACCAGTTCATCGCATCCGGCGAAGTGAAGTGGGGACGCCTGTGCGGCCTGACCTTGATGTTGCCGCACGGCTATGAAGGCGCCGGGCCGGAGCATTCGTCGGCGCGCATGGAGCGTTTTCTGCAATTGTGCGCGGACTACAACATGCAAATTTGCGTGCCTGCGACCCCCGTGCAGATGTACTACCTGCTGCGCCGGCAGATGACGCGCCCGTATCGCCGGCCGCTGATTATTTTCTCGCCGAAGAGTTTGTTGCGGCACAAAGAGTCCGTGTCGCCGCTCGAGGAGTTCGCGAACGACCGTTTCAATCCGGTGAACGAGGACTGGGATGCACAGGAAATCAATCCGGAGAACGTGCGGCGCGTTATTTTTTGCAGCGGCAAGGTCTATTACGACTTGCGCGCGGAGCGCCGTACACGCGGCATGAAGGATCTTCCGCTGGTGCGGATCGCACAACTCTATCCTTTTCCGCACGACGAGTTCCGTTCGCAGATCGTGCGCTACAAGAGCGCGTCGGAGATTGTCTGGTGCCAGGAAGAGCCGCGTAATCAAGGAGCGTGGCGCCATATTCAGCACTACCTGCTGAGGCATCTGCTGCCCCATCAGAAACTGTTTTACGCGGGGCGCGACTCTTCGGCATCGCCTGCGGCCGGTTACAAGTCATTGCATGACGTGCAGCAAAAAGAACTGGTGAATCAGGCGCTCACAATGTCGGGCGGGAGCGAACCTCTGAGATTCCAGCCGCGCCCGTTGTCCGCGGGCGAAGAAAATTAAATCATAATAAAAACAAAAAGTTACGGTGATATATGATAGTCGAAGTCAAGGTTCCGCAGCTCTCTGAATCCGTCGCTGAAGCCACGCTGGTAAGCTGGCACAAGAAAGCCGGCGAGATGGTAAAGGCCGACGAAAACCTGGTCGATATTGAAACCGACAAGGTGGTGCTGGAAACGCCGGCGCCGGCCGCCGGCGTGCTAATCAAGATTATCAAGCCCGACGGGAGTACGGTCGGGAGCAAGGAAATCATCGCGCAGATCGATACCGAGGCCGCGGCTACCGCTACCGCTACCGCTACCGCTACCGCAACGGCGGCGCCTGTGGCTGCTGCGTCCGCTGCGACGCCTGCCAAAGGAAAGTCCGCGGCGTCCGCGTCCGCCATCCCAGCTGCGCAAAAGCTTGCGGCGGAAAACAAAGTGGATACGGCGGCGATCAGCGGAAGCGGCCGCGGTGGCCGCGTGACGAAGGGCGACGTGATGGATGCGATGAAATCCGCACCCGCACCAGCCGTAAAGAGCGAGCCGACCGCGCCCGCGACGCGCGCGGCCACACCGAGCGTGGATCTGAGCGCGCTTGGAGACCGCCAGGAGCAGCGCGTGCCGATGTCGCGTCTGCGCGCGCGTGTGGCCGAGCGGCTGATTCAGTCGCAATCGACCGCCGCGATACTCACTACGTTCAACGAAGTGAACATGCAGGCGGTGATCGACCTGCGCAATCGCTACAAGGACAAGTTCGAAAAGGAGCACGGCGTCAAACTCGGCTTCATGTCGTTTTTCGTCAAGGCGGCGGTATATGCGCTGAAAAAATATCCGGTGGTGAATGCGTCGATCGACGGCAACGACGTCATCTATCACGGTTACTACGATATCGGCGTAGCGGTGGGCAGTCCACGCGGCCTGGTGGTGCCGATCGTGCGCAATGTCGATCAAATGAGTCTTGCCGACATCGAAAAAACCATCGCCGATTTCGGCAAGCGCGCGCATGAAGGCAAGCTCACGCTCGAAGAACTCACCGGCGGCACATTTTCGATTTCCAACGGCGGTGTCTTCGGCTCGATGTTGTCCACGCCGATCATCAACCCGCCGCAAAGCGCAATCCTCGGCGTGCATGCCACCAAAGAGCGCGCAGTGGTTGAAAACGGCCAAATCGTGATTCGCCCGATGAATTATCTGGCAATGTCTTACGACCATCGCATCATCGATGGCCGCGAAGCGGTGCTGTCGCTGGTGGCGATGAAGGACGCGCTGGAAGATCCGGCGCGGATGTTGTTGGAAGTTTAGGTCGATGAACGAGTGAACATGTGAACGGGTGATATGCCACACCCGCACGCAGTTACTCGTTCACTTGTTCACCCGTTCACGCTTTATAAAAAATACATGACCCAACCATTCGACGTAGTCGTCATCGGCGCAGGTCCCGGCGGTTACATTGCCGCCATCCGCGCGGCGCAACTTGGACTTCAGGTGGCCTGCATCGATGAATGGCAAACCGCCGACGGCAAACCCGCGCCGGGCGGCACCTGCACCAACGTCGGCTGTATTCCCTCCAAGGCGCTGCTGCAATCGTCGGAAAACTACGATCACGCCGCGCATGCCTTTGCCGATCACGGCATTCAGGTGGGGAAGCTCTCGATGGATGTCGCGCAGATGTTAAAGCGCAAAGACAAGGTGGTGAAGCAGAACAACGACGGCATTCTGTATCTGCTGAAAAAGAACAAGGTCACTTTTTTTCATGGCAAGGGCGCGTTTGCCGCTGGCGCGGCGGGCGCGTGGCAAATCACGGTCAGCGGCAAGGCTGATGAAACGCTGACGGCCAGGCATGTGGTGGTGGCGACCGGCTCCACGCCGCGCGCGTTGCCCGGCACGCCGTTCGACAACAAACTCATTCTGGACAACGCCGGTGCGCTGGCGCTGGCCGAAACACCCAAGCGCCTGGGTGTGATCGGCGCCGGGGTGATTGGTCTGGAGATGGGCAGTGTGTGGCGGCGTCTGGGCGCCACCGTCACCGTACTGGAAGCGTTGCCGGCGTTTCTAGGCGCAGCCGACGAAGCTGTGGCCAAAGAGGCTGAAAAAGTATTTAAAAAACAAGGGCTTGAAATACATACCGGCGTCAAGGTTGGCGCCATCAAGCCCGGCAAGGAAGTCACCATCGGCTACACCGACAGCGCCGGCAAGGGACAAACACTGACGGTCGATAAGTTGATTGTTTCAATAGGTCGCGTGCCGCACACCGAAGGTCTTAACGCCGCAGCGGTGGGCCTCAAGCTGGACGAACGCGGCTTTGTCGCGGTGGACGACCACTGCAAAACCAATCTCGCTAATGTGTGGGCGGTGGGCGACGTGGTGCGCGGCCCCATGCTCGCGCACAAGGCCGAAGAAGAAGGCGTGGCGGTGGCGCAGCGCATCGCGGGTAAATACGGCCACGTGGATTTCAACACCGTGCCGTGGGTGATCTACACCGCCCCGGAAATCGCGTGGGTCGGACAGACCGAGCAGCAGGTCAAGGCTGCGGGCGTTGAATACCGCATGGGCTCGTTTCCGTTCATGGCCAATGGCCGCGCGCGCGCGCTGGGTGACACCACCGGCTTTGTCAAAATCATCGCAGATAAAAAAACCGACCGCATCCTCGGTGTGCATATCATCGGGCCGATGGCCTCCGAGCTGATCGCCGAAGCCGTGGTGGCGATGGAGTTCGGCGCGTCTTCCGAGGACATCGCGATGATTTGTCATGCGCATCCGTCGCTGTCCGAGGCAATGAAAGAAGCCGCGCTGGCGGTGGATGGCAGGACCTTGAATTTATAAAGGCGTGAACGGATGAACGGGTGAACGAATGAACGAGTAACCCCGCCAGTTTGGGTTTTACTCGTTCATTCGTTCAGCCGTTCGCTCGTTCACCGTATCACGTGAACGATTTGCCATCCTCTCCCAAACCTCACACCACGCTGCCGCGTGACAGCGCCGATGCGGCGCAATGGATCATCCAGCATGCCGCCGAGCATGGCTTTACGCTTGATGCTTCGCAACTGAATGCCGTTGAGCATCTGGAGCGTCTCTACGAAGACCTGATCGGTCTCGAAAGAATGGAATCGTTTCTGGTGCGCCTGCTGGCGCGTAAAAAGGTGGTGAAAGGTTTGTACCTGTGGGGCGGC
>CAWUUY010000086.1:0-3304 GCA_963924885.1 uncultured Burkholderiales bacterium | reverse complement strand
AAGGGCGTGCCGGCGGCGTTGTATCTGGAATCGCTGGGCATCCCGTTCAAGGAATGGGGCACGTATCTGCTGCGCCGCTCGAACCACGACGTGTTGATACGCGGCGCGCTCGCCAACATCCGCATCCGCAATCACGTCTGCACGCCGAAGGAGGGCGGCTACACGCGGCACTTTCCCGGCGGCGAAGTCATGCCGTTCTACGATGCTGCCGAGCGCTACGCCACGCATAAAATCCCCATGGTGATGTTCGCCGGCAAAGAATACGGCTGCGGCTCATCACGTGACTGGGCCGCCAAAGGCCCGGCGGCGCTGGGCGTGCGGGCCATCATCGCCGAGAGTTTCGAGCGCATCCACCGTTCCAATCTGGTGGGCATGGGCGTGGCGCCGCTGGAGCTGCCCGAAGGCGTGACGTGGAAATCGTTGAAGCTCGACGGTACGGAGGTGGTGGATATCGCCGGCATCACGCCAGACATGAAGCCGCGCGCGGCGGTGGCCTGCACGATACGCCGCGCGAACGGCGCCGTTGAAACCCTTACGCTACGCAGCAGGCTAGATACGCGCCGCGAAATGGCTTGGTATCAGTGCGGCGGCATTCTCAACTATGTTTACGACCAACTACGGGTGTCGTAAAAATAACAATAAAAACAAATAGTTACAATTCTGCTCGCGCGCCGGAAGCCTTGATGATACGCGCGCACTTGTCCACCTCGCGCCGCACAAAGGCGCTGAACTGTTCGGGCGTCATGGCGCCGGGCTCTATGCCCTGATCCATCAGCCGCTGGCGGATATCGGGCGCGGCGACCGCCTGGTTGATACTGGCGTTGAGCTTGACGATGATGTCGCGCGGTGTCCTGGCCGGAGCATGCATGCCGTACCACGCGTCGAACTCGTAGCCCTCGACACCGACTTCCTGCAGCGTCGGCAGTTCGGGCATGAACGCCGAGCGCTTGGCGCTGGTGGTGGCGAGCGCGAGCACGCGTTTGGATTTGATGAACGGTATCGTGCCCGGCAGGCCCGACAACATCACATGCGTTTGCCCAGACACCAGATCGGTCAGCGCGGGCGCGGTGCCTTTGTAGGGAATATTCGTCAGTTTGGTGCCGGTGGCGAGCATGAAATACTCGGTGGCCAGATGTGAGCCGCCGCCGGGGCCGGTGCTGGCGTAGTTGAGGCTGCCAGGTTTGGCCTTGGCGAGCGCGATCAAATCCTTGACTGTTTTCGCCGGGACGCCGGGGTGGATCACCAGCGTAAACGTGGTGACGCCCAGATACGCCACCTGGGTGAAATCGCGCACGGTGTCGTACGGCAGTTTGGCATACAGCGCCTGATTGATGGCGATGGCGTTGTGGGTCACCAGCAGCGTGTGACCGTCGGGCGCGGCTTTGGCCACGATGTCGGTGCCGAGCGTGCTGCCCGCGCCAGGGCGGTTGTCCACCACGGCGGATTGACCGAGCGCGTCGGTGAGGCGCTGGGCGATAAAGCGCGCGGACACATCGACGCCGCCGCCCGGCGCAAAGGGCGCCACCAAGCGTATCGGGCGCGTGGGATAGTCGGCGGCCATGGTGGCGGGCATCCCGCAGATTGCACACAGCGCTAGGCAAGGGAGCACAAGTTTTTTCATGGCAAGCACGCAGTACATCGCGTGCGCCGTGGTGCTGTCAAGGCGACAGAGATGGGCGGGCATGTGAATCGGGCTAGTGTCGGGATCCGCACTCACCGGCTGCTGTGCATTCTTAAAGTTTGATGAAAATTGTATCAATTTATCTAAACTAAAATTTGAATAAATGTATATCGCAAAGCAGCAAAACGGATTGAAGTTTAGGTTTGGCGAGCGCATAATTTGCACATGTTCGGCGCTCGCTGGACATATTCCTCCAAAACCTCCTCCTTTGGTGGAACTTCAGCGCAACCCTCCGGGGTTGCGCTTTTTTTTGGCGCTGACAGGGGTAGCTGAGCGGATGATGTTGCGTCGCAATAATTATTTTGATGAACGAGATAAGTTCATATTTCGGATAAGTATCGCTAAGACAATCGGACATTCGCATCTCTGCCCCCGTGCAGGGTTCGTCCTGACGCGCTCCCGGCTAGGCGAGTCACCGGGAACGCGAGTCGCCATCACCTTCTTGTTATACTCAATGGTCAAAACGCGGATTCGGCTTTTTTACGCGCACACTGGCCATGATTGTCAGCCGACGGGCGTGTGGGCTTGACCAGCGTCAAGGCCCACGAGGCAGCGGCTGTAATAGATTTGCGTGTGCCGAGTCAGTCCGCCGAATCCGAGTTTCCCTCAAGAGCGCATTATGAAAATTCACGAATACCAGGCAAAAGAATTACTCAAGAAATTTGGCGTGAAAACCCCGCGCAGCGTGCCGTGCTTTTCGGTCAGCGAGGCCGTCGCCGCGGGCAAATCCCTGGGTGGCAAGGTGTGGGTGGTCAAGGCGCAGATTCACGCGGGCGGACGCGGCAAGGGCGGCGGGGTCAAACTCGCTAAATCGCCGGAGGAGTTGAAGGCGCACGCGACGTCGATACTCGGCATGCAATTGGTTACGCCGCAAACCAGTCCGGAAGGCCAGAAAGTGCGCCGCCTCTTGATCGAAGAAGGTGCGGACATTGAAAAAGAATATTACGTGGCGATGGTCACTGACCGGGTCTCGCAGCGCGTGGTGCTGATGGCCTCCAGCGAAGGCGGTATGGACATCGAAGAAGTCGCGCACAAAACGCCAGAAAAAATCCACAAAGTCATCATTGATCCGGAAACGGGCCTTACCGCCGAAGAAGCCGAGGATATTGCGCGCAAGATCGGCATCCCCGCAGGCTCCATAGGGCAGGCGCGTGACTTGCTGAAATCGCTGTACAAGGCGTTTGACGAAACCGATGCCTCGTTGGCGGAAATCAATCCGCTGATACTCACCGGCGACGGTTCGATCATTGCGCTCGACGCCAAAATCAATTTTGATGAAAACGCGCTGTTCCGTCACCCGGAAATCGTCGCGCTGCGCGATTTGGACGAAGAAAACCCCGCAGAGATTGAGGCGTCGAAATTTGGTCTGTCCTACATTGAGCTGGACGGCAATATCGGTTGTCTGGTGAATGGCGCGGGGCTGGCGATGGCCACCATGGATATCTGTAAGCTGTATGGCGGTTCGCCGGCGAACTTTCTGGATGTCGGCGGCGGCGCTTCGACCGAAAAAGTTACCGAAGCCTTTAAGATCATGTTGAAAAACCCGTCGCTAAAAGCGATTCTGGTCAACATCTTCGGCGGCATCATGAAGTGCGACGTGATCGCGCAGGGCGTGGTGGAAGC
>CAWUUY010000085.1:0-3738 GCA_963924885.1 uncultured Burkholderiales bacterium | reverse complement strand
GTGTTGGTGTTGCTCATCTGCTCAATCAGGAACCATCGAACGCTTTACGTCGCAATCGCTACCGTTGCAAATTTTATGAAGGAACCCCCATGTTCAGCCTGACAGAAACATCGCCGCTCGGCGTATTTCAGGCGCATCTGGCCAAAGGCGAGCTTGCCTACCAGGTGTGTCTTGACAACAACAAGCCTTTTTTCTACCCGCGCGCTTATGCGCCCCTCACCGGCAGCGAAAACATCGCATGGCGCGTGTCCAAGGGTCTCGGCACGGTCTACACAACGACAGTCGTGCATACCAAGGGCGAGCCGCCGCATAACGTGGCGATGATTGATCTGGATGAAGGCTTTCGCATGATGAGTCGCGTCGAGGACGTTGATCCGATGCAGGTCAAGATCGGCATGCGCGTGAAATTCCGGGTGTTTCCCGGCAATGCCAAAGAGGCTGCCTATCCTGTATTCACGCCCGTGGAGGCCGCAAAATGAGCAACCCGAATCTCGCGGGACTGCAACGCGGCAGCGTTGCCGTAGTGGGCGCGGCGGAGTCTGACCTCGGCCAGATGGCGCAGGGCACGCACCCGATGGACCTGATGGCGCAGGCAACAATGCGCGCACTAGAAGACTGCGGCCTGACATTAAAAGACGTTGACGGTTTGTTTGTCGCGGCGACGCAGGTGCGCATGGGACCGATGGCGTTTGCCGAGTATCTGCGCATAAAGCCCAAGTATTTCGACGGCACTATTATCGGCGGCTCGTCGTTCATGTCGCACGTGGCGCATGCGCAGGCCGCGCTGCAACTGGGTCTGTGCAACGTGGCGGTGATCGCCTACGGCAGCACGCAGCGCTCGGTGTCGCGCGCGGCGGCATCGCCACGCGAGTTCAATCCCTATGAATCGCCGTACCGGCCTTTCATGCCGAGCACGGCTTACGCCATGGCGGCGATGCGCCACATGCATCAATACGGCACCACACGCGAACAGCTCGCGGAGGTCGCTGTATCCGCGCGCCAGTGGGCGCTGATGAATCCCAAGGCGTGGGAAAAAGAGCCGCTGACGATTGAGCAGGTGTTGAACGCGCGCATGGTGTGTTATCCGCTGACGGTGCGCGATTGCTGTCTGGTGCTCGACGGCGGCGGCGCGATTGTGATGGTGCGCGCGGATCGCGCCAAATCGCTGAAAAAGAAACCGGTCTACGTGCTCGGCACCGGCGAATCGTTATCACACGCGAATATTTCCAGCATGCCGGATTTCACCGTCACTGCCGCCAAGGAATCCGGCACGCAGGCCTATGTGGCAGCAAAAATGAAACCCGCCGACATGCAGATGCTGTCGCTGTACGACGCGTTTACCATCACGCCGATTTTGTTCCTCGAGGACTTGGGCTTTTGCCCCAAGGGCGAAGGCGGACGCTTCGTGGCAGACGGCGCCATTGCTCCCGGCGGCAAAATGCCGGTGAACACCAGTGGCGGCGGCTTGTCCTATTGCCATCCGGGCATGTATGGCCTGCTGGTGATGATCGAGGCCATCCGCCAGGTGCGCGGCGAATGCGGGCAGCGGCAGGTAAAGGGCTGCGACGTCGCCTTGGCGCATGGCAACGGCGGCGTTCTATCCAGCGAATGCACGGTGATTTTCGGTTCCGAAACTACGCTGTAAGGTTGTCCGCGTGACCGCGACCAACCTGCAAGCCGCACAGCCGGGAATTTTCCCCGGCTGATGCGGTCTCAAGTCTGAAACTACAGGAGGACGTATGGAAAGACGCGGGTTTATACAGGGTGTGGCGGCGCTCGCCGCCTTCGGGTCATTGTTGGCGCGTAACGCAATCGCGCAGTCGATGGACAAAAAAGCCATCGACGACATGCAAAAAAACTGGAAGCAGTTGCTCGCCAACGGCACGCCGGTAGTCACCGCAACGCCGCCGCTCAAGCTGAGCAAGGACGAATGGAAAAAGCGCCTGTCACCCGCCGCCTACGACGTGCTGCGCGACGACGGCACCGAGCGCGCGGGCAGCAGCCCGTTCAACGCGGAAAAACGTCCCGGTGTGTTTGTGTGCGCGGGTTGCGATCTGCCGGTGTTCACCTCGGCGATGAAATACGAATCGGGTACCGGCTGGCCGAGTTTTTTTACCACCATCCCCGGTGCGTTTGCAAAAAAAACCGATTACAAACTGATCCTGCCACGCACCGAGTATCACTGCGTCAAATGCGGCGGGCACCACGGCCACGTGTTCGAAGACGGCCCGCAGCCCACGCGCGAACGCTGGTGCAACAATGGGGTGGCGTTGAAGTTCATACCCAAGACCAAAGCCTGATTTTTCCCGGCGTTCTGACAACGGCAACCCGCTTTCGACGGTTGCCGTTTTTTATTGGTAATATGGGTCATGGTCGCACCACTGATACCATTGATACGACTGGCCCACGACGCCGATGCGCACTGCATTGCGGTGATGTCGCGCTGCCTGATTGAAGTGGGCCTGCGCGGCTGGAGCTGGGACCCCGGACGCGTCAAGCGCGTGCTGCGGCATCGCGAATGCTGCGTAGTCGTTGCGCAAATCAGCAGGCGCGTCGAAGGCTTCGCCATCGCGGAATTCGGTGACACGCGCCTGCATTTGAGTCTGCTGGCGGTAAACGTGCTGCGCCAGCGCTGCGGCATCGGGGGCGCGCTGGTGGCGTGGCTGGAGCAATCCGCGCTGACCGCGGGCATCACCGAAGTTCATCTTGAACTTCGCGCCAATAACGCCGCCGCGAGGTTTTTTTACGAAGCACTGGGCTACGAATTTGTGCGCGCGGCGCCGGGCTATTACAGCGGCGTCGAAACCGCGCACAAAATGCATAAACACATCGGCGTCATCACGGCATCGCAGCAGGCATTGTCACCCCATAAATTATTCTTAAAAAACAAATACTTAAAATGAAATCGCCGATTACCCCTAAAGCACGTGTCAACCTGAGCAGCCTCACACGCTGAACCGGCGTGGACACCTTCCGGCCTTTCACCGTCGCTCACGCATGCGCGCTGCTGTGCGTCACCGCGCTGATCGCGCTGGCGGTGGCGGCAGGCCGCAGACTGCCGAATCAGGCGGTGCCGAACACTTTCGAGCGTACGTTGGCGTTGATCAACCTCGCCGTGTGGGTCGCCGCGCACGGCTGGTGGCAATGGCCTGAACGCTTCGACCCGGTGACCACACTGCCATTACAGATGTGCCACCTCACCTCGCTGATCGCCTCCGCGGTGCTGTTCACGCGCGACAACACGCTGCGGGGGATTCTCTACTTTTGGTCATTCGCCCTTTGTACGCAGGCGATGATCACGCCCAGCATCGTCGAGTCGCCCACCTCGCCGGTGTTCTGGTCGTTCTGGTTCTTGCACGGCTTTGTGATGATGACCGCGATTTACGATATCGCGGTCAACGGCTTTCGGCCCGCGTGGCGCGATTATCGCGCCGCGTGTGTTGCCGCCGCGGCCTATGTTGCGGTGGTGCTGCCGGTCAATCTGGCGCTCGGCGCCAACTACGGTTTTGTCGGTCCATCCAAACCACTCAACCCCAGCATTGTCGATCTGCTGGGGCCGTGGCCGGAACGGCTGCTGATTATCGTGCCGCTGGCGGCGCTGGCGATGCTGCTGGCGCTGTTGCCGTGGCTGGCGGCGCGGGCGATCGGGCAGCGGGGGCGCGCTTCGCCGTCGTAGCCACGGCAGCCCTGATACGCGGCAGCGCGGCGCTCGTGGCATCCGCCGCCGCCGCTATGACC
>CAWUUY010000084.1:0-10086 GCA_963924885.1 uncultured Burkholderiales bacterium | reverse complement strand
AGCGCGTCCTTTTGCTCGTGGCTTAACAGCGACAGTTCCGGTAGCGCGCCCATGCAAAACAGCTTACTCTTTACCCTCTTAAAGTACAATCCATTTGTCGCTTACTTCATAGCGGCTTACCAGACACCTTTTTTATTGAATATTTTATGACTCAAAAAACCGCAACGCTGCGCGAACATCTCGATGTGTTCATCGACGACACGCTCGCGCGTTGCACGCGTTGCGGCAAATGTTTTGAAGCCTGCCCGATGACGCGCTACAGCGACGGCTTGCGTGACGCCGACCCCAAAACCGTGGTGTCGGGCGTCATCGACTGGCTAAAACAAACGCCGGGCAACGATGCCAGCGTGCAGTGGCTCAAGGTCTGCACGCAGTCCTCGCGCTGCATCGATGCCTGTCCTGAAGGCATCAATGCGATGAAAATGGTGCGCGTGGGGCAAATGAGCGCGATGGGGTCGCTGGGCTTGCCTGCTGCGTCGGCTGTGATGAAATCACGCGAAGAGAAAGATTTTTTCCGCAAGATCAACGCGTTTTCCGAAACCCAGATGAGCTCCGAAGAAATCGAGCGGTGGCAAAGGTGACAACAAACAAGGTCACCTTCTGGTACGGCTGCAACGTGGTGCGCCATGGCGACATCATCCACAGCGCCATCGCGCTGTTGGAGGCGGTCGGCATCGAAGTCACCCCCGCGGGTGGCGCGGGCTATTGCTGCGGCACGGCGAAAGACGGCAACCTGCGCGCCGCCGAAGGCATGGGCAAACGCACGGTGGAAAAATTTAACGCCCACTCCACCGGGCAGGTGGTGTCGTGGTGCCCGTCGTGCTACCGCCACATGAACGCGTTCATGGGCGAATACACCGACGCGCAGTTTGAGTTGTCGAGCTTCGTGCAGATCTTGCATGCGCGCCGTGACGTGCTCGCCGCCAAACTCACGCATCGCACATCAAACGGTAATAAGCGCAAAGTGATGCTGCACCAACATTTTGGTTTTCACGAAGTTGATGTGAATCCGCTGGTCGAAGACTTGCTGCGCATCATTCCCGGCGTGGAGCTGGTCGAAACCGCATTGTCCTTGCCGGGGCATATGTGCTCCGCGCTGGCGCGCGTGCCGGCGTCGCTGAAGGATGCGACGCGCGCGGTGTGTGATGCAGCGATTAGCATGCAGGCGGAAACTGTTGCCACCGTTTTTCATTCCTGCCAGCGTTTGCTGTGCGCACTGGAAGGCAGCGAGCCGTTCAAGGTGGTGAACTACGTCAACCTGTTGACGGAAGCGATGGGCTTGGCGGCAAAAGACGACTACAAGGAATGGAAACTTGCCGGCTCTGAAGCAGCGGTCAGAGCCAAAGTCGGTGAAGCGCGCATCGCCGCGATGGGCGAAAAATTGTTCCGCGAATCCGTATTACCCGAGCTGCTGCGACCGCCCTTTAGGTAGCGTTGCCGCTGGGCGGGCGACGCGGGTGCTGCGCTATAATCCGCGCTCAAATTCGCACGCATAGGGTCCCCATGGACGAACAACTGCGCAAAGCCGCGCTCAATTACCACCGCTTACCCACGCCGGGCAAGATATCCATAGCGCCGACCAAGGGACTGACCAACCAGCGTGATCTCGCGCTGGCGTACACGCCCGGTGTCGCGGCGGCGTGCGAGGCCATCGTGGCTGATCCGGCCGAGGCGCGCAATCTCACTGCGCGCGGCAATCTGGTGGCGGTGATTACCAACGGCACGGCGGTGTTGGGCCTCGGCCCCATCGGCCCGTTGGCGGCCAAGCCGGTGATGGAAGGCAAGGCGGTGTTGTTTAAAAAATTCGCCTGCATCGATGTGTTCGATCTCGAAATTAACGAGCGCGATCCGCACAAACTGGTGGAGATTATCGCCTCGCTGGAGCCGACCTTCGGCGGCATCAATCTCGAAGACATCAAGGCGCCGGAGTGTTTTATCGTCGAGCGCGAATTGCGTTCGCGCATGAAAATCCCGGTGTTCCACGACGATCAGCATGGCACGGCGATTACCGTGGGCGCGGCGGTCTATAACGGTTTGAAAGTCGTCGGCAAGAACATCGGCGAGGTCAAACTGGTGGTGTCGGGTGCGGGCGCGGCGGCGTTGGCGTGTTTGGGGCTGCTGGTAAAGCTCGGCATGCGCCTTGAAAACATCATCGTCACGGATATCGAGGGTGTGGTCTACAAGGGCCGCAAGGCGTTGATGGATCCGGATAAGGAAATCTATGCCATCGAAACCGCCGCGCGCACGCTGGGTGAGGTGATCGAGGGCGCAGACGTGTTTCTCGGCGTGTCGGCGGGCGGTGTATTGAAACCGGAGATGGTCAAAAAAATGGCGGCCAGGCCATTGATACTGGCGCTCGCTAATCCCGAACCGGAAATTCTGCCGGAGCTGGTGCGCGCGGTGCGCCCGGATGCGGTGATCGCCACGGGGCGCTCGGATTATCCGAATCAGGTCAACAATGTGTTGTGTTTTCCGTTTGTGTTTCGCGGCGCGCTGGACGCAGGCGCTACCACGATCAATATCGAGATGGAACTGGCGGCGGTGCGCGCCATCGCCGAGCTTGCACAAGCCGAACAATCAGATGAAGTGACGGCGGCCTATGGCGAGCAGCAGCATCCGTTCGGGCCGGAGTATTTTATTCCGCGTCCGTTTGATCCGCGGCTGATCGCGCAGGTGGCGCCCGCGGTGGCCAAGGCCGCGATGGACAGCGGTGTGGCCACGCGGCCGATCACGGATTTTGATGCGTATCGCGAGCGGCTCAATCAGTTTGTGTATCAATCCGGCCAGATCATGCGGCCGGTATTCGCGGCGGCAAAACAAGCGCCCAAGCGCGTGGTGTATGCCGAGGGCGAGGAAGAGCGTTTCCTGCGCGCGGCGCAGGTGGTGGTGGACGAAGGCATCTCGCGGCCCGTGCTGATCGGTCGTCCGAACATCATCACCGCGCGCATCGAGCGGCTGGGTTTGCGTTTGCAGCGCGACAAGCATTTTGATCTGGTCGATCCGGGCAACGACCCGCGTTACCGCGAATACTGGAGCGAGTATTATCGCTTGACGCAGCGCAAGGGCGTGTCGCAGGAGCTCGCCAAGCTCAATATGCGGCGGCTGCCGACACTGATCGGCGCGATGCTTGTCCACATGGGTGCGGCGGATGCCATGCTGTGCGGCATCCTCGGTCAATACAGCCGCCACTTGGGCTACATCGAACGGGTGATTGGCAAGCGCGCAGGGGTGAATCACTATTCGGCGATGAACGCGCTGCTGTTGCCCAAGGGCACGGTATTCATTTGCGACACCTACGTTACTTTCGACCCCACCGCCGAGCAGATCGCAGAATCCACTGTGCTGGCGGCGGAAGAGATACGCCGTTTCGGCATCACACCTAAGGCGGCGATGCTGTCGCACTCGAGCTTCGGCGGCGGTGACACGCCTACGGCCACCAAAATGCGCGCGGCACTTGAACTGGTACATCAAATGGCGCCCGCCCTTGAAATTGATGGCGAGATGCAGGGTGACATGGCGCTCTCCGAAGAAATCCGCTTGCGCGCGCTGCCGGATAACCGGCTCAAGGGCGCGGCGAATTTGCTGGTGATGCCCAATCTTGACGCCGCGAATATTTCGTTCAACCTGCTCAAGGCAGCGGCCGGCGACGGCATTACCATCGGCCCGATTTTGCTGGGCGCGGCGAAGCCCGTGCATATCATCACGCCTTCATCGACGGTGCGACGCATCGTCAACATGACGGCACTGATCGTGGTGGATGCGGGGGCGCAGCGGGGGGAGCAGAAGCAACTTCTGTGAACGAGTGAATTAACCCATTGAACGAGTGAACGAGTAAGGCCACGCCAACGGTATGCAGGGTTACTCGTTCACCCGTTCACCTGTTCACGCTTTTTAATCAGGAATTACCATGAAAAAAACCACACGCATCGAACACGACACCATGGGCGACATCGCCGTCGCAAACGACAAACTCTGGGGCGCGCAGACCGAGCGCAGCCTGCATCACTTTCATTTCCCCGGCGAAACCATGCCGCACGCGGTGGTGATGGCGCAGGTGCTGGTGAAAAAATCCGCCGCGCTGACCAATATGGCGCTGGGCGTGCTAGACAGGAAAAAGGCGCCGCCATCGTCAAGGCTGCCGATGAGGCATTGGCAGGCAAGCTGGATGCGCATTTTCCGCTGGTGGTGTGGCAGACCGGTTCCGGCACACAAACTAATATGAACGTGAACGAAGTGCTGGCGAATCGCGCCTCTGAAATTCTGGGCGGCAAGCGGGGTATGGACCGTCTGGTGCATGAGAACGACGACGTGAACAAAGGCCAGTCGTCGAACGACACGTTCCCGACAGCGATGCACGTGGGTGCCGTGATCGCGCTGCAAAAGCAATTGATCCCCGCGGTGTGGAAGCTGCGCGAGACGCTCAACAAAAAAGCCAAACAATTCATGGGCATCGTGAAAATCGGCCGCACGCACTTGCAGGATGCGACGCCGCTCACGCTAGGGCAGGAATTCTCCGGCTACGTCGCGCAACTCGACCACGGCTTAAAGCACGTGCAGGCATCGCTGCCGCATTTGTGCGAGCTGGCGCTGGGCGGCACGGCGGTGGGCACGGGGTTGAATGCGCATCCGAAATTTGCCGTGGCGGTGGCGGCGCAACTGAAAAAATTGACCGGCCAGCCGTTTGTGACCGCGCCGAATAAATTCGAGGCGCTGGGGTCGTGCGACGGCGTGGTGCATGCGCACGGCGCATTAAAAACCCTGGCCGCGTCGCTGATGAAAATCGCCAACGACATCCGCTGGCTGTCGTGCGGCCCGCGCTGCGGCATCGCCGAGATCATCATCCCCGAGAACGAGCCGGGCAGTTCCATCATGCCGGGCAAGGTGAACCCCACGCAATCCGAATCGATGACCATGGTGTGCTGTCAGGTGTTCGGCAACGACACCGCGATCAACGTCGGCGGCTCGATGGGCAACTTTGAATTGAACGTGTTTCGCCCGCTGGTGATCCGCAACTTCCTGCACAGCGCGTCATTGCTCGCGCATGCTTGTGGGAACTTTGACGAATATTGCGCGCAGGGCATCGAGCCTGATCTGGCGCGCATCGACAAGCTGATGCGCGAATCGCTGATGCTGGTGACGGCACTGAACCCGCACATCGGCTACGCCAATGCCGCTGCGATTGCCAAGAACGCGCACAATAAGGGCCTCACGCTTAAAGCTTCGGCGATGGCGATGGGGCATGTCACCTCGGAGCAGTTTGATCAGTGGGTGCGCCCGGAAGACATGGTGGGCATCAAGCTGAAAGCGGGCACTAAGGTTAAGAAGTAACGTCATAGCGCTGGCCGCGCATCGGGGTAGTTATACCCTGCAACTTTGTCGTGCGATTACGCTCCCATCCTACCTTCCTTGGGCGAAGGGGATACCCGCCTGCACGGGAATGACGATTTCCTTAATTGTTGGTTCGTCCTTAGCGCAGCCGTTTGACGGCTATCCGTCAAAACCAGTGCGCGTCATCGTCGGTCTCGCGCCCGGCGGCGGCACCGATATCATCGCGAGATTGCTCACGCAGAAAATGAGCGACAACCTCAGGCGCTCGTTCATCGTCGAAAACCGCACCGGCGCGGGCGGTACGGTGGCGTACGCGTTTGTGGCGAAGTCGCCGCCCGATGACTACACAATGCTGGCGGTGGCGAGCGGCTATGCAATCACGCCAGCGGTGTATCCCAAGCTCTCTTACGATCCCATTAAGGATTTCACCCCGATATCCATGGTGGTGCAGGCGCCGATTGTGCTGATGGTGCATCCAGCGCTGCCCACGCGTTCGGCGAAGGATTTGCTCGCACTCGCGCGCAGTCCGCGTGCGCGTCTGGATGCGGCTTCTGCCGGGCACTGCACCTCGAGCCATCTCGCGCTCGAATTATTCAACAGCCTCACCGGTGTCAGGACTGCGCACGTACCGTACAAGGGTACCGGGCAGGCGCGGGTGGATTAGATGGCGAGGCAGGTGCAGGTGATTTTTGGCAACATTCTGTCGTCGCTGCAATACGTAAAGATCGGCAAGATACGCGCGCTGGCGGTCACTAGCACCAAGCGTTCCAGCGCGATGCCTGAACTGCCGACCGTGATGGAGTCCGGAGTGCCGGGTTACGAAACCACCACGTGGTATAGCTGGCTCGGCCCCGCGGGTTTGCCGCCGGAGCTGGTCAGCAAGTTAAATGCCGAACTCGCGCGTGCAGTGCGCTCGAAAGACGTGCTGGATAAATTAAGTGACGACGGCGGTGAGCCGGTGGCGGGTACGCCGGAACATTTCAGGAATCACATCGCCACCGAAATTGCTCGCTGGCGCAAGGTGGTGCGCGACGCGGGGATACGCGCGGAGTAACGGGAACGACAGTGTTGGGGTTGTTTCAGCCCGTCGCCAACCGGCGTACCGCTTCTGGCAGCGGCATCGACTTCTGCGTTTGCGGATCGAACCATACCGATACGCCATAGCCTTCCGCCGCAATAGTATTTCCATTTTTCAGCAGGTAATGCGTGCGCACGCTGCTGGCGCCGATACGACCCAGATAAATTTCCACCGTCACCGTGCCGGGATAATGCAGCGGCACGCAAAACGAACACGCCGACGCGGCGAGCACCGGTATTGGCGCGGGCGGCGTCATCGCCAGCCCCAGCGTGTGCACCCAGCGCATGCGCGCTTCTTCCATGTAACGGTAGAACTCCGCGTTGTTGACATGCTGGTCGGCATCCATATCGGCGAAGCGCAGCGGCAGTTGGCACTCGAAGACTTTGGGCAGCGAGGCTTCAACGTTAATGTCGTTGGTGGAGATTTCAATCATCGGGGTGTCTTTAAAAAATTCAATAAAAAAATACGTACGTTTAATTCAGGATGGTCAGGACACGTTGCCCGTAAAAAAAATCCCCCGCACACAGCGGGGGATTCATTTTACGTGCGGCAACGGACGATTACTTGATGTCCAGAATCTTCATTGCCTTAGCCAGCGTATCGACTGACTCCTGATGCTTGCCGGCCTTGTGCAGCGTTTCTCCTTCGGCGCGCATTTTTTTGACATCCGCCATCTGCGTTGCGGTGAGCTTGGAGTTTTTCGCCAAGGCATCATCGATTTTTTTCATATCAGCCGGACAGTGAAACGCCATGGCCGCGCTGCTGGCCAGGGCGAAGGCTGCTGCTACAACAACTTGTTTCAATTTCATGGGTTCTCCTCGGGATGCGTTCATGGTGACCTACAGGTTGTGGCCACGGGATAAGTGTAATCCGCGAAGGCCATCGACTCAAGCACGCCTGGGCAGTTACGCCTTCGCCCGCGCCACCGGATTCCTCAGCACCCCGATATCATCCTGAATCACGTCGCACACCATGCCGTCCTGCAAATCGGGAATAGTGGCGTTGTCCACGCCCAGCCACAGCACGTCACCCGGCCACAGCGTGGTGTATTGGGTGATTTTAGCGATGTAGTGCTGCGCCGGAAAAATCATTTTATCCGTGGTGTAGCTCGACACTTCTTTGCCGTCGAGGTTGACTTTGATGGTAAGCGCCAGCGGATCAAGGCCGGTGGCGATGAACGGGCCCATCGGCTTCCAGTTGTCGCAGTTTTTCGCGCGCCACAGCGTGCGGTCGGAGGCCTGCCAGCCGCGATCGCTGACATCGTTGCCGAGCGTGTATCCGAGAATGCACGACAGCGCATTGGCCTCGGTGAGGTTTTTCGCTTTTTTGCCGACCACCGCGACGAGTTCGCCTTCGTATTGCACCGGGCCGGGAGAATCCGCGGGGATCAAAATGGTTTCGCCATTGGCGCACAACGCGCTTGGCGAACGGTAGCCGATGTCGGCCTTGGTGGGTGGCTTGGTGTTGCTGCCCTTGCGCTGGTTGCCCCACTCGATGTGCGCAACGTAGTTGATGCCGGCGCAGTAAAAATTCGCGGGCCGGCACGGCAGCAGTGTTTTAAGCGCCGACAGCGCGTGTTTTTTACTGGTGGTTTTGTACGTGTCGAAAATCGAGCCATCGAGTTCAACTACCTGATCGCCTTCGACGATGCCGTAAAACGTGCGTCCTTGCTGTTCAAAGTGTCCGAATTTCATACTTTTCTCCCTGAAAAGTTGCGGCGATTATATCCCCGCACGCCGCACACGCTTTCATCGTTTTATCAACCCGGCCAACGCCACTGCGGCAAACAACGCACCCGCGTAAAAGGTGATCGCGGGACTGAAGTATGTCCACAGCGCGCCGGCGATTACGCTGGCGGCGAGCAGCGCCACGCCGCTTATTAGGTTGAACACGCCGAACGCCGTGCCGCGCAGGTCTTCGGGCGCGGTTTCGGCGACCAGGGCCGCGAGCAGGCCTTGTGTCGCGCCCATGTGCAGGCCCCACAGCAGGGCGCCCGCGCCCACCGCCCACGCATCGGGCGCGAGCGCGAGCACCACGTCGGCGGCGATCAGCAGTGCGACACCGGTGGCGAGCATCACCTTGCGGTTGACGCGATCCGACAGCGCGCCCAGCGGATATGCGCTTGCCGCGTACACCAGATTCATCGCCACCAGAATCACCGGCACCCAGGTGACGGCCAGCCCCACGTTTTGCGCGTGTAGCAGCAAAAACGCCTCGGAGAATCGCGCCAGCGTCAGCACCGCGCCGAACACGGTGACGTGCCAGAACAAACGCGGCAGTCGCGCCATTTCGCCGCGGCTAATGGGAAACGGACGCGCCTTGATGCGCTGCGCGCGCGGAGGTTCGCGCACACCGAACATAATCAACGCCACGCATAAAAACGCGGGAATCACCGCGATCCAGAATACAAAACGAAAGTTGTCCGCCGTGGCGGCCATCAGCACCACCGCCAGCAACGGGCCGGCCACCGCGCCCACGCTGTCGAGCGACTGGCGCAAGCCGTACGCCGCGCCGCGCAGTTCCACCGGCGTGACATCGGCGATCAACGCATCGCGCGGCGCACCGCGTATGCCTTTGGCCACGCGGTCGATGGTGCGCGCGGCGAGCACGGTGCCGATGCCGGTGGCGAGCGCGAACAGCGGTTTGCATGCGGCGGCGAGTCCATAGCCCAGCAGCAACAACGGTTTGCGGCGTCCAATCCAGTCGCTAATCGCGCCGGAGTACACCTTGACGAACGCGGCGGTGGCTTCGGCGATGCCTTCAATGAGGCCGATCGACATCGCGCTGGCGCCGACGACCGTCACCAGAAACACCGGCAGCAACGCATGGATCATCTCCGACGAGACATCCATCAGCAGGCTGACAAAGCCCAGCACCACCACGCTGCGCGGCAGCTGCGTGCCGGCGGATGGTGTGGTGCTCATGGGCGTTGGTATTTAATTATTTGTTTTAAAACAATTATTTATTCTGTGCGCTTTTGGCGAGTTTCATCCACTTGTCGATGTCGGCGCGTATGGTCGCGGCGAATTGTTCCGGTGTGCTGCCGATGTTTTCCACGCTTAGGTCGGTGAGCGACTGGCGCACGTCGGGCGCTTTCAACGCTTGCGTCACGCCGCTGTGCAGCTTGCCGAGTATGGGCTTGGACAATTTGGCGGGGCCGAGCAGTCCGTACCAGATCGACACATCAAAGCCGGGCACGGCGGCTTCCGCGATGGTGGGCACTTCGGGCATCAGCGCAGAACGCGACTGCGTTGAAATGCCCAGCACCTTCAGTCGCCCGCTTTTGACGTGCGCGATGGATTGCGCAAAACCCGCGAACGCGAGGTTGACCTGGCCTGCGATCAGATCGGTGATGCCGACCACGCCCTTGTAGGGCACTAGCAATATGTTTACGCCCGCCATGGTGTTGAACAACTCTGCGGTGACGTGGATCGCGCTGCCCGGTCCGGCGGTGGCACTGGATAACGCGCCGGGCTTGGCCTTGGTGAGCGCGATCAGTTCCTTGACGGAATTAGCCTGCACCGAGGGATGCGCGACGAGAATATAAGGCGACGCCACCGCAAGCGAAATGGGCGTGAAATCGCGCAGCGGATCGTACGGCAGATTGGGCGTGGAGCTCGGCTGCATCGAGAACGTGGACGAAATAAATATCAGCGTGTGGCCGTCGGGCGCGGCGCGCG
>CAWUUY010000083.1:0-10402 GCA_963924885.1 uncultured Burkholderiales bacterium | reverse complement strand
ATACGAGCGTATCTGGTGGCCCCAGCCGATATCGGTCTTGGCGTCTTCCTTTGCCTGCTTTTCTTCGTTGCGCTTGCGCAGTTCCAGCTCGAATAGCCGTGATTTCAGCATCGCCATGGCTTCGGCGCGGTTGCGGTGCTGCGAACGGTCGCTCTGACATTGCACCACAATGCCGGTGGGGGCGTGGGTGATGCGCACGGCGGAGTCGGTCTTGTTGATGTGCTGGCCGCCCGCGCCAGAGGCGCGAAAGGTATCGGTGCGCAAGTCGGCCGGATTGATGTCGATTTCTATCGAGTCATCGACCTCGGGGTAGACAAACACGCTGGCGAACGAGGTGTGGCGCCGGTTGTTGGAATCAAACGGTGACTTGCGCACCAGGCGATGCACGCCGCTTTCGGTGCGCAGGTGGCCATAGGCGTATTCGCCGCTGACTTTTAGCGAGGCGCTTTTCAGGCCGGCGACTTCACCAGGAGATTCTTCGAGCAGCTCCACCTTGAATTTTTTGCCCTCGCAATAGCGCAAATACATGCGTTCGAGGATGGAGGTCCAGTCCTGCGCTTCGGTGCCGCCGGAGCCGGATTGAATGTCGAGAAAGCAGTTGTTGATGTCCATCTCGCCGGAGAACATGCGGCGAAATTCCATCTCTGCGACAGTGGCTTCGAGCTTTTGCGCGTCGGTGGCGACGGACAGCAGGGTGGCGTCGTCGGATTCTTCTCGCGCCATGTCGAACAGGTCTTGCGCGTCACGCACCGTGGAGGCGAGCGAGGTGAGCGAGTGGACGGTGTATTCGAGCGCCTTGCGTTCTTTGCCCAACTCTTGCGCGCGTTTGCTGTCGCTCCAGACAGCGGGGTCTTCGGCGAGCCTTACAACCTCATCGAGCCGGTTACGCTTGGTGTCGAAGTCAAAGATACCTCCGCAGCTCCGTGGCGCGTGAGTCGATGTCCGCGATTTGCTTGGCGATGGCGTTGATGCGTTCGGCTTCCATGATACAGTTAATCCTTTAAAGGCACGATTATAACTGATGGGGTAGGCCGAACTACAGATGTTCCCAATGATCCAGCATCAATTGCGTGGTGACGTTACCGTTGTATTCATTGATGGAGAAGCGATACACCGCGCGTATCGCTTCGGGTAGCGGCTCGTTGTGACCAAATAAAATACCCTCGAAAAGTTTGCCGTCGCGCCGCAGCCGCAGCTTCAAATGACGCTCGCCGACCACGCGTTGCTGCACGATCTCGAACGGATCTAGAAAGCGCGGCTCCGGGAAACCTTGTCCCCAGATGCCGTCGCGCAGCGCATTCGCGGCATCCAGCGTGGCGTGCTCCACCGGCAACGAGCCGTCGGTTTCGATTTCGCGTTCGAGATCGGCGGGCGACAGCAGGGTGCGCACCACGTCTTCAAACAGGAATTGAAATTTTTCAAAATCCGTTTCCTTCAAGGTGAGGCCGGCGGCGGCGGCGTGGCCGCCAAAACGCAATATCAAACCCGGTGCGCGCTTGGATACCAGATCCAGCGCATCGCGCAGATGCAACCCGCGAACCGAGCGCCCGGAGCCTTTGATTTCGCCCTCCGCGCCGCGCGCGAAGGCGACGGCAGGACGATGAAATTTATCCTTGATGCGCGAGGCGACAATGCCGATCACGCCCTGATGCCACTGCGCGTCGTAAAGGCACAGACTGAAGCCGCTGGCATCGGTTTTTTGCTCCAGTGCGGCGAGCGCGGATTCCTGCATGTCGGCTTCGATGGAACGGCGCTGGCGATTCAGTGCATCGAGTTCCATGGCGATTTCCTGCGCGCGGGCGACATCGTCGGTAATCAGGCATTCGATGCCGAGCGACATATCGGTGAGGCGTCCAGCGGCATTCAGACGCGGGCCGACGGCAAAGCCCAAATCGTGCGTGCCGGTGCGCGCCGGGTCACGTGCGGCCACGCGCAGCAGTGCGGCCACACCCGGCTGCGCGCGGCCTGCACGGATACGAGCCAGCCCGTGATGCACGAGAATGCGGTTATTTTCGTCGAGTCGCACCACGTCGGCGACGGTGCCGAGGGCCACCAGATCAAGCAGGTTACCGAGGTTGGGCAACGGGGCCGCGCCTCGTTCACGCAATACCGCACGCAATGCGAGCATCAGATAAAACATCACGCCGACCCCGGCCAGATGTTTGCTGGAAAACGGGCAGCCGTGCTGATTGGGATTGATGATGCACCAGGCGTCAGGCAGCGTGTCGCCGGGCAAATGGTGATCGGTGATGAGCACCTTGATGCCTGAACGATTCGCTTCTGCCACGCCGTCAACGCTGGCGATGCCATTGTCTACCGTGATGATGACATCGGGCGCTTTGTCGCGTGCCGCGAGTTGCACGATCTCCGGCGTCAGGCCGTAGCCGTATTCAAACCGGTTGGGCACCAGATAGTCGATTTGCGCGCCCATCATGCGCAGCGCGCGCATACCTACCGCGCAGGCGGTGGCGCCGTCGGCGTCGTAGTCGGCGATGATGAGCAGTTTTTTATTTTCGGCGATCGCATCGGCCAGCAGCGCCGCCATGCGTTGTAGATTCAGCATCGAGGCCAGCGGGTGCAGGCGTTCGAGTCCGGTGGCGAGTTGCGCTTCGCTCGCGATGCCGCGCGCCGCATACACGCGGGCGAGCAGCGGGTGTACACCGCTTTCGGTCAGCGTGCCAACGGCGTCAAGTGCGACAGAGCGAGTGGTGATGGCCGGCATTGTTATTATAAGTATTTGTTTTTAAACAATATTTTAAAACTATCTCGGCGGCGGATGACAAACTGCCGGATGCCGGTTTCACGGGCGCTGATGATTGTCAGTGTATTGAGCACGCCGGATTTGACCGCGGTCATAAGCGGGCTGAACCAATCGCGTTCCAGCGCGGTCACAGCGTTGCTCCAGGCTTGCACGTCGCCTAGTCTTATCCGGGTTTCCAATAATTCAAGCGAGAAAAAATGCGACGCGCCGTTCAGCCGTGCCGTGTTCAACTTTGTGGGCGAGGGTTCAATATTGCAGCCGCAGTGATGCGCCAGCGCACAGACCGTGGCGTCATTGCTCCACACCGTGTCGAACGGCTTGGGCGAGGGCGCAGGCAACGTGCCGCCGCCCCACAACCACACGCTGTTCACCGGCGGCAAGCCGCGCGTCTCGCGCGCATCGTTCAATGGATGCGCATGCAGCAGCATTTGAATTTCAGTCAGGATGCGATGCCAGCGCGCGCTGTCCGTGCCGTGCGGCAGAAAGGGGCGCACGTCGTGGCCGATGACCGCGGCAAGGCAGGTGGTCGTCATCGCCGGCACGACATCGCAGCGCAGGAACCAGTGGCCCGGTTGTGGCGCGTGCAAGGAGATGTTTTCTTCACGCAGATGCGAGGTCAGCGTGGCGGTGTAGGCAGCGGATGCTTCGGCAGTGATGGCCAGCGGCGCGGGATCGGCGAGCACCAGCGCATTGCGCCGTGCCTCCAGGTATACAGGCGTGGCGCACAGCCAGTAGCCATTCGCGGCGGCGAGTTTTTCATCTTGTGCCAGCAGTGGCGCGAGCGGAAAATCCTGCTGGCGCGCCACACCGAAGCGCCGGCACAGCCACACCTCGTTATCGGCCGCGGCCTCGCTGCTCATCGCCGAGCGCGCCAGCATCAACTTCAGTTGCGGTGCGTCCACTGTGCGCCACAGCGCATCGGCCAGTTCGCGCGGCGGCAGCAGATGCGGAATGAAGAGAGTGCAATCCATGAGCGTGCGCACGAGTGTAGCACCGCCTTTATCCGTGTTTTGAAGTAAACTCCGCGTTTTCCGGAAAGTCATGTCTTGAAATCCTACGAACTGTTCATTGGCCTCCGCTACACGCGCTCGCTTCAGCGCACGCGCTTTATTTCGGTGATTTCGCTGATCAGCGTGATCGGCATTGCGCTCGGCATGACGGTGCTGGTCACGGTGCTGTCGGTGATGAACGGCTTTCAGCGCGAGGTGCGTACGCGCATGCTTTCCGCCGTGGCGCATGTGCAGATTTCGGGTTTTGATGACAAACTGTCGGATTGGGAAACGGTGGCCGCCATCGCCAAGGCGCATCCGAATGTGCGGGCGGTCGCGCCTTATGTGAACGCGCAGGGGTTACTCACCAGCGGCAGCCAGGTGCGCGGCGCCTATTTGCGCGGCATCGTGCCGGAGATGGAAGGCATGGTCGATGATCTGGCGGTGAGCATGCGCCAAGGCAAGCTCGATCTACTCAAGTCCGGTGAATTCAGCATTATTCTGGGCGATGCGCTGGCGCGCGCGCTGAATGTCGGTGTCGGTGAAAAAGTGGTGTTGGTGGCGCCGCAGGGGCAGGTGACGCCGGCGGGCATTTTGCCGCGGCTGCGGCAGTTCACCGTGGTGGGCACGTTTCGCGTCGGGCATCACGAAATCGATTCCGGCCTTGCGCTGACGCACATTGAAGACGCGCAGCGGCTCTATCGCATGGGAGACCAGATCAGCGGTGTGCGGCTGAAACTGGATGATTTGTTCATGGCGCAACGCGTGGCCTATGAGTTGGCGTCGAAAATTCCGCCCAATACCAATGTGACCGACTGGACGCGCATGAACGCGACTTATTTTCGCGCCGTTGATCTCGAAAAACGCATGATGTCGCTGCTGCTGTTTTTTATCATCGCCATCGCGGCGTTTAATCTGGTGTCGAGCCTGTTCATGGTGGTGAAGGAAAAACAGGCGGATATCGCCATTTTGCGCACGCTGGGCGCATCACCCGGCGGGGTGATGAAAATCTTCATGACGCAGGGCATCGTGATCGGCGTGGTGGGGGTGTTCTTCGGCATTGTGTTCGGCATTTTGGGCGCGCTGTATGTGGATGTGATCGTCGGCTTTGTCGAGCGGCTGTTTGGATTTCGTTTTCTCGATCCGACGGTGTATCAGATTTCGAGTCTGCCTTCGGAGTTGCGTCCGATGGACGTGGTGCTGACCGCGTGCCTGTCGTTTTTTATGGCGGCGATAGCCACGATTTACCCGGCGTGGCGCGCTTCGCAAGTCAATCCAGCGAAGGCGCTCAGATATGAGTGAGTCAGTGATCGCTTGTCGCGGCCTGCGCAAGATTTACCAGCAGGGCAAGATGGAAGTGCCGGTGCTGCTGAACATCGATTTCGAGATTACGCGCGGCGAGCGTGTGGCGATTGTCGGCGCGTCGGGGTCGGGCAAGAGCACGTTGCTGCATTTGTTGGGCGGGCTGGATCAGGCGACCGCGGGTGATATTTTTATCCTCGGCAAAAACATACGCGAACAAAGCGAAGCCGAGCGTGGCGCCACACGCAACCGGGCACTGGGGTTCGTGTATCAATTTCACCATCTGCTGCCGGAATTCACCGCCGTCGAAAACGTGGCGATGCCGCTGTTGATCCGCCGCACGCCGAAGGAAGACGCCTACGCCGAAGCGCGCCGCGTGCTGGGCGACGTAGGCTTATCGCACCGGCTGGAACACACGCCGGGAGAGCTGTCGGGCGGCGAGCGTCAGCGCGTGGCGCTGGCGCGCGCGCTGGTGACGCGCCCCGCGTGCGTGCTGGCGGATGAGCCGACGGGTAATCTGGATCGCAAAAACGCCGGCGCGGTGTTTGATCTGATGCTGGAACTCAATCAATCGCTCGCCACCAGCTTCATCATCGTCACGCACGACATGGAAATCGCCGCGCGTGCGAACCGGGTGTTGCGGCTGATTGATGGGGCGTTGCAGGCGGCGTGAGTGTTGCCCGGCGTTATTTTGGCGTGCGTTGCGCCGCGCTTATTATCGCGCGCGCCTCGGCGATTTCACGTTGCCGCACCAGGTCTTCAAAAAACCGGTAAATATCCGCCACGGTGACCGCGACGCCCACCGGATCCAGCCCCTCGTCGCCGGCGTCCAGCGGCAGCAATCCCAGCAGCCGGTGCTCGACGATCGTGGGCACATCGGGTGCTTCGTCGGCTGCTTGCGCCGCCGCAACGATGTCGGCAAGCGTGTTCCCGTGCTGACAGAACCACATCAAATCAAAAAAGTCGCGCGAGCGTGCGCGTTTAAGCAGCAGCGCGCTTTTCATGGCGAATAGCGTGGGCAGATTCATCAAGCCGAATTGCCAGCCGGGCACGGCTTGGATGCCTTGCGCGTAACGCTGCCCAGCGGGGTCGGTGAAGCATTGCACCTTCACGCCGTCGAGCGTGTAATCCTGAGTGCGCGTAAGCAGGTCCAAGCCGTTGATGCGCGCCGCGCTGATGGCGGATTGCGGCGTGATGAGCGTGGCGCCCCGCGCGCGCATGGCGCGGGACAACGAGTTTTTGTCGATTGTGTCCGCGAACCTCACGAGGTCGATGTCGAGGCTACGCCGATGTCCTGCCTGCACGCCAGTGCGGTGCTGCCAACCAGACATAATCCGTGTAGCGCGGGTTCTTCGGCCAGCGCGGTCAGCACGGCGGCAGTGGCTGGGGACAGCACATCAAGCCTCGGTGTTGTCATGAGGTGGTGCGCCCGGCCAAGGCGATTTCGATACTGCGCAACATGCGCGCGAGGATGCGGGTGAGCACAGGGCGTTCCGCTGCCGGCGCGAGCGTCAACGCGGTATCGATTTTTGCTCTCACAGCGGGCAAGCCAAAATCGTGGCACACGCGCACCAGGTCCGCAAAGTTCGCGCGCCGCAGCACGGCCAGTATCAGAGTGTCGCCGGGCATGGCCGGGTTGGACCAGTCATAGGGCATTGTCAGGTCTGCAGACTTGCGCAGGCTGTATTGATTGGCGAGCAAAAGCCATGCGGTTTCGGGCATGCCGCGATAATCGCTAGAGATATCGGGCAGTAGCCATTTATCGAGCGTGCGCTTAGCGACCCCTATGTTCTCTGCCAACTGGGCGCGGGTTTGCCCCGATTGGCGCATGGCTAGACGGAGTATGTCTTACTGTTTCATGGTGGTAAGTATATCCCCATTGGGGATACTTTTGCCAAGTGCGGGCAGATCAGGTTTTCACCGCCCCAATCGCCTTCAAAAAGTTGCGCACCCACTCCTGGCGTTCGTGGAAGTACTTGGTGAATTCCGCGCTACCCATCCAGATGTTTTCATAGTGATTGGCTTTGGCGTGGGCCTGCCACGCGGCGCTGCGATAGACTTTCTCCAGCGTGGCTTCCATGTGCGCGGCGGTTTCTTTGGGCACGCTGGCGCCCATGGCGAAGCCGCGCGCGGAGCCGATGTGGATGTTGTAGCCGAGCTCTTTCAGCGTGGGGGTATCCGGCACCAGCGCCATGCGCTGTGAGGTGGACACCGCCAGCACGCGGAGCTTCTTGGCTTCGAGTGCCGCCATGCCTTCGGAAATGTTTTCAGTGGAAAAATGCGTGTGGCCGCCCATCACCGCAATGATTGCATCCGCGCCGCCTTTCATCGACACCACCTTGAAGCGCGTGCCGGTTTCCTGTTCGATCGACCACAGCAGCATGCGTCCGGCGCTGGTAGGCGAGCCGATGCTGGCGACCAGCGTTGACGGCTCTTTTTTCGCCGCGTCGATGAGATCCTTGAAGGTGCGCCAGGGCGAGTCGGCGGAGACGATCACTGCCTGCGGATCACGCCCGAACATGCAAAGCAGATGAAACTGATCGAGGCTCACATTGAACTCGGGCCGCAGCGAGGCGGACAGCAGCGTGTTACTCACGCCGGTGAGGATCACGTGCGGATCGCCCTTGCGGCTTTTGATGTAGTTGTAGGCGACGGTGCCGGCGCCGCCGGTGCGGTTGGTCACGCTCACCGACTGATTGTTGACGAGTTTTTCGTTCATCAGGATTTCAGCGAGGATTCGCGCGATGCGGTCATTGCCCGCGCCGGGCGCGCTGTGCGCCACCAGTTCGATGGGGCGCGAAGGGTAGGGTTGCGCGTGGGATGCCGCCGTGCTCGTCGTTAGTACGAGGGCATAGCAGAGGATCGTCAGTGGTTTCATGAGGCATGCTCCGTGGTGTGAGTGGATACCGTGGACAGGCGCGCTGCGCCCGATTGGATCAGTTCGTTAAATACGGTTTCGTCTTCCAGCATCTGTGTCAGCAGAAAATGCGGCGCCGAACGTTTGATGAAACGGGGAATGATAATGCCGGCAGCGATCACCGCAAGCCCGCTCCACAACCAGCCCAGGAGTGCGAGTGCCACGCCGCCGCCCAACACCGGCAGCATCATCAGCGGCAGCAGCAGGCGCGCGCTGAGAAAGCGACCGGCAAGCGCGGGATTAAATTCAACGGTGATGTGCCCAGCGCGATAGGCGGCGAGAAAATCAGTGTGTGTCACGTTTATAAAAAATAAAATAAAAACACATACTTACGATATTGTACCCGCGGGATTAATACGCCACCGGCAGCGGATCAAGACTGCGCCACATATACCACGTCGCCACTGAGCGCCAAGGCGTCCAGGTGTCGCCGATGCGCTTCAAGCGCGAGGGCACGGGCTTGCGACCGCGCGTGTAGTGCAGCGCAATGGCTTTTTGCAGCCCGAGATCGCCCACCGGAAAAATATCCGGGCGCGTTAAATTAAAAATCAGGAACATTTCCGCCGTCCAGCGGCCGATACCCTTGACCTGCACCAGTTCCTCGATCAAGTCTTCGTCGGGCATCCGCGTCCAGCGCGCCGGTTGCAAGCGGCCATCGGCAAAGCGCGCGGCGAGATCGAGGATGTAACCGGATTTTTGCCCGGATAAACCGCACGAGCGCAGGGTGTTCACGGTGGAGGCGGCAATCACCGGCGGCGACACCGCGTCGTGCGCGGCGGCAAAGCGATCCCACACGCTTTGCGCGGCCTTGACCGAAATCTGCTGGCCGACGATGGCGCGCGCCAGCGTTTGAAAGGCATCGCCGCGGCTGCCCAAGGTGATGCCCTTGTGCGTGGCGATCAGTTTTTTCAGCACCGGGTCGTGCGCGGACAGCTCGCGCGTGGCCTGGGTCCAGTAGCGGGGTTTCATGGATGTAGTTTCTTTTTCAGGTTGCGGCGCTTGCGCCGATGCCATTGCCACACGACGCCGAGACGCCACGCCCAATCGGTGATAAAGTAACCGGCCAGCGCCAGCAACGAGGCAAGCAGCGGCACACCGATCAGCAGCGGCTTGCCCACGCTGGTCAGCCATTGCAGCGCTGCGGCCAGCCATGCCATCGCGCCCGGAGTACCGGCGCTCACCGCGAACGCGGGCAACTCGCCGCCGTTTTGCAGTAGCATGAGATCCCCCAGCTTGAACGCCACCAGATACAGCGGCACGATGGTGAACGGGTTGGAATACAGTGTCACCAGCACCGACAGCGGCAGATTCACCCGGAACTTGATCGCCAGCACGGTACCCGCCGCGAACTGCACCGGGTTGCTGCCGGGAATCAGCCCCGAGAACAAGCCCACGGCAACCCCGCCCGCCACCGAGCGCCGATGCAGATGCCACAGATTGTGATGCTGTATGCGGCTGGCAAAGCGCGCCACATAACGATTGTCGCGTACGGTCTGGTGGGCCGGCAGCACACGGCGGAGAAACTTGCGTAACATGCGGTTTATTGTAGCGATATTCTTGGGTCACCCAACAGATTTGAATTCCCCTCGCACCGCGTGTGGTAAATGTTCGGGGTGCGCCTGCTTCCCGGATACCGCCGGACACATCCGCTCATTGCCAACCTGTCGCCTTGTCCTTATTTAGCATTCTCTTTGCCGCCGGCATCGCGCTGCTTCAGCAGCAGGCGCAATTGCCGCCGCTGGCGTGGGCCGCGGTGTTGCCGCCGCTGATGCTGCTTGCGTGGGTCACTCGTAAGCAGCGGTGGTTTTTTCCTTTGGCCGTGGCTGTCTGCTGCATAACCGCCGGTTACTTTTATGCCGCCGGGCGGGCGCAGTTGCGCATGGACGACGCGCTCCCGTCCGCGTGGGAAGGGCGCGACGTGCAGATTGTCGGTGTGGTCGCCAGCCTGCCGCAGCCTAACGAACGCAGTGTGCGTTTCGAGTTTGATATCGAGCGCGTCATCACGGAAGGAGCGGTGGTACCCGCGCACATCGCCTTGACCTGGTGGGGCAATCCCTCAATCGACGGGCAGCGCGGCACGCTGCCGGAGATCAAACCGGGTGAACGATGGCAACTGACGGTGCGGCTACGGCGGCCGCGTGGCAGCGCTAATCCGCATGGTTTTGATTACGAAGCGTGGCTGTTCGAGCGCGACATCCGTGCCACGGGCACGGTGCGCGCGAAAAGCGGCAGCCGGCGCGTCGATGCGATGGTGCATCGTCCCGCGTATTGGATCGAGGCCACGCGCGAGCGCTTGCGCGCGCGTATTGTTCATGCGTTGCCGGACAAACCTTACGCGGGCGTGCTGGCAGCGCTCGCCATCGGCGACCAGCGCGCGATACCGCCGGATCAGTGGCAGACGTTCACGCGCACCGGCGTCAATCACCTGATGAG
>CAWUUY010000082.1:0-3710 GCA_963924885.1 uncultured Burkholderiales bacterium | reverse complement strand
ATTCCCGCGCAGGCGGGAACGACGGTTGAGGGTTTTCGATTCTTGTCCTTCTCAAAGGAGTGCAACATGCGCTTTAAAAAGTTGATGATGAGTTTGCATGCAGCAATGGCAACCGGTGTAGCGCCAGGCAACGCACTCGCCGCCGATGCCTGGCCCGCACGCTCGATCCGCTGGATCGTGCCCTACACACCCGCGGGCACCACGGACATTGTGGCGCGCATCATGGGCCAGCGCCTCGGCGAGCGACTGGGGCAGACCGTCGTCATCGACAACCGTCCCGGCGCCGGCAACAATATCGGCACCGAGATCGCGGTCAAAGCGGCGCCGGACGGCTATACCTGGTTTCTCACCAACCCGGCGAATGCGATTAACGCCACGCTCTACCCCAATCTGCCGTTCAACTTTCTGCGCGACATGGCGCCCGGCGCTGGACTGATACGCGTGCCCAACGTGATGATCGTGCCGAAAAATGCCCCGGCAAAGAACGTGCAGGAGTTCATCGCGCACGCGAAAGCGAATCCGGGAAAACTCAATTTTACGTCCGGCGGTGTGGGTACGTCGGTGCACCTGTCGGGCGAACTATTCAAGGCCGTGACCGGCGTCAATATGGTGCATATTGCTTACAAGGGTTCAGCGCCGGCATTGGTCGATTTGATCGCCGGACAGATGAATGTGATGTTCGAAAATATGCCGGGGTGCATCGCTTATGTGCGCAACGGCGACTTGCGGGCGCTCGCCGTCACTACTGCGCAGCGCTCGCCGGCGTTGCCCAACGTGCCGACGGTCGCAGAGAGCCTGCCGGGATTCGAAGCCAGCGCGTGGTTCGGCCTCGCCGTGCCGAGAGGCACGCCGGATGCCATCGTCAGCCGCATCAATCGAGAGGTGAACGACGCGCTAAAAGATCCGAAGATGCTGCAACGGCTGGCCGATCTGGGCGGTGCGCCGATTACCGGAACGCCCGCGGAGTTCTGGGCGCTGCATACGATGGAGACGGAGAAGTGGGCGAAGGTGGTTAAGGCGTCTGGCGCAAAAGTTCAATAAAAACAAACAGTTATTCTTCATAAGCCCTACTCATACGCGATATTTGGTATTCCGACAATCGCGACCTCGTAAAGTGGGGTGTATTAGCCCATATTGCGCGTACGCAATTTCTAAAGACGATAGTGCAAGTGCCGTACTGGCGGCAAGAAATGCGCCAGCCCCATTTTTTTTTCGCGAAAAAGAAGTCGCTGTAGGTCAGGAAGTGTGGAATTTTTTTTCGTAATATTCGGCATATCGAACAGTTCGGTGTCCAAGTAGGCGTGAACATCGAGGTTATCGTTGATGAGTTCAGTCAATCAGCCCGTACTGCCTATTCAGAAATTTTGAGTCGTCATCTGAAAGCCCGCGAGCGTCCATTGCTGCTGTTCCTTGATCCCGACACAGGGTTGGAACCTGAGAAGCCGAACGTGACGCACACGACATTAGCCGAAGTAAGATGTGCGTGGAACGACCTGATGGCCGGTGACTGGTTTGTGTTCTATCAACACGCACGCCGCAAAAAGGGATGGGTTAAATCCGTTTCTGCACATTTGAGTAAAGCATGTGGCGGCGCGATGATTGAAGTGGCTCATTCCTAAGAAATTGGGAATGATGTAGCGTTTCCGTGTGCTGAGAAACGTGAAGGCTAACCGAGCATTCCAAGCGTTCGCCACAAGCTGCTCTTTCGTAAATCGACTTACTTCGTCCGCAACCCCGCCTCTTTGGCAATCCGCGTAAACGTCGCGATATCTGCGCGCAGCATTTTGTCGTATTCCTCCGGCGTGCTGGTGAGGATGTTGAAATCCACGCCGAGCAGTTTGTCGCGCACGTCCGCTGTGTCGAGTATGCGCGCGGCCTCTTTGTTGATCTGCTGCACGATGGCGCGCGGCGTTGCCGACGGCGCGAGTATGCCTTGCGAGCCGTCGCGGCCCCAGCCGGGCAGCACTTCGGTGGCGGTGGGCACGTCCGGCAGCAGCGGCGCGCGTTTAATGGTGGTGACCGCCAGCGGCAGCAGTTGGTTGTTCTTGATGAAACTCAGCGATGGTCCCAGCCCGCCCACGCCGTAGTGTATGCGGCCCGCGGCGATTTCCAGCAAGAATTCGGGTTGGCCCTTGAAGCCCACGTGTGCGGCCTTGATGCCGGCGGCCATGCGAAAGCGCTCCGCGTTCATAAACGTGGCGCTGCCTCCGCCGCTGGAGCCGAATAACATTTTGCCCGGCTGTGCGTGCGCCAGCGCGATGAGTTCCTTTACCGACTTCACGCCCAGCGACGGGCTGACCACCAGCACCGTGGTGCTGTAGCCGATCTGCGCCACGCCGCTGAAATCCTTCACCGGATCGTACGGCAGTTGCTCGCGCACACCGGCGTTGACCGCAAAGCCCGGCCCGCCGAGCAGCAAGGTGTAGCCGTCGGGCGTGGCTTTCGCCACCATGGAGGCGCCGATCATGCCGCCCGCGCCGGGTCGGTTTTCCACAACAACCGGCTGCCCCAATCGTTCGCCGAGCCGGGGCGCGAACAGGCGCGCCAGCGTGTCTTGCGTGCCGCCCGCGCTGGAGGGCACGATCATACGTATGGGTTTGGTGGGGTATTTGGGTTGCCCGTGGGCCGTTGTCGCCATCGCGACTGTGATCAACAACGCTAAGGTAAAACCCGGTGTTGCCCGCATACGCATGGCGTTACTTCGCCCGCATTCCCGCGTCTGTCGCGAGTTTGGTGAACGACGCGATGTCGGCGCGGAGCAGACGTTCGGTTTCTTCCGGCGAGCTGTGATGAATCTGAAACGCCACATTCAGCAGACGTTCCTTGACCTCGGGCAGAGTCAACACGCGCGCGATTTCGCGGCTTAACTGCTGACGTATGGCCAGCGGCGTGCCGGCGGGTGCCAGCCACAGTTGAAAGCCGTCACGCGCGGCGCTCGGCAGAATTTCAGACAGCGCGGGCACCTCGGGCAGCAGCGGCGTGCGCTGCGGCAGCACGGCCAGCGGCAGCAGGCGATTCTCCTTGATCAGCGACATCGCCGGCCCCAGCCCCGCCACGCCGTAATGCACGCGACCCGCGACGATTTCGATCAGAAATTCCGGCTGCCCCTTGAACGCCACATGCACGGCCTTGATGTTCGCGGCAATGCGAAAGCGCTCGGCGTTCATGTGCGTGCCGCTGCCCGAGCCCGCCGAGCCAAAGAAAAATTTACCCGGCAGCGAGTGGCCGAGCGCGATGAGTTCCTTTACCGATTTAGGCCCCAGCGTGGGCGACACCACCAGCGCCACCGTGCTGTAGCCGATATTCGCCACGCCTGAAAAATCCCTGATCGCGTCGTACGGCAGGTTGGGCGACAAGGCCGCGTTGATCGCATGGCCGGGCGAGGCCGCCAGCAGAGTGTAGCCATCAGCGGGCGCCTTGGCGACCATTGCTGCTGCCAGCGCACCGCCCGCGCCTGGGCGATTTTCGATCACGATGGGTTGCCCCAACGACTCGCTTATACGCGGGCCGAGCAGCCGCGCCAATGTATCGGGAGTGCCCCCTGCCGTGAAAGAGACGATCAGGCGGATGGGTTTGGTGGGATATTTTTGCTGGGCGAGCGCATGGCCGGATATCAGCCCGGTGATCGTCAGCGCAACAACGGAAGCGGTCATTGCGTGTAAATTTTTTAGAAGCATAGATTTCTTCCTTTGTCGTTCCCGCGCAGGCGG
>CAWUUY010000081.1:0-4860 GCA_963924885.1 uncultured Burkholderiales bacterium | reverse complement strand
ATGTGCATGGATTTTTTTCGTGATGCATCGAGAAACCCATGGGCGCAATACCGGGATAACAGTGGCTCGATTTCGGCCAATAGTTGGCCGCATAGCAATCGGCACGAATACCGAAATTCTGCATAAGTAAAATAGGTCATGCGCGTTTGTCGATGATCGTTTTCGGGCACTCCAAGCCCTTAGAGGATGCGCGCCGTTGACCTAAGGAATCAAGCAATAACAACCTGAACAAATTCATTCGACCGCACTCATTCGCGGCGGCAAGCTGTAATTCCATTCGCCGTGAAACGTATCGCGCTTGATGGCAAGAGCGGCGTGCTCCTTGTCAGAGATTTTGATCCCCTTCTCCTTGGCGTTATCCAGCCCGTCGAACATCACCACGGCCGGCGCGGCGCCGGCGACATCCGCCTTGTAAAACCAGGCCGGCAGCGTGGTGCCCTCAAACGGCACCTCGACCCGCTCGATCTCCGGGTGTCGCCGCGCGATGCCCTTGCCGAAGCAGCGCAGACAACTGCGATAGCTGTCCCACTTGCGCTCTGACGGCGCGATGAACCGTTCGCCGCAAAAATAATAAATGGCGGCGCGCAGATAATAACTGCCCGCGGTCAGCCGATGCCCATCGCGCTCGGCGGCATCAGCAAAACCCTCCACCCGCCGCGCCATGGCCGTCCACTCCTGCCACCAGCGTTCGTTATCACCGACATGCGCCTTGAGCTTCTGCCCGACTTGATCGATTTCGCCGAGCGCCGCCGCGCCCCACGTCTGCATCTCGATGCCGAACATCATGCCCTGCGACCACATGTGGTTACCGGGAAAATACTCGAACCAGTGACTCATTGCGACTAACTCCTCGTTGCTGCGTCTCGCTCTCTATTTCGGCACTAGCCCAATGTCGCGCGCCACCTTGCCGTACTTGTCGTATTCGCTCTTCATGAATGTGGCGAAATACTCTGGCGACTCTGTCCTCACGTCCAGCCCCAGGACTTCCAGCTTCTTTTGCAGGTCTGGCTGCTTCAAAGCGGCATTCGCCTCCCGATTGAGCACCGCAATGATGTCCTTAGGCACGTTGGCCTGGGCGACTAATCCAAACCAACCGCCCGAGGAAAATCCCGGTACCGATTCCGCGATAGTGGGGAAATCAGGGTAGTTGGGCGCGCGCGTTTCTTTCGCAATCCCAAGCAGCCGCACCCTGCCGGACGAGATAAAGGGATACATGCCCGTGAACGACGCAAAGCCCGCATCCACTCTGCCGCTCATGAGCTCCGTGCCCATCTGCGGCACTCCTTTGAAAGGAACATGCAGGTATTCAAAACCCACGTTGGCGCGGAACATCTCGGTCGCCATGTGAAGGAACGCACCCTCGCCGTTCGAGGCGAACGTCACCTTGCCCGGATTCGCTTTCAAGTAACCGATGAACTGGCGCACGTTCTTGAACGGCGTGCTGGGGTGTACCACCAGCGCCAGATAGTTGGTCGCGACCAGCGAGATCGGCGCAAAGTCTTTTAACACGTTGTAGGGAACCTGCTTCATCGTGTGCGGCACGACGGACATGTTGCCGCCCTGCCCGCAGGCGATCGTGTAGCCATCGGCAGGCGCTTGCGCGGTCATCCCCAAACCAATGCTACCGCTCGCACCGGGCCGGTTGTCGATCACAAACTGCTGGCCCAGGCGCTCGCCCATCTTCTGCCCGACCAAGCGAGCAATCGTGTCGCAGGAGTCGCCGGGGAGCTGGGGAACGATGATGCGCACGGTCTTGGTGGGGTACTTCTGCGCGAGCGCATTGCCTGCCACGCAGGTGCCTGCAAGCAGCAGGCAAATCATGCGAGTCATGTTAGTCATTGAAATCATTGTGCGTCTCCGTACTGGTGAGGAAAGAAAACAGCGGGCATCAGGAAGGCTCGCCAAATCGTATGCCGATGCCTGCCATGGCCTGCACCGTGGCCGCACCCCATCGTCTGGCGATTTCTTCACCGCTCGATGCCGCGTGGTAGACAGCATCCTGCTGATCGCCGGGCTCGGGCTGAATCATCACCAACAAGCGCCCCAGCTCATTACCCACATTTTTAAAGTCACGATACACACCTGCAGGCACGGATACAAAGTCCAGCGGCTCCAGGACAATCGAGAACTGTCCCTCGTCCCCCCAGATGATTTCGAAGCGGCTTTGCACACAAAAAAAGTTCTCCACCGAAGCCGTGTGTTTGTGCAGGCCGGCACTGTCACCCGGAGGACATTCGGCCAAGGTGATGGTCAAGCCGGGCGCGCCTTTAACGGGCGCCACTTTGCTGCGGCCTTCCCAGCCTGCTGGCGACATAATGGGCATCACCTTGTCGGGAGACATCATCAGCATGGCTTCTTGGGGAATGCCGTTAGCGTCTTTCATGGAATCCTTATAGGGAACCAGATCTGAATAACGTGCCAGCCGTTGGGGAATCGTGTCATCGATGGGGTTGTGCCGGGGCATGGAAAAACTCCTGGGTTGAACGCAACAATAATAAAACGTCAGTCCGCCATCCTGCTCGCCAGTTTGCCTGCATCACGCGACCTGACGATGCTCCCATTCTAAATCACTCACTCGTCAAAGTGGTTGGAACACTTATCGAACGCCACGAATTTGATGCGCACTAGACTAGTGCGGCAGCGTTCTTTTCAGTGCGAAGTTGAACCTTCCATGCCGCTTCGACAAGCATGCCTGACGCCGCAATGGATCGTAAGCGCGTAGCGGCCCCGCCTGTGTATTTTTTTTGAGTTCGTGCAAGGTGCCTGCTTTATCGAAGGCAGAGCACATGTCGAAAAGACGAGGATTGAGCGCCAAGTCTTTTTATCGCTGGCGCCGTAATCGGAAAGAATCCATTTCAGCGGGCAATGCCTTGACCTTGGTGCCGGTGAGTGTCGGTGCAGGCTTGGCGGGATTGGGATACGACTTATTAAGCTGTTATTATATACAGCTATATGTATAGCACACCCCTATCAGGAAATCACCCTAAGCAGTTGTTTATATTTGTTTTTAGCAATTGTGCTTACCCTCCCCGCCTACGCCGAGCTGCATTGCCTCACCAACTTCACCTTCCTGCGCGGCGCGTCACACGCGGAGGAGTTGGCAGCGCGCGCCAAGGCGTTGGGCTATGGCGCGCTGGTGATCACGGATGAATATTCGTACGCGGGCGTGGTGCGCGCTCATGTGGCCGCCAAGCAGCACGGGCTGAAGCTCATCATCGGTACGGAGGTGCCAATCGTTGACGGGCCGAAGCTGGTGTTGCTGGCGATTAACCGCGAGAGCTATGGGCACATTTCGGCGCTGATTACGCGGGCGCGCGGGCGTGCGGTGAAGGGCAGTTACACATTGACGCTGGATGATCTGGAATGGAATCTGGATAGTTGTTTGGTGTTGTTGGTTCCGCCCCATCAGCCCGATCACGATCACGCCCGCTATCTCGCCCGCCGCTTCCCGCAACGCGCATGGATCGCCGCTGAGTTATTGAGCGGCCCCAACGATCACGCGCAGGTCGATACGCTGCGTGATCTCGCGGCGCACAGCGGTCTGCCGCTGGTGGCCGCCGGCGATGTGCATATGCATCTGCGCTCGCGCAAACCCTTGCAGGACACGCTGACCGCCATACGCCACGGCGTGACGCTGGCCAAGGCCAGGCATCGTTTGCAGCCCAATGCCGAGCGGCATTTGCGCAGCCGCGCGGCGCTGGCGCGTATTTACCCACCTGAGTTGTTGGGTGAAACGCAGCACATCGCCGATTTATGTGATTTCTCGCTTGACGTTCTGCGCTACGAATATCCGCATGGTCTGACGCCGCCGGGCAATACTGCATCCGAATATCTGCGTGAACTCACGGTCGAAGGTCTCGCGCGGCGCTATCCGCAAGGCACGCCCGCGCATGTTCTCAAACAAATCGAGCACGAGCTGCAACTGCTGGCCGAGTTGCAGTACGAACACTTTGTGTTGACGGTCTACGACATCGTGAAATTCGTTCGCGCAAAACATTCTGTGCCAGGGACGCGGCTCGGCGGCGAACTCTGCCGTGTGTTACGCGCTGGGCATCACCGAGGTGGACCCCGCGCGCATGAGCATGCTGTTCGAGCGCTTTGTCTCGCGCGAGCGCGGCGAGCCGCCCGATATCGATGTCGATTTCGAGCATCAGTGGCGCGAAGAAGTGATCCAATACATTTACGACAAATACGGACGTGATCGCGCGGCACTTGCCGCGACGGTGATTACCTATCGCGCCAAAAGCGCGCTGCGCGACGTGGGCCGCGCGCTGGGGTTTGAATCCGCGCAGCTTGAGCGCATCGCCAAGTCGATGAGTTGGTGGGATGGCCGGCGTGTGCTGCCCGAACGCATGCGCGAAGCCGGCCTCGACCCTGAGGCAGAAATCAATAGTTATTGTTTTTATTGATAAATACGATAGCCGGCTTTCCGCGCTATTTGTCGCAGCATGTCGGCAGTTTCATTATTTCGCAAGGCCAGCTGTGTCGTCTGGTGCCGATTAAAAACGCGGTCATGCCGGAGCGCAGCGTGATTCAGTGGGACAAGGATGATCTCGAAACCTTGGGATTGCTGAAAGTCGATGTGCTGGCACTCGGCAAGTTGTCGGCAATACGCCGCACGCTTGATGTCGTGAGCAAGATGCGTGGTGTGCCGCTCAGCATGCAAAACATTCTGGATCGCGGCGACGATCCCGCCGTTTATCAAATGATTCAGCGCGCCGACACCATCGGCGTGTTCCAGATCGAGTCACGCGCGCAGATGACCATGCTGCCGCGACTGCGTCCGGCAAAATTCTACGATCTGGTAATCGAAGACGCCATCGTGCGCCCTGGCCCGATCCAGGGCGGCATGGTGCATCC
>CAWUUY010000080.1:0-4500 GCA_963924885.1 uncultured Burkholderiales bacterium | reverse complement strand
TCTTTCGCGGCGTTGATACGCACCCCCATGGCGGGCCGCTCGACCGCCGGCAGCTTGCCCAGCCCCTTGAGTTGTTCCGTCAGCGCCCCGCTCTTGCCAAGGAAACGCGCCTTGGTCTGCTCCAGCTCGTCGGCATCGTGTATGCCGGCGAACACCGCGAGGGCGTCTTTTACTATCGCATCAAGGTCTTGCATATGGGTTCGTAGACTTACCGGTGTGTTGACTCAGACTGCACAAATCGTATCGCAAAAAAAAGAGGCCGGTGAGCCTCTTTTTTCCGGGAGTTGCGTTTTGCGCAAACTCCCTGTCGTAACACCTACGCGCCGAGGCTTGCCTTCGCGGTCTCCACGAATTTGGCAAACGCCGGTTTGTCCAGCACGGCGATGTCGGCCAGCACTTTGCGATCGACCTCGATCGCGGCCTTTTTCAGGCCGTTCATGAACCGGCTGTACGACATGCCGTGTTCACGCACGGCGGCATTGATACGGGCAATCCACAGTGCGCGGAACACGCGCTTTTTATTGCGGCGATCACGGTACGCATACTGCCCTGCGCGCATGACGGCCTCGTTGGCGACACGGAATACATTGCCGCGACGGCCACGAAAACCCTTGGCTTTTTCGATGACTTTCTTGTGCGCCGCACGGGCGATCACACCACGTTTGACTCTAGGCATGGCTGATCTCCTTTAATAGGGCAACATGGCACGAACGGCACGCAAATCCGATGCGTGTACAGCGGTTCCCCCGCGCAACTGACGCTTGCGCTTGGTGCTTTTCTTCGTAAGGATGTGACGCATAAAGGCCGACCCGCGTTTGATTCCGCCACTACCCTGCTTACGGAAACGCTTGGCCGCGCCGCTCTTGGTCTTGAGTTTCGGCATAACCACCTCTTTTAGCTTAGCGCCGGGTGCCTGCCCTGGATCGGGAAGGACTTCTAAAACCCGGACAACTACTTCTTGTTTACCTCGGCGAGAACCGCTGCTTCCGCAACTGCAACCGGTGCGGCTGGTGTAGCCGGTGCGGATGCCGATGACACGACTGGTTTTGCGGGGCCCGGCGCCGCTTTCACGATGCTTTTTGGCGGTACCTTACCGCCTTTTTTGGGGGACATTACCATCACAAGCTGACGTCCTTCCATTTTCGGATATTGCTCAACCGTCGCGTGGGGTTCCAACTCGCCACGAATACGTTCAAGCAGCCGTACTCCGAATTCCTGATGCGCCATCTCACGACCACGATAGCGCAATGTAATCTAAACCTTGTCGCCTTCATCCAGGAACCGCAACAGGTTCCTGATCTTGATCTTGTAATCGCCCTCGTCGGTGCCGGGACGAAACTTCACTTCCTTGACTACGATCTGCTTCTGCTTGAGTTTCGCTTCATGCAGCCGCTTGCTCTCACGGTATTTGAACTTGCCAAAATCCATGATGCGGCATACTGGCGGATTCGCTGTCGGTGCAATTTCCACCAGATCCAGTTCGGCTTCTTCGGCAAGCTTGTTAGCCGCCGCGATGCTGACCACACCAATCGGTTCACCACCCGCGCCGATAAGCCGAACTTCCGCAGCAGTGATCTCGTTATTGATGCGTGCTTCTTTTTCCTGTGCTATGCGATAACTCCTTGACTTTGATGATACTACCGTCCTCGCTTGGCTTCATCCTGTTGTAAACGGGAAATGAAGTCCGCTAGGGCCATTGGGCCCAAGTCCTCACCTTTGCGGGTTCTGACGGCGACATGACGGGCTGCCACTTCCTTATCTCCGACGACTAGCTGATAAGGAAGCTTTTTTAAACTATGTTCGCGTATTTTATAGGAAATCTTCTCATTTCTCAAGTCGGACACCGCGCGGATTCCCGCCGCCTTCAGGGCCAATTCGACCTCTTTCGCGTATTCCGCCTGATTTTCGGTAATGCTCGATACCACCGCCTGGACAGGCGCCAGCCACACCGGCATGGCCCCGGCGTAGTGCTCGATCAGAATGCCGATAAAACGCTCCAGCGACCCCAGAACCGCGCGGTGGAGCATCACCGGGGTGCGGCGGGCATTGTCTTCGGTCACATATTCCGCGCCCAACCGCTCCGGCAGCGCGAAATCCAGTTGCAAGGTGCCGCATTGCCACACTCGCGCTAGGGAGTCTTTCAGCGAAAACTCGATTTTCGGCCCATAAAACGCGCCTTCACCGGGATTTAAGTCCCATTTGAGATTTTTGGCATCGAGCGAGGCTTTTAATGCGCTTTCCGCGCGATCCCAGACCTCGTCCGCGCCGATGCGCTTTGGTGGTCGCGTGGAGAGCTTGATTTCGATATCGTTAAAGCCGAAATCCGCGTACACGCCGCGCAGCAAATCGATAAAGCGCCCGGCTTCGTCCTGAATCTGCTCTTCGGTGCAGAAAATATGCGCATCGTCCTGCACGAAACCGCGCACGCGCATCAGCCCGTGCAGCGCGCCCGACGGCTCATTGCGGTGGCATGAGCCGAACTCGGCGATGCGCAACGGCAACTCACGATAACTTTTCACACCCTGATTAAAAATCTGCACGTGGCCGGGACAATTCATCGGCTTCACCGCGTAGTCGCGTTTTTCCGACTCGGTGGTGAACATGTGCTCGCGGTAATTTTCCCAGTGGCCGGATTTCTCCCACAGCACGCGATCCATCACCATCGGCGTGCGCACCTCGCGATAGCCCGCGTCGTTAAGCAACCCTCGCATGTATTGTTCGATGATCTGCCACATGGTCCAGCCATGCGGATGCCAGAACACCATGCCCGGCGCCTCATCCTGCAAATGAAACAGATCGAGCTGCCGGCCCAGTTTTCGGTGATCGCGTTTTTCCGCTTCTTCGAGCCGGAACAGATACGCCTCCTGATCCTCTTTTTTCGCCCACGCCGTGCCGTAGACGCGCGTCAACATTTCGTTTTTGGAGTCGCCGCGCCAATAAGCCCCGGCCACCTTCATCAGCTTGAACACCTTCAACTTGCCGGTGGACGGCACATGCGGACCGCGGCACAGGTCGATGAAGTTATCCTGCTTGTAAAGAGAAATATCCTCGTTCGACGGAATCGACGCGATAATCTCCGCCTTGTATTTCTCTCCCATGTCGCTGAAAAACGTCACCGCCGCGTCGCGCGGCATTACCTGGCGCTCGACCTTGACGTCGCGTTTGGCGATCTCCGTCATGCGCTTTTCAATCGCCACCAGGTCTTCAGGCGTGAATGGGCGTTTATACGAAAAGTCGTAGAAAAATCCGTCGTCGATCACCGGACCGATGGTTACCTGCGCATCGGGGAATAGCTCCTTTACCGCGTGCGCCAGCAGGTGCGCCGACGAATGACGCAGCACGTCCAGCCCTGCGGCGCCCTTGTCGGTGATGATCGCCAAATCGGCATCGGCATCGATAGAAAACGAGGTATCGACCACCTTGTCGTTAACGCGGCCGGCCAGCGCCGCTTTCGCCAGGCCGGGGCCGATGGACGCCGCCACTTCGCCGACCGTCACCGCCTTGTCGAACGACCTGACCGAACCATCCGGAAGTTTTACGTTGACCATGTTGAAGTCTCCAAGCCACCAATAAAAAAGTGCGGGCTAGCCGCACTTTTTAATCTATTTCAAAATAACACAGACTCGACTATGCATTCGACAGCCGGCAGGTCCAAGTTCGCAGCGCCCCGATTAGCAAACCACTCATTTTCCGTTCCCCTGCTCGGTCAAACAACCGCTTCAGCGTATCTTCTGAAGATTTGGTCGAAAGTTGGTAGGCGCGATTGGACTCGAACCACCTCAAAACGCCTTGTCAGGGGCATCAAGGGGAATAAGAAATAAATCGCGCCTCCCCTAGAAGCCTCTACTTTACCACGAATTTCTCCCCGAATTTCTCCCCAAGAATCGCGTGGAAATAAAGGGCGCGCCGCAGCGCTCCACAAAGTGACGCCAGCTAAACCGCCGCCAGTGTCGTCATGACAACACCCCTGAGCTTGCCTGCGAATTTCGAGTACCAATCATGATCCCAGCTGCTCTCTCAAACTCTTAAGAAACACAATGTATCGCATTGTATGGCAACGTTATTTTAGGCGGCCTGAGGAATCGGGACGAGGTGCATGCCAAGCTTTTCGGCACGCTTGGCGAGGTGATGCATGACGCGCTGGCGGTAACGTTCCTCGTAGTACTCCTGCCCCTTGTCGGTGTATTCCTCGCCCTTGGTGAGCATTGTATAGATCAGCCGCGCAAGCTTGTGGGCCGCTGCGGTGATCGCCTTGGGTTTATCCATGCGTGAGCACATTCGTCTGAAGTAGGCTCCCAATGCCGACTGGCTGGGACGTAGCGCCGCGGCGGCTAATCGCAGGGCCTGGGCTGCATGGTTGGCACATCGCTTGGTCTTGCCGCTCATTACCTTGCCCCCGGTGATCTTCGTGCCCGGGCACAAGCCTAACCAACTCGCGAAGTGTCCGACAGTGGGGAAACGGGACATGTCGGTTCCAGTCTCACTGATCACGGCCATCGC
>CAWUUY010000079.1:0-20093 GCA_963924885.1 uncultured Burkholderiales bacterium | reverse complement strand
CATATGGCTTTTTGATGCAATTGCCCTGCACGCAGGTACGATTATGCAAGCCGCGCAGCGGCCCTGTGCTAAAATCTTATTGCCACAGTTGTAATGTGGGCGCCATAGCGTGGCCACACAGAACTACAAATCGATACTGCAACATACTGAAAGGAGCATATACACATGGCTGCATTCTTTTCGTCTCTCGGAAAAACCATCATTGCGGGCGTCGTTATTCTTATCGCTTTAATTTTCATTGTGAGCGGGGGCGGTAAATTCGGCGAGCATGTCTGGTGGACGTTTGTCATGCGCTGGCTGCACGTGATGTCCGGCGTGATGTGGATCGGTTTGCTGTGGTACTTTAACTTCGTGCAAACGCCTTCCATGCCGAAAATTCCCGATGAACAAAAACCTGCGATCGGCAAAGTGATCGCGCCGACCGCGTTGTTCTGGTTCCGTTGGGCTGCGCTGGCAACCGTGGTTACCGGCCTGGCGGTCGCAGGCATGTCGGGCTACCTCGGTGGCGCGCTGCTCTTTTCGTCCAAGCCGCATCTTGCCATCGGCATCGGCATGTGGATCGCGCTGGTGATGGCGTTCAACGTCTGGTTCATCATCTGGCCGAATCAGAAAAAGGCGCTGGGCATTGTTACCGTTACGCCCGAGGAAAAAGCCGCTGCCGCCAAGCTGGCAGGCATGACCTCGCGCATCAACACCATGCTGTCGATTCCCATGCTGTTCTGCATGGTGGCGCAGCAAAACGGCGGTTTGTGATTTAGTCCGCTGCTCCGTGAAAAAAGCCCGGCTTTGCCGGGCTTTTTCTTTGGTGGAACATGAACAGTGGAAGGTTCATTCGATCCCCGCACTTTTTCATCCTTCATCCTTCCGCCTTCATCCTTCGCGCCCTACCGGGGCGCCGGCGCTTTCTCCAGTCCTTCGATCTTCGCCCCAGCCTTGATGCCGCGCTTGGCGAACCAGCCCAGGTTCATTTCCAGCGCGTAGCGCACCGGCTTCACCGCCGGATGCGCGTCGCGCGTCTGTGGCTTCATGTCTTCGATGTTGGTGATTATGCCATCGCTGCCAATGAAGGCCACCGACAGCGGGATGAAGGTGTTTTCCATCCACATCGCGTGTTTTGATACATCGGTGAACACAAAAACCATGCCACGGTTTTCCGGCATCATGCGCCGGTGCATCAGCCCCTGCATGCGTTCCGGGTTGGTGGCGGCGACTTCGGCGGTGAGTTTGTGCCCCGCGATGGTGAGCGTGATTTCGGGTATCTGCGCGCTCGCGCCGGCTGCGGCGAGCACGCAAAGCGAGAGCGATAGCAAAGTAAGCAGGTTAAGCAGGTAATTCAGTGAGTGGGAATTTTTCATGGTGTGTGTTGAACGCGGTATCCAGTGCGAGCGTTGACCAACGGCAACTTCGCACCAACACATAACATACCCTGTTGTTGCGCACCAAATCGGGGCGATTGGAGGTGTCGTATTAATTTAACTATGTGTTTTTAAACAATTATTTGTCATGGCACAGAGGTTGCTCTGAATGTGACATGAGAGAGATTGCATCGACTTGTGCCTACTGTGGCGTCGGCTGCGGCGTGCTGATCGCCAGCGATGGTGAGCGAATCACGGGCGTGCGGGGCGACCCCGCGCATCCCGCGAACTTCGGGCGTCTGTGCGCCAAGGGTTCGACGCTGCATTTGACCGCGGGCGTGGCGGGCCGCGCGTTATATCCCGAGCTGCGCCGTGATCGTGGTGCGCCGCGCGTGCGCGCGGATTGGGCAACGGCGCTGGATTTTGCCGCGGAAAAGTTTGCTGCCATCATTCGCGAGCATGGCCCTGACAGCGTAGCGTTCTACATCTCCGGGCAATTACTGACGGAAGATTATTATGTGTTCAACAAACTTGCCAAGGGGTTGATCGGCACCAATAACGTCGATACCAATTCGCGGCTGTGCATGTCGTCCGCCGTGGCGGGCTACAAGGCTACGCTGGGCGCGGACGCGCCGCCCGCTTGTTACGACGACATAGACCACGCCGCGTGTTTGTTCATCGCGGGATCGAACACCGCCTATGCGCATCCGGTGTTGTACCGCCGCATTGAAGCGGCGCGGCTGAGTCATCCCGAGATGAAAACCATCGTCGTGGATCCGCGCCGTACCGATACCGCGCGCGAAGCCGATCTGCATCTTGCGATTTTGCCGGGTAGCGATATTGCGCTCTACAACAGCATGCTGCACGTGATGCTGTCCGAGGGGTGGGTGGACCACGCCTATATCGCCACGCACACCGAAGGTTTTGACGCTTTGAGGGACACCGTGCGCGAGTACACGCCGGGCATGGCAGGCGACATCTGCGGCGTGCCGGCGGCGGATATCGTGAAAGCCGCAAGGATATTTGCGCAGGCAAAAGCAACGCTATCGCTGTATTGCCAGGGCTTGAATCAGTCGGTCAACGGCACGCACAACAACGCCGCGCTGATTAACCTGCACCTGGCGACGCGGCAGATCGGCCGGCCGGGCGCGGGGCCGTTTTCACTCACCGGTCAGCCCAATGCCATGGGCGGCCGCGAGGTGGGCGGCATGGCGAATCTGCTGTCCGCGCATCGCGATCTTGCGAACCCAGCGCACCGCGCCGAGGTCGCCGCGTTGTGGGGCGTCGCGGATGTGCCCGCGACACCGGGAAAAACCGCGGTGGAATTGTTTGATGCATTGCACGCGGGCACGATCAAGGCGGTGTGGATCGCGTGCACTAATCCGGCGCACTCCATGCCGGATGTGACGCGTGTGCATGAGGCGTTGCGTAAGGCGGAACTGGTGGTGGTGCAGGACGCTTTTGCCGACATCGAAACCGCGGCTTACGCCGACGTGTTGTTGCCCGCCGCCACCTGGGGCGAAAAAGAAGGTACGGTCACCAATTCCGAACGGCGCATTTCGCGCGTGCGGCGTGCTGTTGCGCCGCCCGGCGAGGCGCGCGAGGACTGGATAATCGCGCGTGATTTTGCCTTGTGTCTGGGCGGGAAACTGGCAAACGCCGACACCCCGCGCCTGTTTGCCTATGCGCATGCGAAAGATGTGTTCAACGAACATCGCCTCACCACGCAGGGGCGCGATCTCGATATCAGCGGACTGACGTATGCCGTGCTCGAGTCGCGCGGACCGCAGCAGTGGCCGTTTCCCGCGGGTGCGAGCGCGGGCAAAGCGCGTCTGTACGAGGACGGGAAATTTCCCACACCCTCGGGCCGTGCGCGCTTCGTCAGCGCAGTGCATAAAGGCACGGCGGAAAAAACCGATGCGCGGTTCCCGCTGCAATTGAACACCGGACGGCTGCGCGACCAATGGCATGGCATGAGCCGCAGCGGACGTGTTGCGCGCCTGCACAACCATGCGCAAGCGCCGCTGCTTGCGATGCATGGTCGCGATATGGCGGCGCGGCAGCTTGTGGATGGCGACCTGGTACGCGTGACATCACGCCGGGGCGATTTTACCGTGCGTGTTGCTGCCAGCGAGGATCAGCGCCCGGGCCAGACCTTCATGCCCATGCACTGGGGCGGCCGCAACATGAATTCGGGCGGCGCCAATGCGATCACCATGCCGGCGTTTGACGCTAGTTCCAAACAGCCGGAACTGAAGCATGCCGCCGTGCAGGTTGAAAAACTCCATCTGCCGTACGAGGTGGTGGCAATGCGCCGCTTCGAAGAGAGCGAAGCGGGCGAGGCGTTGCGGTTGATGGCCGCGCTGCAGCCGCTGCTCGCGGGGTTTGATCATGCGCAAACCGGATTGGCCGGGCGCGAGGCGTGCGTGGTTCAACTGTGCGGCCATCATGCGGCGCCGGTGGCCGATGCGCTGCTGGCCGAAATCGACAACCTGTTCGGCATGGACGCGGAGCACACGATGCGTTATGCCGACGCGAGCCGCCGTGTGCAGAAAAAAGCGCGCATCGGCAACGGCATCGTGCAGAGCGTTTGTCTTTCCGGTGAAACCGCCGCCCAGAACTGGCTGAAAAACCTGATGCTGCTGGGCGATTCCGCCGAGGCGGTGCGGCCTTGGCTGCTGGCGCCGGTGGCGGTTGCGCCAAGCGGCACGGCGGACCGCGGGTGGATTGTGTGCACCTGTCACGACGTGTCCGAGCAGGAGATACGCGACGAGGCGGCGACAGGCGTGTCGCTGCAGGCGCTGCAGGCCAAGCTGAAATGCGGGACGGAATGCGGCTCGTGCCTGCTTGCGGTAAAGCAAATCGTGCTGGAGCGCCTGCATTCGAATCCGGAAAAGGCGGCGGTATGAGTCCTACCGGAAAAGTGTGGCTGATCGGCGCGGGGCCGGGCGACGTGGAGTTGCTCACGCTGAAAGCCGTGCGCGCGCTGGGCGAGGCCGACGTGGTGCTGATTGACGCTCTGGTGAATCGCGAGGTGTTGCATTTTGTGAAACCGGGCGCGCGTGTGATCGACGCGGGCAAACGCGGCGGACATCGTTCCACGCCACAGGCTTTTATTGAACGCAAGCTGGTGCAACTAGCGCGCCAGGGCTTGACCGTGGCGCGCGTCAAGGGGGGTGACCCCTATGTGTTCGGGCGCGGCGGCGAGGAGGTGCAGGCTCTGTGCCGCGCGGGCGTGGCGGTGGAGGTCGTCAGCGGCATCACGGCGGGTATTGGCGTGCCCGCCGCGCTGGGCATACCGGTGACGCATCGCGCGTTCTGCCGGGGCGTCACGTTTGTGACGGGCAATACCCGCGATGGCGCGCAACCCGATTGGCGGGCGTTGTCAGGCAGCGGCACCACGCTGGTGATTTACATGGGACTGAGCAATCTTGCTGGCATCGTTGGCGGATTACGTGAGGCGGGCATGCCCGCGTCGACACCGGTGGCGGTGGTGCAAAACGGCACGCTGCCCGCACAACGCAGCGTGATCAGCCGTCTTGACCGGGTGGTTGTGGCGGTGGCGCGCGAGGGCTTGCAAAGTCCAGCGCTGGTGGTGGTGGGCGAGGTGGTGACGCTGGCGCATGACACGGCGCGCGACGAAGCGCGAAACATCGGCGAACCGGCGCGTAAATCCGCGTGAAAAAAATGAAACTGGTGATGGTGGGCAACGGCATGGCGGGGGTGCGTACCCTGGAAGAGCTTATCCGCATGTCGCCGGATCTCTACGACATCACGGTGTACGGCGCGGAGCCGCACGCCAATTACAACCGCATTTTGCTGTCGCCGGTGCTGGCGGGTGAAATGACATTGCAGGAGATCATGATCAATGATGTCGATTGGTACGCGAAAAACGGTATCACCCTGCGCCTAAACCAGCGGATCGCGCGTATTGATCGCGTCGCGCGCAAAGTGATCGCCGCTGACGGCAGCGCGGAATCGTACGACCGGTTACTGCTGGCTACAGGATCCAACCCGTTTGTATTGCCGATACCCGGCAAGGATTTGCCGGGGGTGATAACGTACCGCGATATCAACGATATCCACTTGATGATCGAGGCCGCCGGCCAATACCGGCAAGCGGTGGTGATCGGCGGCGGCTTGCTTGGGCTGGAAGCGGCGAACGGCCTCAAGCTGCGCGGTATGGATGTCACCGTGGTGCATCTGGCTGATTGGCTGATGGAGCGGCAACTGGACCAAACCGCCGCCGAAATGCTGAAAAAATCACTGGAAAACAAAGGGCTGAAGTTTCTGCTCCGCAAGCAGACCACGGCCATCCTGGGTGACGCCGGGGGACGTGTCGGCAAGGTCAGTTTTTCCGACGGCGAAGAAATCCCCGCCGATCTGGTGGTGATGGCGGTGGGCATCAAGCCCAATGATGATCTGGCCAGGGCGGCGGGCATACACTGCACGCGCGGCGTCGTGGTCAGCGACACCATGCAAACCTACGACCCGAGCATCTACGCGGTGGGTGAATGCGCGTCGCATCGCGGCATCGCTTACGGCCTGGTGGCGCCGCTGTTCGAGATGGCGAAAGTGTGCGCGAACCATCTCGCGAATATGGGCATCGCGCGTTACGAAGGCTCGGTTACATCCACCAAGCTCAAGGTCACAGGCGTCGATCTTTTTTCGGCGGGGAATTTTCAGGGCGCCGCGGATACCGAAGAGATTTTGCTGCACGATGCGTTCAGTGGCGTGTATAAAAAAGTCGTGCTCAGAGACGACCGCATCGTCGGCAGCGTGATGGTCGGCGACACCGCCGACGGGGCGTGGCATTTCCAGATGCTGCGTGAAAAACAAAATATTGCCGGCATCCGCGATTACCTGATGTTCGGCCAGTCGAGCCCGGGCATTACCGGTGATCCGGAACAACGCCGCGCCGCGTAAATTACGCTTCGCCAGTGCGGTTGGCGAATCACGTGCATCGCATTGGCGCGTGCCCGATGCGGGGTGCTGGTGAGGCTATATAAAATACGCATATAAAACAAATACTTACGTAATAAAATAGACGGCAGGAAAAGGCTGGCACGTCACTAGCCTAATGCAAGGCAGGCCGACGGTAGTGCATGCAACAACCAGCGTGTTCCATCGCGGCGCTTTGCGGGCAAACACTTTTTTGTCGGATGTCTACGCGAGAAGGAGATGAAGATGCATCGACACGCTGCCCCTCAGCTTTATGTGCCGCATCGGTACCCCAGCGGCTTCTGGCGCATGAGCGACTACACCTGCCATCACGTCGCGGTGTCGCGCCACCGGGCGACAGTGGCCTCGACGGAGCATATGCTTGCCGAGCTCGCCGCGCACAAAGATGACAGTGCAGTCATGCACTATTTTCAGCGCATGCTGCGGGTGACCATCGATGATTGGCAGCGCACGGACAGCAAAGCCAGTACCGGCAAAGTCATGCGGCGATGACACCCCGGCTGTTTTCATTTCATGGTGGTGATGCCGGGCCGTGGCGTGTCTTGAGCAGCGGCGCGGTTGCTGGCGAGCCGCTGCCCGCGGTTGCGCGGCTGGCTATCGTTGCCGCAACGGAATCCGCGGCGCCCCCGGCGAGCGTATGGTCGCTGCGTGGCATTACCAGCAACGAACGATATGTGATGCGCGCGGAGAAAAACGAACTGGTGTCCCGGCAACAGGGCCTGGGACGCACCGAGGCCACCTGCGCGGCACTCATCCCGCTGCGAAAAAACGCCGCGTGGTGGGCGTTGACGCAGGATGAGCGCCGCGCGATTTTTGAAGAACAGTCGCATCACAACCAGATCGGGATGCGTTATTTGCCCGCTATCGCCAGAAAGCTGCATCACTGCCGCGATATGTCCGAGAACGAACCGTTCGATTTTTTGACCTGGTTTGAGTTCGCGCCCGCGCAGGAGAGCGATTTCGATCAATTGCTGGCCGCGTTGCGGGCAACCACAGAGTGGAACTACATTGAACGAGAGGTAGAGATACGGTTGGTTCGCGACGCTTAGGTGCGACACAAAGCTATGTAGGCATCAGGTAGCCATCCGATGGCTCTGTCCAGCGCACTTGCAGTGCGTGGTTTTACGTATTGCACTTCAATGGTGCGGTGCGACAATATTTTCCGGTTAGCTTAGGGCGTAGCCCCGGTTTGGGGCTACTGGCACTGTTATTGCTCTATCCCCGTCAGACATTCAGGCATGGGTTAGAAAAGGGCAAATTACGTGAATAAGTTACCGCGAGAAAAAATCGTCGTTATCGGCAACGGCATGATTGGCCAGCGCTTTCTGGAACAACTGGTCAGCCGCTCGGAAGAGCATCCGGTCGAGGTGACTGTGTTTTGCGCGGAGCCGCGCCCGGCGTATGACCGCGTGCAGCTCACCAGCTTCTTTTCCGGCAAATCCGCCGCCGATCTGAATGTGGTGCCGGAAGGGTTTTTCGAGCAGCACGGCATTGCACTGCGGCTGGGCGACAAGGCGGTGGCGATTGATCGTGAGCGCAAGGTGGTGCGCTCGGCGCGCGGCCAAGAGTTGCCGTACGACAAGCTGGTGCTGGCGACAGGCTCCTATCCGTTTGTGCCGAAGGTGGCGGGCACCGAATGGCAGGATTGTTTTGTCTATCGCGCGATTGAAGACCTGGAGGCCATACGAGTTGCCGCTGCTACAGCGAAAGTCGGCACGGTGATCGGCGGCGGGCTGCTGGGGCTGGAGGCCGCCAAGGCGCTGCAAGACCTGGGTCTTAAAACGCATGTGGTGGAATTTGCGCCGCGCTTGATGGCGGTGCAACTCGATGATTCGGGCGGCAGATTGTTGCGTCACAAGATCGAAGCGCTGGGCGTGTCCGTGCATACCTCCAAGGCCACCAAGGAAATTGTCAAGGGAGAGACCTGCCGGCATAAACTGTTGTTCGCCGATGGCAGCGCGCTGGAAACCGACATCATTGTGTTTTCCGCCGGCATTCGCCCGCGCGATCAACTGGCGAAATCATCGGGCCTCACCATTGGCGAGCGCGGCGGCATCGCGGTCAACGATCACTGCCAGACCAACGACCCCAATATTTATGCGCTGGGCGAATGCGCGCTGTGGAGCGGACGCTTGTACGGGCTGGTCGCGCCCGGCTATCAGATGGCGGAAGTCACCGCGCGCCACCTTACCGGCGAGGCCGAGGCGCGTTTTCCCGGTGCGGACATGAGTACCAAGTTAAAGCTGCTCGGCGTGGACGTGGCGTCGATTGGCGACGCGCATGGCGTGGCGCCGGACGCGCTGAATTATGTGTACACCGACGAGGCATCGGGGATCTACAAAAAGCTGGTGGTGTCGGGCGACGGCAAGCGGCTGCTGGGCGCGGTGCTGGTGGGCGAGGCCGATGATTACGGCAGCTTGCTGCAATTCACACTCAATGCAATTCCATTGCCAGAGCATCCCGAAGACTTGATTTTGCCCGCGCGCAAAGGCGGCACGAGCAAAGGTTTGGGTGTCGATGCATTGCCGGACGCGGCGTTGATTTGCTCGTGCAATAACGTATCCAAGGGTAGTTTGTGCAGTGCCATCGCGGCGGGCGCCACCACGGTCGGCGCGCTGAAGACGGAAACCAAGGCCGCCACGTCGTGCGGGGGCTGCGGGCCGATGGTGAAGCAAATACTCGACAGCGAACTAAAAAAGCAGGGCGTGGATGTCAAAAACTATCTGTGCGAACACTTCGACTATTCGCGTCAGGAGTTGTTCCATCTCACGCGCGTGGGCGGGCTGAAAACCTTCGACCAGATGATTTCCAAACACGGCAAGGGGCGCGGCTGCGATATTTGCAAGCCGGCGGCGGCGGGCATACTCGCCGCGTGCTGGAATGAATTCGTGCTGAAACCCAAGCACGCGCCCTTGCAGGACACCAACGATTATTACCTCGCCAATATGCAAAAGGACGGCACCTATTCCATCGTGCCGCGCGTGGCGGGCGGCGAGATCACGCCCGAGAAACTGATCGTGATGGGCGAGGTGGCGAAAAAATTCGGCTTGTATACGAAGATCACTGGCGCGCAGCGCATCGATTTATTCGGCGCGCGCGTGGAGCAACTGCCGCTGATTTGGAGGGAGCTGGTGGATGCGGGCTTTGAGTCCGGCCACGCCTACGGCAAGGCGCTGCGCACGGTGAAATCTTGCGTGGGCAGCACCTGGTGCCGCTACGGCGTGCAGGATTCGGTGACCATGGCGGTCAATATCGAGAACCGTTATCGTGGCCTGCGCTCGCCGCACAAACTGAAAATGGCGGTGTCGGGCTGCACCCGCGAGTGCGCGGAAGCGCAGGGCAAGGACGTGGGCATCATCGCCACGGAGAAGGGCTGGAACCTCTATGTCTGCGGCAACGGCGGCATCAAGCCGCGCCACGCCGACTTGCTGGTGAAAGACATCGACGACGCCACGCTGATTAAATACATCGACCGCTTTCTGATGTTCTACATCCGCACCGGCGACCGGCTGTAACGCACGGCGACGTGGCTCGACAACCTCGAAGGCGGCATCGACTACGTGCGCAAAGTCGTGTGCGAAGACTCGCTGGGCCTCGGTACTGAACTCGAAGCCGACATGCAGCGCTTTGTCGATACCTACGAGTGCGAATGGAAAAAAGCGATCAACGATCCCGAGACCTTGAAGCGCTTCCACCATTTCGTCAACAGCGATGCGCCGGACAGCAACGTGGTGTTTGTCGCCGAGCGCGGGCAGATAAGGCCTGCACGAGACGATGAAAAAGACGAGCGCGTAGCCGAGGTGGTGGTATGACCGCGCGTCCGAACGTAACGATGATGAAAATGGACGAGTGGGTCGCGGTGTGCAAACTCGCCGATATCGTGCCTGACACCGGCGTGTGCGCGCTGGTGAATGGGCGTCAGGTGGCGGTGTTTCGCCTCAGCGGTGATGGTGATGACAGCGTGCATGCACTCGACAATCTCGATCCGTTTTCAAAAGCGAATGTGCTGTCGCGCGGCATCGTCGGCGATTTGAAAGGCGAACTGGTGGTGGCGTCTCCCGTCTACAAGCAGCATTTCAATCTGGTTACCGGGCAGTGTCTTGAGGACGCTGACGTGCGTGTCGCGGTGTTTGCGGCGCGTGTCGAAGGCAGCCAGGTGCTTGTAAATATTCTTAATTAAAAACAGCACCTAATCAGGTTCGAGAGCAACCTCGAACTCTTTTTGCCGTTCTGACAGAATAGTATTTAAAAACAATAACTTAAGCCATGCAAGGTCACAATGAATTCGTCGTTCCTGAAGTCGGGGCACACGCCCACGCTGTTCGCTGCATTTTTATATTTTGATCTGAGCTTCATGGTGTGGGTGTTGCTGGGGCCGCTGGCGGTGCAGATTGCCGCCGATCTGCATCTGACAGCCGGACAAAAAGGATTGATGGTGGCGACACCCGTGCTGGCCGGCGCCTTGCTGCGCATGGTGATGGGCATTTTGGTCGATCACCTGAAACCCAAAATGACAGGAATCATCGGCCAGTTGATCGTGATCGGGGCGCTGCTGGTTGCCTGGCACTTCGGCATCCACAGTTACACGCAGGTGCTGACGCTGGGCTTGGCGCTGGGCGTGGCGGGCGCGTCGTTCGCGGTGGCGCTGCCGCTGGCCTCGCGCTGGTATCCGCCCGAGCATCAGGGCAAGGCGCTCGGCATCGCCGGCGCGGGCAACTCGGGCACCGTATTCGCCGCGCTGCTCGCTCCTGGCTTGGCCGCGGCTTATGGCTGGAGCAATGTGTTTGGGCTCGCGGCGGTACCATTGATTGTGGCGCTGATCGTCTATGTGCTGATGGCGAAAGACAGCCCGGAATGCCCGCCGCCCAAGCCGTTGACCGAATACCTGAAAGTGCTGCGCGACAAGGACGCATGGTGGTTCATGTTTTTCTACAGCGTCACCTTCGGCGGATTCGTCGGGCTGGCGTCGTCGCTGACGATTTACTTCAACGACCAATACGGCCTGTCGCCGGTGATCGCCGGTTATCTCACGGCGGCGTGCGTGTTCGCCGGCTCGCTGGTGCGCCCGATCGGCGGCATGGTGGCGGATCGCGTGGGTGGCATTAAATCGCTGTCGCTGATGTATGTGCTCGCGGCGGGCTTCATCGCGCTGGTGAGCTTCGGCATGCGTGAGGTGTGGATGGGACTGTCGTTGTTCGTCTGCGCCATGCTGGCACTCGGCATGGGTAACGGCGCGGTGTTTCAACTGGTGCCGCAACGCTTTCGCCGTGAAATCGGCGTGATGACCGGGCTGGTGGGCATGGCCGGCGGCATCGGCGGGTTTTATCTGGCGTCGTCGCTGGGCTACTCCAAGCAAATTACCGGCAGCTATCAAATCGGCCTGTTGATATTCGCCGGGCTGGCGGTTGTCGCGCTGGTCGGGCTGACGGCGGTGAAAAGCCGCTGGCGCACGACGTGGGGCGCGGCGCACCTGTCAGCGGCGAAGGTGTGAGGTTTTGTAGGGCGGGTTACGGCGCATACCCCGCGCCTAACCCGCCCTACAATTTCGTGTTTCCGGTTAGTCTTGTGCTTCATGTCAATACGTTAGCTCCACCATGCCTCTGGAATTCACCGTAGGTCACGCCAGCCGCACTGGCAAACGCGAGTGCAACGAAGATTTTGTCGGTGCGGTCACGCCCGAGGCCAATGAACTCGCTGCGCGCGGGGCGTTGCTGGCGGTGGCCGATGGCGTTTCCGGCGAAGGCGCCGGGCGCGAGGCGTCCGAGTACACGGTGCGCGGGCTGATGGCTGACTATTACGCCACGCCGGAAACCTGGGAAGTGCCGCAGGCGGTGGATCGCGTGCTGGGCGCTATCAACCGCTGGATGATGGGCCAGGGCGCGGTGGACAAATCCCGCGCCGGCATGACCACTACCTTGAGCCTGCTGGTGCTGCGCGGCAATCGCTACGTCATCGGCCATGTGGGCGACACGCGTATTTACCATTTGCGCAATCATGAATTGTCGTTGCTGACGCAGGATCATGTGTGGGATCGCCCTGACATGCGCCATGTGCTGAAACGTGCGGTGGGCCTCGATCAGCACCTGATGGTGGATTACAGCGACGGCGAGTTGCAGCCGAAGGATAAATTTCTCGTTTGCAGCGATGGCGTGTGGGAGCCACTGGGCAATAAACGCATCCACGAACTGATGCTGCTGCACGACGACCCGCAACGCGCGTCGGATGCCTTTGTTGACGCCGCGTTGGAGGCGGGCGGCGCCGACAACGCCACCGCGCTGGTGGCGCGCATCGACGCCGTGGCTGCCGAGGGCTGGCGCGACATGGTGGGCGCGTACGTGCGCTTGCCGGTGCCGCCGCGCCTGAGGCCGGGAAGCATGATTGACGGCTTCAAGGTGTTGAGCCTGACACATGAATCGCGCGCAACCCTGCTGTATCAAGTGCAAAGCGCGTCCGGCCAGGTGTGTGCGCTGAAAACCCTGCAACCCGCGCTCGCCGATGACCGTGTGAGCTGCGAAGGCCTGCTTGGCGAAGAGTGGCTCGCCAAGCGGCTGGTATCAAAGCATTTTCCGCAGGTGGTGCCGATCGCCGCCGCCGCGCGCCATCATCTGTATTACGTGATGACGTTTCATGCGGGCGCCACCTTGCAGCAGCATCTCGACAGCGGCAAACACTTTACCGCGGCGGACGTGGCGCGCATCGGCGCGCAGATCGCGCGCGCACTGGGTGCGCTGCATCGCCTGTCGATCATTCACCGCGATATCAAGCCCGCGAATTTGTTGCAGGACGAGAGCGGCGAATTGCGCGTGCTCGACATGGGCGTGGCGCTGGCGGCCGGCGTGCCGTATCCCGAGTTGCAGGGGAACCCCGGCACGCCGAGTTTCATGGCGCCGGAGTTGTTTGAGACTGACGTCACCAAACAGCGGGCCACAGCGCAAAGCGACATCTATGCGGCGGGCGTGAGTCTGTATCACCTGCTCACGCGCAAATATCCGTACGGCGAAGTTGAGCCGTTTCAGCATCCGCGTTTTGCCGACCCGGTGCCGTCGACACGTTATCGCCCGGATATTCCGCAATGGCTGGAAAACCTGCTGCTGCGCGCGGTGGCGCGCGATCCCAAGCAACGCTTCGAGACGGCGGAAGAAATGCTGCTCGCACTGGAACGCGGCGAAACGCAGCCTGTGAGTGCGCCGCCACGCACGCCGCTGGCGCAACGGCCCGCTGCGCTGTGGCAGGCGATTGCGGCCATCTCCATCGTGGTGAATCTGCTGCTGATTTACATCTTGCTGGTGCGTTAGCGGCGCGATGCGTACGATAGCGGTGCGATATCCGGCGGCATGCACCGTGGTGCGGTACATGCTCGAATTTTGTGCTGCATCATCTTGGTGTGCGATGCACCAATATTTTCCGTGCGTACGAAGGTGCTGAAAATAAAAGTTAATAAAAATAAATAGTTAACGTTATTTCATGTCCTGGCATTATTATTGCAATGCGGGTTGTTGGGGCGAGCAGGGCAGTCGCCGCAACCGACTCCGGGAAACAAACATGAAATCAAAACCTATTGTTGCAGCAACCGATGCCGCAGCGCGTGCAAGCCGCCGCAAGTTCGTCAAGTCCGCTGCGGCAGTCACTGGCGCGTCGTTACTGTCTTTGGCCGCGCCCGGCGTGCCGGGTCTACGCGGAGGCGCGTGGGCGCAAGGGTCCGACGCGCCGGAAAAGAAAGAAGTCAAAATTGGCTTCATACCGCTGACCGATTGCGCTTCCGTGGTGATGGCTTCAGTGCTGAAGTTCGACGAGAAGTACGGCATCAAGATCATCCCGACCAAGGAATCGTCATGGGCGGGCGTGCGCGACAAACTGGTGAACGGCGAGCTCGATGCCGCGCATGTGCTCTACGGGCTGGTATATGGCGTGCATATGGGCAACGGCGGGCCGCGCAAGGACATGGCGGTGCTGATGACGCTAAATCAAAACGGGCAGGCGATCACGCTGTCGAAAAAAGTCGCCGACAAGGGCGCGGTGGACGGCCCGTCGCTGGCGAAGCTGATGGCGACCGACAAGCGCGAATACACTTTTGCGCAAACCTTCCCCACCGGCACGCACGCGATGTGGATTTATTACTGGATGGCGGCGGCTGGCATCAACCCGCTGAAAGACACCAAGATCATCACCGTGCCGCCACCCCAGATGGTGGCCAATATGCGCATCGGCAACATGGACGGCTACTGCGTGGGCGAACCGTGGAATCACCGCGCGATAGCGGATGGCATCGGCATCACGGCCGCCACCACGCAGGATATCTGGAAGGACCATCCGGAAAAAGTGCTGGGCTGCACCGATGAGTTTACGAAAAAGTACCCCAACACCTGCCGGTCCATGACGGCGGCGATCCTCGACGCGGGGCGCTGGATTGATGCATCGCTCTCGAACCGGCTGAAAATGGCGGAAGTGGTGGCAAACACCGCGTACGTGAACACCTCGGTGGATGTAATCAACCAGCGCATTCTGGGCCGCTATCAAAATGGCCTGGGCAAAACCTGGGACGATCCGAATCACATGAGGTTTTTCGGTGACGGCGCGGTGACCTATCCGTATTTGTCCGACGGCATGTGGTTCCTGACGCAGCACAAGCGCTGGGGCCTGATGAAGTCCGATCCGGACTATCTCGCGATAGCGAAACAGATCAACAAGATCGATATCTACAAGGACGCGGCGACGCAGGCGAAAGTCAGCATACCCAAAGACCCGATGCGTTCATCGAAACTGATGGATGGCGTGGTGTGGGACGGCAAGAATCCGGCGGTCTACGCGAACAGCTTCAAGATCAAGGTGGCGTAGTAGTGCGTTGACGGAGCGGCGGCGCGGCAGCTCAGGATTTTCCTGTGCTGCCGAAGCCTCCCGCGCCGCGGTCCGACGCGCCGAAGTCATCCACCACGTTGAATTCAACCTGCATCACGGGAATTACCACCAGTTGCGCGAGGCGTTCCATCGGGTTAAGCACAAACGGCGCATGGCCGCGATTCCAGGTGGACACAAACAACTGGCCCTGATAATCGGAATCAATCAGCCCGACTAGATTGCCTAGCACGATGCCGTGTTTGTGGCCGAGACCGGAGCGCGGCAGGATTACCGCCGCGTAGCCGGGATCAGCGATGTGTATCGCCATGCCGGCGGGGATCAGTTCGCATTGGCCGGGGTTCAGCGTCAGCGGTTCTTTGACACAAGCGCGCAGATCGAGGCCGGCCGAGCCGGGGGTGGCGTAATACGGCAGTTGGTCGCGCAGGCGTGGGTCGAGGATTTTGATGTCGATTTTCATTTTAACGGCGTGAACGGGTGAACGGGTAACCCCGGCGATGGTGCGGCTACCGGCTTTTTTTCGCGGCTTTGAACAAGGTTGCGATGTGCGCCACGATGTCCTTGGCCACCGCTTCCTTCGGCGCGCGCGCGAGCTTGTGCGTGCCGCTATCGTCGAGCAGCATCACTTCGTTATCGTCGGCGCCGATGGCGTTTTGCGCGAGATTGGCGACGATCAGATTCACTTTTTTACGGCGGCGTTTTTCGTCGGCGTAGGTTTCGAGATTTTGACTTTCGGCGGCGAAGCCCACGGTGAACGGCGGCTTGGGTTGTGACGCGACCCAAGCGAGGATGTCGGGGTTCGGCAGCAGCTTCAGCGTCAGTTGTGACTTATCCGTTTTTTTAATTTTGTGTTCGCGTGGATTGTCCACGCGGTAGTCAGCTACCGCTGCGACGCCGATAAAAATATCCGCCTGCTTGGCGTGGCGTTTCACCGCATCGAACATGTCGGCGGCGCTTTGCACGTTCGTGACTGATGCGCCTGCAGGTACGGGCTGGCTCGACGGTCCGGAGATCAAGGTGACTTTCGCGCCCGCGCCGAGGGCCACGCGCGCGATGGCGTAGCCCATTTTCCCGGAACTGCGGTTGGTGATGCCGCGCACCGCGTCGATGGGTTCAAAGGTCGGGCCGGCGGTCATCAGCACGCGCACGCCCGCAAGTGTTTTAGGCGCGAGAAAAGCGGCCACCGCATCGGCTATGTCCTGCGCCTCCAGCATGCGCCCGGCGCCAGTTTCGCCGCAAGCTTGATCGCCGCTGGCGGGGCCGAGCAGCGTGACGCCGTCTTGTTCAAGCTGCACCACATTGCGCTGCGTTGCCGGGTGATCCCACATCTGGCGGTTCATCGCGGGCGCAACGATGAGCGCGCAGTCGCGTGCGAGGCACAGCGTGGACAGCAGATCGTCGGCATGGCCATGCACCAGCTTGGCCATGAAATCGGCGGTGGCAGGCGCGATCACAATCGCGACCTTGTCACGCGACAGTTCGATGTGCGCCATCGCGTTGCCGATGCGTGCATCCCACATGTCGGTATAAACCGGATTGCCCGACAGCGCTTGCATCGTGGCAGGTGTGATAAAGCCGCACGCGGCCTGTGTCATCACCACATGCACGTCGATGCCGTGCTCGCCAAGGCGGCGCACCAGTTCGGCGGCCTTGTAGGCAGCGACGCCGCCGGTGACGCCCAAAACCACTTTTTTACTTTTATTATCAGCCATATAGCGCTCTTTTCACGAATCAGCAGGGAGTGTAACGTACCGTCGCGAAACGTGAAATGCAGGGGGCAAACGCGCTGCGGCAATAAAGCCCGCGCAAGCGCTGCTGTCTTCTCAAGTGACCGTTGCGTTGTTCCCTCCGCATTCACTTGCCATGATCTAGATTTCGCGCACCACAATTTTTTCAGACTGATATTCTCTGCATCTTATGCTCGATACTCTGCGCCGCGTCCCGACTCCCGAACGCTTTGAACTGACATTGCGTTTGGCCGGCCTGGTGCCCCAGGGCGCTCGCCTTTGTGGTCGATCTGATGATACGGCTCGCGGTCTACGGCACGCTGGCGGGGATACTGGGCATGCTCAAGGGCGCGGGCATGGGCATGTTATTGATACTGGCGTTTTTGCTGGAGTGGTTCTACCCGGTCGTCTGCGAAGTGTGGTGGGATGGCGCCACCCCCGGCGAGCGCGCCTTCGGTATGGTGGTGCTGAACGATAATGGCACGCCAGTGACTTTCGGCTCGTCGGTTACCCGCAACCTGCTGCACGCGGTGGATTTTTTGCCGTTTCTCTACGCTTTCGGCCTGATCGCGATGTTGTTAAGCCACGATTTCAAACGCTTGGGTGACCTCGCGGCGGGCACCATAGTGGTCTACCGCGACAAGCCCGCCGTGCGTTCCGCGCTGCCGGAAGCGCGCGTGGTGGCGCCGGCGGTGGCATTGACGCTGGACGAAAAACGCGCTGTGCTGGATTTTGCCGAGCTTTACGCCACGCTGACCGGCGCGCGCGCCAGTGAGTTAGCCAAACACGCCGTACCGCTGGTGGGCGCGGCGCGCGAACCGGCGCAAGTGCTGCTGGGCATCGCGCACCACCAACGGGGCAAGGCAACATGAACCAGTCCCTGTTCGAGGCGCGCCACCGCAAGGCGTGGGTGGAGTTCAAAGGCTGGCTCGTCACGTTGAGTGTACGCAAGTCCGCACGCAAGAATGCCCAGCACGGCGCACAGCGTGACGACATCGCGCGCAAGTGGCCGCACCGCTACCGCGAACTGGCGCATCACCTGGCGCTGGCGCGCGACCGCGCCTACAGCCCCGAACTCGTGGATTACCTGAGCCATCTGGCGCTGCGCGGCCACCAAGCGCTCTACGGCGCGCGCGGCAATGCGTTGAACAGCGTGATTGTTTTTATCCGGCACGGTTTCCCGGCGTTGGTGCGGCAGGAATCGATACTGGTGTGGATCGCCATCGCCTTATTGTTGGTGCCGCTGCTGGGGTTTATTGCCGTACTGCAATATTTCCCCGAGTTCGTTTATTATCTGGCAAGTCCGGAGCAGTTACGCAGCTACGAACGCATGGATGCGCCGGGCAACCGCGTGCTCGGCCCGCATCGCGAAGCCGACAGTCAGGTGATGATGTTCGGCTATTACATCTGGAATAACGTCAAAATAGATTTTCAGTGTTTCGCCGGCGGTCTGTTGTATGGCATCGGCTCGATTTTTTTTTGGTGTTCAATGGTGTGTCCATCGGCGCTGTTGCCGGGCATTTGACGCAGCTCGGCTACATTTCCACTTTCTGGGGCTTAGTGGCCGGACACAGTTCGTGGGAGTTATTGGGCGCGGTGCTTTCCGGCGCCGGAGGTCTGAAATTGGGATGGGCGCTGATTGCGCCGGGCCGCCTGACGTGTCTGGCGGTATTAAAAATCGCGGCGGGCCCTGCAATATGTCTGCTGTACGGTGCGGCAGGCATGATCACGTTTGCCGCTTTTATCGAAGCCTTTTGGTCTTCCAGCACGGCTGTTACGCCCGAAATCAAGTACGCGGTGGGTATCGCGTTCCGGGTAATGTTCCTTCTGTATTTTCTGTTTGTCGGCGGTCGCCGCAAGTCCGATGCGCGTTGATCAACTGAACGTTGCCTTGCGCGCGAGCAATGCGTGGGAGTCGTTTGATCTGGGCATCGCGCTGGCACGCCACACCGGGGCCAATCTGTATTTGGCCTTTGCGCTGCCCTATCTGGCGTTTGCCGTGCTGGTGAATCTATTGACCTGGGGTAATCCCACCGTCGCCATGCTGATCGTGTGGTGGTTCAAGCCCGCGTTTGACCGTACTGCCTTGCACGTGACGGCGCAAGCCGTGTTTGGTGAAACGCCGTCATGGCGCGCCACGCTGAAGAACCTGCGACACATTCCGCGCACCGGTCTGCTGTATGTACTGACGCTGGGACGCTTTGACTTTGCGCGTAGCCTGCATCTGGCGGTGCATCAGCTCGAGGGCCAGAGCGGCAAGGCGCGGCGCGAACGGATCGGCGTGCTGGATCGAACCGCGTGCGGCCCGGCGGTATGGCTCGGCGTGGTGATGATTCATTTCGCTTACGTGCTGTTGCTCGGCTTCGACGGCTTCCTCAAGTTGATCTCGCCCGAGGACGTGCAATTCAGTCTTCAACTGGGCGACTATTTTTCGTTCGGCGAGCGAGAGCCTTCGCTGCTCAGCCAGTATTTGTTTAACGGTACATTCGTGCTGATCGAATGTGTGCTCGAACCGCTGTATGTGTCGGCCGGATTCTCGCTGTACCTGTCGCGCCGTACCGTGCTGGAAGGCTGGGATCTGGAAGTGGCATTCAAGCGCATGAGCGCAAGGATCGCGGCGGCGGGCGCTTCGATCAAAACGGCGGTGGCGCTGTTGGCGACCGCGATGATGTTACATGGCAGGACAGGTAACAATGCGTGGGCGCAGGCGCCAGCCGCCGATCCGCCCGCCGCGAATGCCGTCGTCAGCCCGGTTGCCACCGGACCGTCGGTCGAAAAGCAGTTGATCGAGGAAATCCTGAAGGGGCCTGAATTCAAGCAGTATGAAGACCGCAAGACGTGGCGGCGCAAATACCCCGCGAAGGACAGCGCCAATCCGGATATCAAGATCGGCGACGGTTGGCTCGAGTTTGCGCAATTCATCGCCGAGGTGATACGCGTGATGGCTTGGGTGTTGGCCATTGCGTTCATCGGCTGGCTGCTGTACTACCTGTCGCGGCACATGGGCTGGTTCACGGACGTGATGGGTCAACGCACGAGCTACAAGCCGGATGTGTTATTCGGCATGGATTTGCGTGCCGAAAGCTTGCCCGAAGATATTCCGCGCGCCGCGCGCGGGCTGCTGGCGCAAGGCGATATGCGTGGCGCCCGGCGCGTTGTCCGAGTATTTCCACCGGCTGGTTGATGCGTGGGGTCT
>CAWUUY010000078.1:0-4435 GCA_963924885.1 uncultured Burkholderiales bacterium | reverse complement strand
TGGACACATTCGCCCCTGCCCTCGCAAACGCCAGGGCTATCGAGCGCCCTATGCCGCGCGAGCCGCCGGCGATCACCGCGTTGCGTCCGTTCAGTTCCAGTTGCATGGCTGATTCTCCCGGTTATTACTTGCGAACCCGTGCTAAAAAGCGATCCACAATCGCCAGAAACTCTTGTGGATTTTCATCACTCGGATAATGCCCCAAGCCCGGCATCATCACGATTTGCGATTGCGGCAGCGCGGCTTGCAACTCCTGTTGCGTTTCGGGCGGCACGATGGCGCTTACACCACCCAGCACATAAATAATCGGCGCCTTGATACGCCGTACCGTACTCCACAGCTTGGTGGGAATGAAACCCTTGAGGATGGCCGGGTCGCGCTTCCACACCAGCCGCCCGTCAGGGCGCGTCTTCGATCCGTGCTGCGCGAGGTTGCGCAAAATCGGCTCGGGCGTGCGCGGATTTTCCTCCTTGACCTGCACCAGCATCTCGTCGAGATTCGCCCAGCCGTTGGCCTCCTGGGCCATGCGGTCGCCGCGTCGATTCGAAATCGCCGCCGTACGCTCCGGCCCGACATCCTCCACCACCACCGACGACACCCAATCGGGATGCCGCCCAGCGATCATCTGCACCACGCGCCCGCCGGTGGAAGCACCCCACAGCACTAGATTGCGCAGCCCCAGTTGCTCGATCAGCGCCTCGATATCGCTAGTGTAATCCTCCACCAGATACGCGCCATCGGCATGCCAGCCGGAATCGCCGTGGCCGCGCATATCCACCGTGATCACGTGGTAATCAATTGTGAAATGCGGCGCCAGATGATCGAACGCATGCGCCACACGCGCAATGCCGTGCAGCAAAATCAGCGGCGGCTTGCCGGCATTGCCCCAATCCAGATAGTGAAGTTTGATACCGTTGACGGTGATGGTTTTATCAGCGGGTTGCACTGTACTCATCGTACTCTCCCCATGTTTGTGCCCGGCAAGATAACATCAAATGCGCTACAGTTCCGCCTTCAATGAATACAGAGGTCATCATGATTCCATCAACGATACGCAATACGGCAACCGCCTTGGCCATGCTCGCCCTGACGATTACCGGGGGCCTTCCACATGCGCAGACCAAGCCGAAAGTGATCGACGCGGCCTCGCCCAAGACAGTCTTGTATGTCGGCAACAGTTTTTTCTATTACAACAACAGCCTGCATACGCAGGTGTCGGCCTTCGCCATTGCCGCCGATCCGCAGAATCGCGCCGCGTATCGCGGCACCTCGATCACCATGAGCGGTTCGGGACTGAACTGGCACGACATCGAAGCCTACTTCAAACCTGGCGGTGTGGCGTCATATTCATTCGTCGGCGATAACGAAATCCGCTTCAACAAATTCGATAAGCTATTTGATCTGGTCATCATGATGGATTGCAGCCAATGCCCCATCCATCCGCAACTCGGCCCGATGTTTCACGAGTATGCCAAAAGGCACAGCGACACCGTGCGCAAGCACAAGGCGCAACCGGTGCTATTCATGAGCTGGGCCTACGAGGACAAGCCTGAGATGACCGCGCAGCTTGCCGAGCAATACACGATTGCCGGCAACGCCAACGGCGCGCTGGTGATTCCCGCCGGCCTTGCGTTTGCGAAGGCCATTGCCAAACAACCGGACATCCGGCTTTATGTGGCCGATAAACGCCATCCCAGCGCGCGCGGCACCTATCTTGCCGCCGCGACCACCTACGCCGCGCTGCAACGAAAATCTCCCGTCGGCGGGCCGCACCCCGCGACTGTGGATGCGGCAGCGGCCAAGTTTCTGCAAGAAGTCGCATGGGAAACCGTGCAGGAATACTACGGAAAATAACCATCATGAGCACAACCGGACTGCGCAAAAGCAACGAACTCGACGGCAAGGTGGCGCTGGTCACCGGTGCGGCGCGCAACATAGGGCGCGCCATTGCGCGCTCGCTAGCGGCGGGCGGCGCGGCGGTGATGGTCAACGCCAACACCTCGCGCGAGGACGCCGAAAAAACCGTCTCCATGATTAAAGCCGATGGCGGCAAGGCGGCGTTCTTCATGGCGGATGTCACTGACGTGCCGGCGGTGCAGGCGATGGTGAATGAAACAGTCAAACAATTCGGTCGTCTGGATTTTCTGGTGAACAACGGTTCGTGGCGGCCCGATATCAAATTCGAGGACACCACGCTTGAGCAATGGCAGCGCGTGCTGTCGGTGACGCTCGACGGCGCGTTTATCTGCACCCAAGCCTGCCTGCCGCATTTGCTGCGCGCCGGCAGTGCGTCCATCGTGAATATCGGCGGTCTCACCGGCCATCAAGGCGCGTTTCACCGCGTGCATGTGATCGCCGCCAAATCGGGCCTCGCGGGCATGACCAAGGGCCTCGCTTATGACTTTGCCAGCCGTGATATCACGGTTAACTGCGTGGTGCCCGGCCCCATCGACACCGAGCGCGGCGCGCCGGGTCTGGCGGCGGAACGCCCCGATCATCGCAAAGCGGTGCCGCTGGTGGGCCGGCGCGGCGAACCGGGAGAAATCGCCGCCATGGCGCGCATGCTGTGCGGCCCGGATGCGCGCTTTATCACCGGACAGTCATTACACGTCAACGGCGGCGCGTGGATGCCATAACTACCCAGCCGCGGAGAACAGCATGCAGAACACAAACATCGGCGAATTCGAGGTGCATCGCATTACCGAATTCGAGGGGCCGTTTATCACGCCGGAAATTTTCTTTCCGGACTACGACGAAGAAATTCTGCGCGCCAACCCCGACATGACCGGGCCGCGGCTGCTTGATCCCTCCACCAGCAAACTGGTGTTCAGCTTTCACTGCTTCGTGGTCAAGACCGGGCGCCATACCATCCTCATCGATTCCTGCATCGGCAATGACAAGGAGCGCCCGACGCGGCCGCAGTTTCACCGGCGGCAATCACCGTTCATCGCCGCTCTCGCCGATGTGGGTGTTGCGCCTGAGTCAGTCGATTTCGTGATGTGTACGCACCTGCACTGGGATCACGTCGGCTGGAACACCCGCCTCGATAACGGGCGCTGGGTGCCGACCTTTCCCAACGCGCGCTACATCATGGCGCGCCGCGAGTTCGCGCATTGGCAGGCCGTGCAGCAGCGCGGCGAAGCATCACCGCACCGCAATGCGTTTGAAGACAGCGTGCTGCCGGTGGTGCGCACGGGGCAATCGATGCTGGTCGATGACGACTATGCGATGGAAGACGGCCTGTGGTTTGAAAGCGCGCCCGGCCATACGCCCGGCAATGTGGTGATTCATGCGCGCTCGCGCGATGAGCGCGCGGTATTTTTGGGCGACGTGATTCATCACCAGTTTCAGTTGATGCAGCCGGCGTGGTCCACGCTCGCCTGCACCGACCGGGAGTTGTCGCGCCAGACGCGCACACGGCTGATTGAGGAATATGCAGAGAACGGCACGCGGTTGATGCCCGGCCACTTCCCCGCACCAACGACTGGCCGCATCGTCCGGCATGGCAAGGCTTACCGTTATGTGTTCGAGTAAAATCAAGCGACTTCATTGACCATCAAGGAAAGACAATAAAATCATGAGCAATCTAAGCGACATCCTGTGCCTGGATGACTTCGAAGCGCCCGCGCGCCGCTTTTTACCGCGCCCCATCTTCGGCTACATCTCCGGCGGCGTGGAAACCAATTCATCGCTCGACGGCAATCGCTCTGCGTTCAGCGAATACGAATTCATGCCGCGTGTGCTGGTCAACACCAAAACGCGCCACATGAAAACCACGTTGTTCGGGCGCAGCTATGATCTGCCATTCGGATTTCCGCCCATGGGTTCCACCGCGCTGGCCGCCTATCGCGGCGACGATGTGCTCGCCACCGTCGCCGCCGAACTGAACACCGTGATGATCCAAAGCGGCGCGTCGCTCACGCCGATGGAGCATGTGCGCCAGGTCGGCCCCACCGCTTGGTTTCAGGCCTATCTGCCCGGCGAGCCTGACATCATTATTCCGCTGGTGGAGCGTGCGCAGGCCGCCGGTTTTGAAACGCTGGTGCTGACGGTGGACGTGCAAATGGCCGCTAACCGCGAAAACAATGTGCGCACCGGCTATAGCTCGCCGTTGAAACCCTCGCTGCGGCTGGCGTGGGACGGCATGATCCGGCCACGCTGGCTGTTCGGCACCTTTGCGCGTACCGTGTACCAGCACGGCATGCCGCATCTGGAAAACATGGGCTTCCCGCGCATCCCCATCCTCGGCAACATGGAGCGCCCGCGCATGGGGCGCGACGGCCTGAACTGGGAACACGTCGAACTGATGCGCAAAATCTGGAAGGGCAATCTGGTGTTAAAAGGCGTGCTGTCACGCCACGATGTGCGCATCGCGCGCGAAAGCGGCGTCAACGGCATAATGGTGTCCAATCACGGCGGGCGCCAGCTCGACGGC
>CAWUUY010000077.1:0-3314 GCA_963924885.1 uncultured Burkholderiales bacterium | reverse complement strand
ATGTGTGCAGCGGCGGCATCGTCGGCATGGGCGAAACGCGGCGCGCGCGCGCGGCGCTGATCGTGCAACTGGCGACTATGAATCCGTATCCCGAATCGGTGCCGATCAACAATCTGGTGCAGGTGGAAGGCACCCCCTTGCATGGCACGGAGCAACTGGATTTGCTGGAATTCGTGCGCACCGTGGCCTGCGCGCGCATCACCATGCCCCGCGCGATGGTGCGGTTGTCTGCCGGGCGGCAGGAAATGCCAGAGGGCATACAGGCGCTGTGTTTTCTGGCGGGTGCGAATTCGATTTTTTACGGCGACAAGTTGCTCACTACCGGCAACCCGGAGGTGGCGCGGGATCAGGCGTTGTTTGCGAAGTTGGGTTTGCATGCGATGGAAGCGAAGGTGTGATGGCGCATGACGAGCGCCACACCATGCCATTCTCCGTATTGCAGGATGAGCTGACCACGCTCGATGAAAAAGGTTTGCGCCGCCGTCGCTGCACGCTGGATTCCGCGCAAAGCGCGCACGTAGTGGTTGATGGCAAACGCTACGTCGCGTTTTGCAGCAACGATTATCTGGGACTGGCCAATCACCCCGCGTTGATCGCTGCCGCACAGGCCGGCGCCGCGCAATACGGCGTGGGCGCGGGGGCATCGCATCTGGTGCTGGGACACTCGCGCGCGCATGAGGAGGCGGAACAGCAACTGGCGGCGTTTGTGAACCTGCCGCGCGCGCTGCTGTTTTCGACCGGCTACATGGCCAATCTCGGTATTGTCACCGCACTCATGGGCCGTGAAGACGCGGTGTTTGCCGACAGGCTGAATCATGCGTCGCTCAACGATGCTTGCCTGCTGTCGCGGGCGCAGTTCAAGCGTTATGCGCACAATGATCTGGCGCAACTCGACACATTGCTCGCCACGACCAAGGCGCGCCGCAAATTACTCGTCGCCGACGCGGTGTTCAGCATGGATGGCGACATCGCACCGGTGCCGGAACTGCTGGCGTTGGCCGAGCGGCACGATGCGTGGCTGTTGCTGGATGACGCGCATGGCTTTGGCGTGCTGGGCGCTGGCGGGCGCGGCGTGCTGGAGCATTTCGATGTCACGCATCCGCGCGTGATTTACATGGCGACCCTCGGCAAAGCCGCCGGCGTGTCCGGCGCGTTTGTCGCGGGCGATGCCACGCTGATCGAAACGCTGATGCAGCGCGCGCGCACCTACATTTACACCACCGCGATGCCGCCGCTGCTGGCGCGTGTGGTATCAAAAAGTCTGCAACTCATCGCTGCCGGTGCGCCTTTGCGTCAACAATTGACGGGAAATATTATTCAATTAAAACAACTACTTAAAAATAAACTCCCGGAGGGTTGGCGATTGTTGCCGTCGATCACGGAGATCCAGCCTTTGGTGATCGGCGACAACCGTGCGGCGCTTGCGGTGGCGGAAAAACTCGCCGCGCGCGGCTTGCTGGTTCCCGCGATACGTCCGCCGACAGTACCCGCAGGCACGGCGCGGTTGCGTATTTCGCTGTCGGCAGCGCACACCGCTGACGATGTGCGCGCGCTGTGCGAGGCGCTGCATTGAAAACCGCCGGCACGAACCCGGTGGTGTTGCTGCACGGCTGGGCCAGTCACCCGCAGGTTTTTCGCGGGCTGGCGCGCGCGCTGGAAAAACATTGTCGCGTGCAGGTGATGGCGCTGCCGGGCTACGAAGGAACCGCGACGTGCGAGCCGTACACGCTGGAGCGTATCGCCGATACGCTGGCCGCCGCCGCGCCCAAGCAATGCAGCGTCGTCGGCTGGTCGCTCGGCGCGCAAGTGGCGCTGGCGTGGGCGCAGCGCGCGCCGCGGCAGGTCAGTCGCCTGGCGCTGATCGCGGGCACGCCCTGCTTTGTGCGGCGCGAGGGCTGGCCGCATGCGGTGACGCCGATGGTGATGAAGCAATTTACCGCGCAAATCAAACGCGATTGTCCCAGTGTGTTGCGGCGCTTCGTGGCCCTGCAATCGCTCGGCGACCCGCAGGCGGTGCGGGTGGCGCATCAATTGCGCACGGCGCTGTTTACCCACGCGTTGCCCGCGCAGGCAGTGCTGGAAGCCGGGCTGGACATTTTGCGCACGGCCAATGTGCGCGTGCTGCTGCCCTCGATACCACAACCCACGCTGGTGATTCACGGCGAGCACGACGCGGTGACGCCCTGCGCGGCGGGCGAGGCGCTGGCGCAGGCGCTGTCCGATGCGCGGTTTCACCGCATTGCCGGCGCGGGCCACGCGCCGTTCCTGTCCGCCCCCGTTACGGTGGCAAAGTTGTTGCACGAATTTCTTCATGAACCCGCCGCTGCAGTTCGATAAAAAACTGCTGCGCCGTTCGTTCGAACGCGCGGCGGATACCTACGATGCCGCCGCCGTGTTGCAGCACGAGGTGTGCCGCCGCATGGACGAGCGGCTGGATCTCATCAAACACCAGCCCGCCGTGATACTCGATGCCGGCAGCGGCACCGGCAACGCGCTGCCCGCGCTGCGCGCGCGTTACCCGAAGGCGCGCGTCATCGCGTTTGATCTGGCGCTAACGATGCTGCATCGCGGGCGCGCGCGCACGCCGTGGTGGAAATCATTCCTCGGACAATCGCCCCTTGCGCTCTGCGGTGACATCGAACAACTGCCGCTCGCCGCCGGCAGCGTTGATCTGGTGTGGTCGAATCTCGCGCTGCAATGGATGAACGATCCCGACCGCGCGTTTGGCGAATTTTACCGCGTGCTGGCGCCGGGCGGGCTGCTGATGTTCAGCAGCTTCGGGCCGGACACGCTGAAGGAATTGCGCGCGGCCTTCAATACCACGGCCGGCGTGGATCAACACACGCACGTGAGCCGCTTTATCGATCTGCACGACATCGGCGATATTCTGGTCAAGCGCGGCTTCGCCGATCCGGTGATGGACATGGAGCCGTTCACACTGACCTACAGCGACGTGCGCGCGCTGATGCGCGACCTGAAAGCCATCGGCGCGCACAACGTCACGCAGAGCCGCCCGCCGGGACTCACCGGTAAATCACGGCTTGAGGCGGTGACGGTAGCCTACGAACCGCTACGGCGCGACGGCAAACTGCCCGCGACGTTTGAAGTGGTCTACGGCCACGCGTGGAAACCGTTGCCGCGCGTGACCCCCAGTGGCAAACGGGTGATCGACATCAAGTCCGCAGACGCAACATGAGCGCGCGCGGCTTCTTCGTCACCGGCACCGACACCGGCGTCGGGAAAACACTGGCGGCGTGCGCGCTGCTGCACGCGTTCGCCGCGCGCGGGCTGAAAGTGACCGGGATGAAGCCGGT
>CAWUUY010000076.1:0-9024 GCA_963924885.1 uncultured Burkholderiales bacterium | reverse complement strand
TTCGGTGGCGGCAGGCATGGCGCAGCCGTAAGGCATCGCCAACACGCACCACGAGTATCTGCATCAGACGGGCGGCGTGCCGGTAGGTTACTGGAACGCATTGGGCGGCGGCTACACGGTATTCGCGGTGGAATCATTCATGGATGAAATCACCGCAAAGCTGGGCAAAGACCCGTTGCAACTACGCATCGACCTGCTGGCCGACGCGCGCGGCAAGGCCGTGCTGGAGCATGTGGGAACATTATCGGTGTGGGATCGCCAGCGCGGCGATACCGCATTGGGGGTGGCGTATAGCCAGCGGCCACTGCCGGATCGCCGAAGCGGTAGAAGTGTCTGTTGATCGCGGAAGCGGCAAGATCAAAGTGCACAGCGTGTGGGCGGTGGCGGACACCGGCACGGTGATGCAGCCGGGGCATCTGCGGCAGCAACTCGAAACCGGCATTATTCTGGGTCTGTCGACCGCGCTGCGCGAGCATATCACCATCAAAAACGGTGTGGTGCAGCAATCGAATTTCGCGGATTATCCGCTGCTGCGCATGGATGACATACCGCCGATGCACATTGATGTGGTGCAGGGCGGCACGGGGCAAGCTTCCGGCGCCGGGCAGGCAGGCGTGGCGCCTATTGCACCGGCGATAGCCAATGCGGTGCATCGGCTGACGGGCGCGCGGCTGCGGGCGTTGCCGATGTTGCCGGAGCGGCTAACGCAGGCGCTGGTGGATGTGCGTAAGGGGTTGGCATAGTCTTATAGACTTGGGCGCTAGTGGTGTTGTGATTCGGGATGCTCGCAAAAAATTAAATCAGAATCTTTTCAACAAGGGGGGTGGGGAATGACTACATTAATAAGGGGTGCATGTGTCTGGCCGGTAGCGTTGCTGCTCTGCGGTATGTTGATCGGTTGCGGCGGTACCGCGCCGCGTACGGCGGCGGAATACAACCCGCGTCAGGCGGAATCCAGCAACGTGGCGCTGCTGGGCCATGTCGATCTGCACGCGCGCAGCGCCTATCACCCTGAAATCAAGCAGCAGGGCAATCGCTGGATCGCTTATGTCGGGCATCACGGCGGCGTTGCCAAGGTCAACCCTCTCAATGGGCGCACGGAATTCAACGGCACCTCGATCATCGATGTGACCGATCCACGCGCACCGAAAACGCTGTTTCATATCGCGGGGCAGGAGGGCGGTACCGAGAGCGGCGGCGCGCAGATGGTGCGCATCTGCGCCGGGCGTGATCTGCCCAGGGGCGACAAGAGCAAGTTCTATCTGCTGCGTTCGTTCGGCAATTCGGCGCACGAAATCTGGGATGTGACCCGGCCTGAGAGCCCGTCGCTGGTTAACGTGGTGGTGCGCGGCCTGCGCGACACGCACAAAAACTTCTGGGAATGCGACACCGGCATCGCTTACCTGATCTCCGGTGTCAAAGGCTGGAACACGCGGCGCATGATGCAGGTGTACGATCTTTCCGATCCGGCGAAGCCTGTGCATATCCGGGATTTTGGTCTGGTGGGTCAGGAGCCGGGGGCAAAAAATCCCTTGCCGGACAATAAATTTCAGATGCACGGCGCCATTTCAACCGGCGTGAAAGGCAACCGTATTTACATCGGCTCTGGCACCAATAGCAACGGCGTGCTGCAAATACTCGACCGCGAGAAACTGCTCAAGGGCGCGAAGGAGCCGACGCCCGAGAACCTGCTGTATCCGCAGGTGTCGATCATGTACACGCCGCCCTACATGGGTGCGCACACCACGCTGCCGATCATGGGCGTGCAAGTCAAGGACTTCGCTGCCAATAAGGTCTCCACTCGCGACCTGGTGGCGCTGACCAATGAGGCCATCGCCAACGAATGTAACGAGGCGCGGCAGATGGCGTACTTTGTCGATGTCACCGACGACAAGGCGCCGTTCAATCTGTCGAACTATCAGGTGCCCGAAGCGCCCGGCGGATTCTGCAAGCGCGGCGGACGTTTCGGTGCCCATGCTTCGCACGAGAATCAGCCGCCGATGTATGCCAAACGCGTGATGTTCTACGCATGGTTTAACGGCGGCTTGCGCGCGGTGGATATCCGCGATCCGTTCAACCCGAAAGAGATCGGCTATTTCATTCCGGCCATCACCGACAACACCGACAAGCGCTGCCTCACCACGCCGCAGGGCGCGCAGTGCAAGGTGGCGATCCAGACCAACAACGTCGATGTGGATGACCGCGGCTATATCTACATCGTTGATCGCGCGGATACCGGCATGCATATTCTGGAGTTGACCGGGAGCGCACGCGAGGTGGCTGCGTTTAAATAGTTACGACGGATGATGATGATTTCAGGGGCGGAGCGATCCGCCCTTTTTTTCGCCGGTTCCGACCCTGCATCGTCCGCATCCGGCGCGTTACAATCACCGCATGCAAAATAATAAGCGGCGCGTTACGGCGCGCGTTCTGAAGCATCCAGCGCGCTGCGATGTGGCGCTGCTGGTCGATATTGAAACTGGCGCACGCGGCGCTTCCGGCAAATTCGTGGTGGATCGCGGCGGCATGGAGGCGTTGCTTTACCGTTGCCTGCGCTCGCTCTACAAGACCGTGGTGATCGTGCCATTCGATCCCGCCGTGACGCCGACGATTGCCGAGTTGCGCGCGCTCAATCCGCGCGTGGTGTTCAACGTCACGGAATGGGTGGATGGCGACCGGCGCATGGATGCCGCGGTGACCGGGCTGCTGGAACTGCTGGGCCTGCCCTATACCGGCAGCGGCGCGGAGGCGCTGCAACGGTGTCGCGATAAATCCCTGTCCAAGCAGATCGTCAGCTACCACGGAGTGAAGGTGGCGCGCGAAATGGTGATCGCGCCGGGCGAACGCGTGCGTACACCGGATTTCGGCTTTCCCGTGTTTGTTAAACCGCAGTACGGTGACGGCTCCGATAGTATCGGCAAGCAGTCGCTAGTGCACAATCTGGCGGCGCTGCGCGAACGCGTGTGCGCGATACACCGCAAGTACTGGCAGCCCGCGCTGTGCGAGGAGTTTATCGCGGGCGAGGATATCTACGTGGCACTGCTGGGCCGCGAGCCGCGCGTGATGCGTCCGATACAGGTGGTGATCGGTCGCAAGCATCCGGATGCGCCGGTATTCGCCACTCACAACGTCAAGAACAGCGGCGCGTACCGCAAGCGCTGGCGTGTGCATTGGATAGAGCCCACGTTGCCGGCGCCGGTATTGCGCGAGATGTGTCGCGCCAGCCGCGCGGCGTTTCATGCGTTAAAGCTGTGCGGCTACGCGCGGCTCGACTACCGTTTGACACCGGAGAACAAGCTGGTGTTTCTGGAAGCGAATGCGAATCCCGATCTGGATCCACATTCGTTCGGCAATAATCGTTGTTTTGCCGGTATGCATTACCGCGATGCGGTCAAAGTAATCGTCGAAACCGCGCGGCGCGGCGGCAACCGCAAAACGTGATGCGTCCTGATCAGCCTATCGCAGCCTGCGCATGGCCCTTGGGCAGTCCGGCGCGCGCGATGGCGCCGTGAAACGGCTGGTCACCCAGCGCGCGGCATACCTGTTCGCGCACCGCCAGCAGCTTTTGCATGTCGATGCCGGTGTCCAGGCCCATAGCCTCCAGCATGAATGCCAGATCTTCGGTGGCAATGTTACCGCTGGCGCCGGGCGCGTAGGGACAGCCGCCGAGGCCGCCAAGCGAGGCATCGAATGAACGCGCGCCGGTTTCCAGTGCGGCGTGCACGTTGGCGAGCCCAAGTCCGCGCGTGTCGTGAAAGTGCGCAGTGAGCGGCATGTTGCCGAGGTCTTGCTTGACAGCGATGAATAATTGCTTGACGGAGGCGGGGTTGGCGTAGCCCACGGTATCGGCAAGGATGATTTCCTGCGCGCCAGCCTGCGCCAACCGCGTGGCGAGTTTGCGCACCGCATCCTGCGACACCGGGCCTTCGATGGTGCAGCCCAGCGCGGTGGAAAGTCCGCCCACCACGATGGGCTTGCGGCCCGGATGACTGCGCACGAGGCCTACCACACGCTCGAAATCGGCCACGGATTCATCAGTGGAGCGGCGCACATTCGCCCGGTTGTGGCTTTCGCTGACTGACAGCACGTAGTTGATTTTATGCACCCCCAGTTCAAGGGCGCGCTCGGCGCCTTTGATGTTGGGCACCAGCACCGCGACGGTCAGGCCCGGCAGGGTCAGCGCGTGCGCCACCACCTCAGCGGCATCGGCAAACTGCGGCAGCAGCTTTACCGGCACGAAGGAACACACTTCTATTTCGCGCACGCCGGCGGCGTATTCGTCGCTGATCCATTGTTTTTTGATGTCGGTGGGCACGAACGCCGATACGCTTTGCAGGCCGTCGCGGGTGCCGACTTCGGTGATTTTAATTTGAGGCATGATCGTCTCCATAAACTACGGTCTTACATAGCGTGAGCTGTGCGCACGAAATCCAGTGTGTTTGTCGTGTGCATGGCGCACGCTACTTGTTACCTGCCTTTGAATACAGGTTTGCGTTTCTCGCCGAAAGCGCGTACGCCTTCGAGTCTATCCTCGGTGACGACGGTTCGGTTGTACGCTTCGATTTCAATCGCCAAGCCCGTGCGCAGATCGACATCCAGTCCGCGGCGGATCGCGGTCTTGGCCTGACGCAGCGACACCGGCGCGCTGGCGCACATCACGCGCGCGGTTTCCAGCGCGGTGAGCAACAGCGCCGCCGGTTCGCACACGCGATTGACCATGCCCCACTCGTAACCTTCCTGCGCGGTGAAGGCGCGACCAGTGAGGATTAACTCTTTGGCGCGGCGCTCGCCCACGGCACGCGGCAGGTTTTGCGTGCCGCCGCAGCCGGGCAAAATACCGAGCGTGGTTTCAGGCAGCGCAAAGCGCGCCGCGCTTGATGCGTAAATAAAATCACAGGCCAGTGCGAGTTCGCAGCCGCCGCCGAAGGCCGCACCATTCACCGCCGCGATCACCGGCGCGGTGCAGTTCATGATGGCGTAGTAGGCTTCCTCGAAAATGGCGTGCTGCACGCGCCATTGCTCGTCGGTCATGCCGTTGCGTTCTTTCAGATCACCGCCCGCGCAAAACGCTTTGTCGCCGGAGCCGGTAATCAGCACGCAGCGCACGGCCTGCGGATGAAACGCCAGCGGCGCAAATATCTCGCGTAACTCGATACCCATTTGCGTGTTGAGTGCGTTGCGGGTTTCAGGGCGATGCAGCGTGATGTGCAACAGGCCATCGGCGGATTGTTCGACTTGGAGGGTTTGATAGGTCATAGAGGCTTTAATTATTGTTTAAAATCATGTGCTTATGATTTATACTAATCGATACGCGCACCGGAGAAGGCAATCACTTTGGCGTAGCGCGCGGTTTCGGACGCAATGTACCTGGCGAATTCGTCGGGCGTGTTGATCATCGGTTCAACGCCGGCAGCGGCGAGGCGTTCGCGCAGTTCAGTTTGATTCATGATCGCCGCTAATTCGGTATGTAGCCGGGTGATGATCGTTGGCGCAGTGCCGGCGCGCGCGAGCACGCCGTTCCATGAGCTCGCTTCCACACCCGGCGCGCCGCCTTCCGCGGTGGTGGGCAGTTGCGGCAACAGCGCGGTACGTTTGGCGTGTGCGACTGCCAGTGCTTTGAGGCGGCTGGATTTCACATGCGGCAGCACCGGCGGTATGGTGCTGAACATGAATTGCGTCTGGCCCGCCAGCAAGTCAGTCACCGACGGCCCGGCGCCCTTGTAGGGCACATGCAGCATCCTGAGTTTGGCCACGCCGTTCAGCATTTCCGCGCCCAGATGATTCGCGCTGCCGTTGCCGGTGGAGGCAAAGAGCATTTCACCTGGACGTTTGCGTGCCAGCACAATCAATTCGGGCAGCGTGCTCGCGGGCAGCGACGGATGCGCGACGATAATCTGCGGCAGTACGGCCACCAGTGCAATCGGCGCGAAATCCCTGACCGGATCGTAAGGGAGTTTTTTCACCAGACTGACATTGATCGCGTGGGTGGTCGCAGTGCCAAGCAGCAGCGTGTAGCCATCGGGGGCGGATTTCGCTGCGAGGTCGGCGCCGATAACCGTGCCGCCGCCGGCGCGGTTATCCACCAACACCTGCTGATTCAGATTTTTAGACAGGCGTTCGGCCACCACGCGTGCCACCAGATCCGCGCCGCCGCCGGGCGGGAGCGGCACGATGAAGCGCAGCGAGCGGGCGGGGTAGTTGTCGGTCTGCGCGAACGCAGGCGCGGCGAACCACAGGCAGGCGGCAACTGCGGCGGTACGCATTACGGGAAAACGATTTCCGATGCGGTGGTAATCGTCGCAAAGCGCGACACCATTTCCAGCGTGGCCTTGTGCTGTTCGTCGGTCAGCGCCGCGCTGCAATCATCGAGTATCGTGATGTCGTAGTCGCGGTCATGGCCATCCTTGGCCGCTGACAACACCGCGCCGGTGGTGGAGACGCCGCACAGCACCAGCCTGGTAATCTGGTTCGCGCCGAGGATAGGCTCCAGCGTAGTGGCGTAAAACGGGCTGACACGATGCTTGATGATGTCGAAGTCGTCGGGCTTGGGCGCGAGCTTCGGATGTACCTCTGTGCCCCAAGTGCCGAGCTTGAAAAGCCCGGCCTTTTTAACACCCATGAACAAGCCGCTGTTGCTGGCGACTTCACGATAGTCCGGCGAAAAGACCACACGCACATAGCCGATTTTGACATTGGCCGCGCGCGCCTTGGCGAGGGCGGTTACGGTGTTGGCGATAATGTTGCGCCGCTCAAGAATCGGGCCGTAGCCCTTTTTGCCGTTGGGGCCGTCCTCGTGAATCAGGTCGTTAATCATGTCGAGGACTAAAAACATTGTGTTGGGCATGACGGCTCTCCAAACAAAAGGTCAACTGCTTTTTAACCACAGCTGAACACAGATAAACATAGATAACGGCGAGTGTTTTTCATCTGTGTTCATCTGTGTTCATTGGGTTTTTGAACTACCGCACCATCGGCAATTCCAGATCACACACCGCGCCGTTCAACGGCACCTTGGTCGTCGGGTCTTTCGACGCCAGCATCACGGTGGCGAAGCCGGGCGACGACAAATCGCCGCGCTGGTTGATGCCTTTCATGTCGATATCGACCAGCGCACATTTGTCTTTCATGTATTTTTTTACCACTTTGCCGCTGATGAAAGTGGTGTCGCCCTGGCAATTGAACAAGCGCGCTTCCATACGCAGGCGTTTGAGTATTGCGTCGTCGCCCATCCAATTGGTGATGGCGGTGGCGAACCAGCACGCGCGTTGCGGCAGGTAGTCGTACATCCCGGGCACGCCCACGTCCTTGGCGAAGTCTTCGCGGTGATGACCAATACCGGTGTATTCAACGCCGCCGCCGGTTTTTTTGTTACGGATGTAATGGTTGGGGTGCTTCGCGGCGTGGCGCAGCAGCACGCCGTGCGCCGAACCCCGACCGGAGGCAATCACAAACGCCATGGTGTCGGAGGCCGACAGCGGGCCGCGTGCGATTTCATCGATGCTGTCGCCGATCTTCACGTCTTCCCAATGCCGTGTTTTTTGCCCCTGGATGCGGTCGATTTCGGTCATCACCATTTCGTCGATGCGGTCGCGTTCCTGCGGCGTATAGACGTGGGTTTTGATCTCTTTGTATTTACCCTTGTCGCGCGAGGCTTTTCGCTCGTGGCGCGCGGTGAGGCCCAGCGCGCGGCAGAGGATTTCATCGCGCTGATTGATGTAGGTCGATTCAAGATACTGCATCGCCATCTTGCCGGAGAATTTCGATTGTTTTTCCTGCACATCGATCACGCGGTTCCAGATGCTGATGCGATCACCGGGGCGCACGTTGCGCATGTATTCGCAATCGATAGCGACGCCAAAGCCATGCACGCCGGGCAGGCCCCAATACGAACGGCCGGGCCAGTGGTGCGTCCACGGAAAGCACGGGTGGGCAATCAGCCCGCCAAAGCGCGTCCAGCGCGCATATTCCTGATCGCGGTACAGCGGATTTAAATCACCGACGCCATTGGAAAATATAGTAATGGCGTCCATGCTGGCATCGCGCAGGTATTGCTCGGGCCGCAGCTTGCTGCCGATGAGATCGCGTGCGGCTGACATCGATGCTTCGTTAATCAGGCCTTCTGGCGCTTCTTCAGTGATTTTGAGTTCGGTGGGTTTGTTCATACGCGCTCCTTCAAGCAATAAAAAAACTTAAAACGGATTAACCACAGATAAACAAGATAAAAACCTTAGCGGGGTTATCTGTGTATATCTGCGGTTAAAAAGGGGTTGCATTTAGGTTGATGCCAATGCAGCCCGTGCCTGTTTAACCAGATCAGGCAGTCCCGCGCAGACATATACGCCATTCTTTGCCAGCATTCTGGTTTTAGCGGAGTGGCTGTCGGCTTTGCTACCGACGAGGGCGGCGGCGTGGCCCATTTTTTTGCCTGGCGGCGCGGTTTTGCCGACGATCAATGCTGCCACGGGTTTGGCGTCTTTGCGCGCGGCGTATTCCGCCACGGCAGCTTCTTCGATGCCGCCGATTTCGCCCAGATACATCACCGCGCGGGTTTCCGGGTCGGCATGAAACAACGCCAGCGCTTCGGCAGCGGTAGTGCCCTTGATCGGATCGCCGCCGATGCCGATGACTGTGGTTTGGCCTATGCCTGCCACGGTCAAGCGCTTGCTGCCTTCGTACGACAGCGAGCCGCTGCGCGAGATCACCCCCATCGGCCCGCGCATAAAGCAAAACGACGGCATAAAGCCCATCTTTGCCTTGCCCGGCGAAATGATCCCCGGCGAGTTGGGGCCTACGAGGCGCGCGCCGTTGGCCTTGGCCGCCGCGCGGATTTCGATGGTGTCGCGCACCGGCATTTCATCGGCGGTGGCAACCACCAGTTTGCAGCCGGCTTCAATCGCCTCAATGGCCGCAGCGCGCACCAGCGGCGGCGGTACGAATACCATCGCGGTGTCCGCGCGGGTGGCATTGCAAGCGGCGTGTGCGCTCTCGAATACAGGAATGCCGTCCACGTCGCCGCCACCGCGT